>NZ_JBMDKB010000018.1:0-152955 GCF_057809495.1 Allobosea sp. FG18
AACAGGTGGCCGGCTTCGTTTCGGAATCAATGGCCGGCTTCATCGGAATACGCAATCTGTCTTGATCGACCTTATCGGCTTATAGCGGATTCCCGCCATAAGCCGATAAATCAGGCTAAATACCCTCAAAAAGAAACCCCGCCTGCAGCGAGGAGCAGCAGGCGGGGCCAGATGAGACTGCCAGGCTCCGCCACGCTCACGCAGGCATTGTCTGGCAGTGCTTTGAGCCTAGTTCAGCCGCATTTCTGGCTTCGGCTCCGCCTCGGCGAGGACTTCCGCCGCGACGTCTTCGATCCCATCGTTGATCATATAGGTCGCTCCGTCGACCGCGTAGCATCCGATGAGTCTATCAAGGCAATCGGCCGCCTCATTCTCGTCGATCCTCCGAACGAACTCCGGATGATCCGAAATCCACGGCAGGCAGGTTGCCACCGCTTCCAGGACCTCAGCAGGCTCGAAATCCTCGTCAACATCATCGACTGATCCCGCCTCGATGCGCTTGAATTCCAGCTGATCGGCGGGAATGCCAAGATAGGCAGGGAGGCTCGACGCGTTGTGGATTCCGTTGACGTCGACGAACTGTTCGTCGCCCTGGAAGGGGCCTTGATCAGCGGTCAACGACAACAGGATGGCGACATCGCGCTCCTTTTTCCTTGCTCCCCGATCGAGAACGCGAACAAGCGTCGTCCTCCCGATAAGGCCCGCAACACCGGTCATGAAGTGATCGGCGATGTCGTCACCCAAGCAGTAGAGATTGACCAGTGCCCGCTGCGTCTCGCGGTTCGCAATCAGCCGCCCCAGATGCGACCGGTTCGATCCGATGAGGTTGATTTGGCCGACATTGACCAAATCACTTCCCATCGCCGGCGCCCAAGGGACGCGCTTACGAGCAGGGCGGTCCGAACCGAACAGCTTGAGGACCTGGACCAGGTCCGCCATGGTGCCGCCCGCAACGCCGGCATCGACCAAAGCACCAACGGTCGCTTTGAGATCGACATCGGGATCGAGGAGGCGATTCCAGACGAGCCCGAAGGCTTCGGCCACTTCCTGGCGCCCGGCCACTTCCGGACCGACGGCTGCAATGCCGTCTACGATGCGCTGCATGCGCCTCTGCCAGACTACCCCGACGTCCTCCCAACTGGGCATGCGCAGGTGATCGACGCTTTGGGGTTTGACGACTGCCGCCCGAGCGCTTCCAAGCAGGATGCCAGCAAGTGCATCAAGCGGGACCTGCTCTGCATCGAGCACCTTGGCGACCGCAAGGATTGCCTCGGCGCGCTTACCAGTCCTCTCGCGGAAGCATGGCAAGCCAGCAAGCGGCCTGAGAATGGCATCCGCGGGGAGCTTTTCCGCAGCGGGATCGACGCGGGCGGTGAAGGCAAGCTCATCGACGATACTCTCGGCGATGGGACGGCCTACTCCGCCTGCAACGAGTGCCTCGATCGCCCGCTTGCGGCGATCAGCCCGAACCTCGGGCGCAACCTCGTGGTCGTCCTTGCTCGGCTCTGCCTTGCCGGCATCGGCGACGAGCTTGTTCCACGTTGCGTGCCCATAGGCATGGGCGGTGAGTTCCAAGCACTCGCCGAGGGGCTTCTTGATCGCAAATTGATCGAGCTTCTGGCGAAGCAGCTTGGCGACGGCCTTCGGGCGCGTCGTGGTGACGAAATGATGTGTCATGGCAACCTCCGGGTGTAGGTTGGCCTGCTCAACCTCCAGAGGGAGATAATCGAATTGATCCGTGAGATCAGAGAATGCCTTGAAAAAGGCTCCGCCTGAGGCAGGCGCGCAGGGTTATCTCGAACCCTGCTAAGAACTAATCACGCAATCCTTGATCTCGCAAGTGGCAAAGAATGTGTCATCCACATGCGTGGTTAATTGGGCGTGCAGCGTCAGAACCCGAGCTTTTGGCTGAACTTCTCCTCAGCCTCCTCGTCCTCGAGGAAGATTCCCCGCTGAGCCAACCAGGCTTCGACGTACCCGCGCACACCCATCGCATCGGCGAGGCGCCCCACGCGATCCTGGTCGAGTTCCTCGGCCGCCAGATCGAGGGGAGGCGACGCGATCTTCCCCGGGCCGCGCTGGGCGGCCAGATAAAGCCAGTCGCAGAAGGCGCGTTCCGGCGTCGCTCGCGGATAGTCAAAAAGCGGATCCAACCTGTCCGCTACGCTCCCGGCGTAGAAGATGTCCTCGCTGATGCCGATGAACCGGAAGTCGCCGACAGGTGTCTCGATGCGCCGCTTCAGCCCAATGGAGCGCGACGACGCGGGCATCAGGGCCGTCACCACGCGCGATGGATTGTGCGCGATGCCGAGCTCACCAAGAACTGTGTAGAGGCCGACCACAGCCCCGTCGCGAAGCTTCTGGGCCAGCTCATTCGGCTGCACTGACGGGTCGACCGCTCGATTGGCATAGAGGTCGCGCTGGACACGCGACAGAAGGCCGGACGCGATCAATCGTTCCGCGAAACGCGTGGTCGTCTGGTTCGAGGGGATTGAGCCCTCGCCACCCGAGATCCTCACCGCTTCGTCATAGAGTGCCGTCACATCCTCTCGATCCAGAACGCGATGTGCCTCGCTGCTCCGGAGAAGGTCCCCTGCGACCCTGAGGATCAAATGCTGCTCTGCCACTGTCACATACTCATCGCCGGCTGGAGCTCGCGCTCCTCGATCATCTGCATCGCCTCTCGCAACCACCGCTCCACCGTCTCACCGGTGCGCAGCCGTCGCTCTTCCCATGAGCTCTCGGTCAACCGAGCTGCCTCCTGACGCGGCAGGAATTCCCGAAGGGTTTCGACAGCGTGGTCCCAGGTCAGCAGCTCAAGCTTGTCCCAGAGGTTCGAGATTGCTTCCTCGATACCCTTCTTGCCCATACGGGCAAGCAGCGCGATCGGCGGGTTGACCTCCATCGTGATCAGCAGATCGAGATCATAGAGATCGCGCGCCGCCAAACGGTTCGGAGCTGCGAGCGCGACCACCTTGCTGGCCGCGAGGGCGGAGGCCGAATAGCTGTAGACCGACCGGGCTTGGCCGGCCAGGTCCACGACCTGGGTCGTCACGAGCTCTTCGGGCGGCGGGAGCCCGCGGCGTGACACCTCGACGGTCATGTTGATGTGTGACGAGCCAACGATTCCGGCAATCTTGTAACGCTGCACCGTGTCGGTCTGCTTGGGGGTCGTTATGGAAACCTGCTTGAGGAATCCGGTATCCAAAGCCTGGCCCAGCGCCTTCCGGATGATGCCAGAAACGCGCGCTTGAGGCACCTTTGGGTCGCATTGCAGATCCGCGTCCTTGGTCAGGCGCTGTGACCGGTGGGAGGTACGCATGGCCAATCCTCCCTTGAGCACCAATTCCCCGGCCGACGCCGCGAAGATTGCTCCGATCAACCTCGCCTGAATGACATCTCGAACGACATGTTCGACACCGAGGTTGAGGCGCCTAGCCTGCTCTCGGATCTCAACCTCGTCCTTCAGCATAGCACCCTCATTGATATTAGATAAGCACCGAAATCGTGTTTAACTCATATCTTTCGCGATGCCGGAGATCTGGCCGGCCCTTCGAGGGTGAGGCGGCGCCTTGAAACTCACAAAAGCGGTTGAAGGAGAGGCCGCCTGCGTTGCGCCATGCGTCCCAGCCATCGATGCTCCCGGAGAGGAATCGGAAGGCCTGCAGAATGCTGACGCTGAATTACTCGGTGATGGGGGCCGGCAAGTCCGCCCGCCTGCTGCAGGCTGCACACGAGTTCGAGGAGGGCGGGGCCCGGGTGCTCCTGTTCACCAGCGCGCTCGATGACCGCGCCGGCGTTGGCCGCATCGCGTCGCGCATGGGGATCAGCCGATCAGCGCATCCAGTAGCGGTCGATGATGATCTCTTCGGCCTGGTTGCGGCCGCCGCGGAAGATGCCCCGATCGCGGCCATCTTCATCGACGAGGTCCAGTTTCTGGGCGTTCATCACGCGGAGCAGATGATCCGCATCTCCGACGAGCTCGGCATCGAGGTCTTCGCCTACGGCCTCAAGAACAATGTCTTCGGCCATCTCTTCAGCGACACCATCGCCTTCCTCCTGGCGAAAGCCGACCGGCTGGTGGAGATCGCGCGCCGCTGCCATTGCGGCCAGCGCGCCACCCAGATCCTTCGCTACGACCCGGAAGGCCAGGCCATCAAGAGCGGCAACGTCGTCGAGGTCGGCGGTGATGATCGTTATGTGTCAGTGTGCCGGCCGCACTGGAACGCCGGCGACATCGGCCCGATCCTCAGGGCGGGGCTGTTCGGACAATCCTCCGCGGCGTAAGCCAGATGCTACCGGTCGCCACGCATTTCGATCATCCCCATGGCGTCGACGGCCTCCAGAGCGGGTACGCCGCCTTCAACCGGCTGAACGAAGAGAATGCTGCTGCTGGGAACCGGGGTTGGCACGACAAACGCCGACCGGTACGGGATCATGTTGCGCCCGCGGAACACCACGCTGTTGGCATAGTGAGCCCGAACAATCTCTGGATCCTGGATCGCAAGGTCGATCATAGCGATCCTGCTCATCCCGTCTGACGAAGCCCATGCCGCGTCGAGATAGGGCAGCAGCGCCTTGCCGAAGACGCTCATCAGCAAGTCACGGAGATCGGGCCGCGGCACCGCTGATGCCGCTGTAAAAAGAAGGTCCTTGCCGTCGACCAAGACCTCTTCAAGCGGAGCTCGGAAGGCGATCAGAACTGAAGAGGTGTTCTCTCTGGTGCGGTTGTGTTTGAGCGCGTAGTAGAGCGCCGTGTCTCGGTCGGCTGTGGCGTAGACGGCCGGAATTCGAGGGCCGACCCGAAGACTTTCCCTTGGCAGAGGCATCTGCCGCAGGAGCACATCGGGCGGACTGGGCAGGCGATAAAAATCAGGGGTCCAGACCCAAGATTTCGAGTTGAGACCGCCGTCCCTGATAGCCGACACCACGTTGTCGAGCCTTTGGGGAGGGACGGCAATGCCCCTGTAGAAGGTCGCAAGTCCCACTGACGGACCTCGCACTTAAGCCGCAGCGGCGAGGCCGGCCGAACACTTCGGGCAGCGCGCCTTCTTGATCGCCGGACCTTCGCCGGTCCAGCCCGCATTGCGGAACACCTCGGCCGCCCGGTTGGTCGGCACCGCCGCCCAAGCGTCGCTGTTCGAGCCGACGATAACTTCCGAATTGTCGCAACTGGTGCACTCCAGCCAGATCCCGGCGGGACCACCGAAGCGCCCCTGCGCCATCGCAATGCCGTAAGACTGCCTCGTCAGCTTGGCTTCAGCGATCATTTTATCGAAATCCAGAGCCATCACGCCACCTCCACATCACTGTTTTCGGTCTCAAGGACCTTCATCACTTCGTCCAGGATGTCCGTCAGCATGTCGCCGTGGAGATCCCACATGGTGTTGTTCGCCAGAGCCTTCTCCAGCCGAGCGCGAAGAGGGACGTTCTGGTCCTCCATCGGCTCGGCCTTCGACTTCCTTCTTCCCTTGTTCAGGAAGATCTGCGCGCTGATCTGATCGTTCAGTCGACTGAGGGCAGCGGCCTCGTCCGGTCGCAAACCATCCGCGCAGGCGCCTGCGTCGATCCAGCCGTCCGCGTTCTTCCAGACGAGCTCGGCATCGCGCGCTGTGAGCCTGATTACGACACCCTTCATCGCGAAGCCTCCTTCGATGAGATCGGAGAACGCGGCAGGCTTGCCAGCAGCTTTTCTGCCGCCAACTTGGTGTCGAACACCAGTAGCAGCGGGCTAGCCGACTTGCGCTTCATTCGAGCCTTCTCATAGGACGCCAGGCTGGCCGTGCGCCCCATCGCCTGCTCCTCGATGACGACGAAGCGGAAATCCATGTCGTGGTCCGTCTCTTTCAGGCCGAGGGAGAGCGCAGCGAAATGGAGCATCATGGGCACAGCCATGATCGTTGCGCCGGCGGGGCTCATGATGTCGCAACCTTCCGGCTCGAAGGAATTCGAGCGGCGAGGCCCGACCCCGACGTCCGAGAAGGCCTTCATTGCGTAGAGACGGCACAGGTCGGGCAGCCGAAACCTCGCGTGTCCCTCGCTCTGGGACGGCTGCAGCAGGTTGCGTCCGCGCCAGACCCTTTGCAGGACCGCACTCACTCCCGTGACCTTCGCGGCCTCCGCAGGCGAAAACTCGACAGTGAAGAGAGATTCGTAATCAGCCATGCTCAAACCGTAACAGTTGACACGGTTTGTTACAGAAGCCGCAGTGCGTGTCAACTGTTACGGTTTCGGACCAACCTGCCCTCGCGCACCGAGCTCCTTCGCGATGATCGACCTCGCGGAGTTGTCGATCGAGATCTCCTCTCGCGGCCAGCCATCGAGCTCGATCGTGTCGAACGATGTCGCGCGGAGCGCCAACCCAGGCGCCTTCAGCAACGCCGAGGATTTCTCACCACTGCCGATGGCGATATCCCCGAGCTGGATCATCCAGCGCCAGGTCCCTTTCCCGAGATCTCGGTGCTCTTCGAAGCCGAGGTCAATCAGCGCACTGATGTCATCATCGGCGCGCAAGCGATCCACCACGCCTTTGAGGGAGGTAGGCTCACGGGGAGCCGCCGGCTTCTTTGCTTCAGCCGGCGGCAGGAGCAGCAGATGCTCCGGAGGTTTCACGGCGTAGGAGGGCATCGCCCCGCTGGTGTCGACTTGAAAGCCGCGAGCGCGGCGAGCGCCGGGCTCGGGATCCTCGAATCCGAGCGCCATCAGGGTTCGCTCCTGGGCTCGGGTCACGCCGCGGATCGAGTCGAGCATCCTGAAGCTGTCGGAATGGACGCGGACCCAGCCCTCGTATTCCAGCTGTGGCGCGGTCTTCCGAATGAGAGCGTGGGCGATATCGTCATGGGCATAGTAGTCACAGCCCCAGAAGCGGCCAGCGGGCGAGATCCAGCCCTGGTCTGAGAATGGCTTGAGCAGGAAGCGGAACGCGAACTCACGCTCCAGCTCGACGACTGCCTCCGGGACCAAGGTCATAGCCTGAGTGATGTTGTCCCCAGCGACGAAGGCCAGGGGCTTGCCGTCTTCGTAGGGTGTCCGGCGAGCCTTCATGTCGATCCAGAAGACGCCTTCCTCTGTGCGCGCGAGCACGCACCAGCGCGGCATAGCGCCCGCATCCACCAAAAAGAACTGCTCGGGAGTGCTCAAATGCGCGATCCGGGAGTATCAAGCTACCAAGGATTGTGGAATCGATTCATGATCCATGGAAGCGCATCGAACAAATCCGCGGTGGACCGAGACGTGAAGCACAAGGATATCTACCTTGAGACCCTTGGGCAGTTGACTGCCTTCATCCGGGAAAACGGCACCTATGCTCTCCCGAGCGATCGGCCCGAAGTCCACGGCGAGATCCCCCATCGCGGCGCCGTGCTCGCGACTCTGGACGGCATTGTTCCGTCGCAAGATCGCGTCTTCGAAGATTACTGGGACATCAAGGCCACCGCGCTTTCCATGTTCCTTTTCAAGGCTCCCGAGCTGCGCGACGTTTTCGCACCAGTTGCCTGGTACGGCGCGAACCTCTCGCGGTGCGCGGTTCTGGATCCCCTAACGTTCCACGGGCTTTCAGAAACGCTCTTTTTTATCAATAACACCCTCTTCGACGACGACTGGCGCGCCATCTATGTGAAGGACGGCGAACGCCGCGTCGTCAGCGAGACGATCGACGACTTGATCCAGGGCGGACGCTCCACCGCCGGCGTGCGCCACCGCGATCGTCTCGATAAGGACGATGCCTGGATGCTATCGGCCAAGCGCACCGTTCTGAGCTACCGGAACTTCTACAGCGTGTTCGGCGATGACGTCGCCGGCATCATCAACTCGCCGCCGACCCAGGAGCAGCTGCTCGACCTCTGGGTGAACCGCCGCTATTCCGACTTCGCTCCGCACGCGCCTCGGATGTGATGCAGGAGCCTCCGATGACCGATCTCATTCCCGACGACCTCAAGAACACCCTTATCGAGAACGGGAGGCAGGCCGCCGCCGGCGTCGCCATCGATCCGCAGCCGGTGGTGAAGCTGTTCGCACCTTGGACGAACGTGACTTGGTACATTTCGGAGCTCAGCCCGCGCGATCCCCACATCGCCTTCGGCGTGGCGGACTTCAATGGCGAGGTTGAGCTCGGCAATTTCGACCTGCGCGAGATCTCTCGCCTCGAAGGGCCCGGAGGCGATCGCGTCCAGCGCGACCTCTACTTCACGCCCAAGGGCACGATCAGCGATTACTGGAACCCCATTTCGAGCACGCCCAAGCCATGAACATGTCTCGCATTCGGCAGCGCTACAGCGTCCCCGCCAAACGGGGCGCCCGGGTCGAGTACTCAGGTCACGGCTCGCCAATCACCGGGACGATTACGCGTTCGATCCAGGACAACCTCTGGGTTCGCCTGGATGGCAGCAAGCGATCGGTCATCCTTCATCCTGAGTGGGGTCTCCGCTACCTGTCGTCACCCGCCGCGTCCTCGTAGGTCGCTCAGCCTTTCTGCTTGGCCTTTCTCTTCCGTGCCAGGTGATCTGGCAGTCGCCCGACATCGGCGCCGCTACGGACCGTGTAGAGCCGATCTGATGCCACGGCGTCCTCGTCGTCTGGATCTTCGAGGAAGACGAGGCCTTTTGCCTTGCTCGACATGTGAAACATGAGTCTTGTGGAGCGGGCGCTGTCGGGCGTGCTGAACCCGGCGTCGAATTGAAGCGCTCTTCGATCGGCGCCGACTTCCAACTTGCCGACCTCGTTTCCCCGATAGGCGAAATCGATCATCCATCCGCGGGACCGCATTCGTGTGATCAGCTGTTGAAGCAGTTCCTTGTATCCGATGCGCTGGGCCATATCGAGGATCTGGGTCATCTGACCCGCCTCGCTGAAGGTCCAAGCCTTTGTGACCCACTGCTCCTCGGCGGCGACAAGCATGCCGACCGTCGCCGGGATCTCGGACAGAGCTAACTCGGCTGCGCCCGACAGGTCCTCCACCAGAACCTTCCCGATCTTCGCCCTTCTGGCTTCTGTAGCGCTCTCATACCACCAGGTGTCGATGCCAAACTGGTCGAGCTGGCCGGGCGCATATGAGCAAAATTCCTCCAACTCGATCAGCGAGCGTTCGGCCACAAAGATCACCTGGTTTGCGCCATGCTCGCCCTGGACGAGGATTTTCTGAGCCAACGCTCGATGAGCAGCGAGTGCTGCGTCCTTCATGAACTGCGAAGCGACCTCGCTGGGGTCCTCGGCATCAGGAATGGCGTCAACCTCTGCTCGATAATGGTCGACAAGGAGCGGGATCAGCGCGACGCGTGACGCGCCGATGCGGCCGGCGACAAAGGGGCCAAGCGTCTCGTGCTTTACCAGGACCTTGCCCTCCAGCGCCGTCACCTTCCTGGCGCAGGCGATCAAGTCCTTCTGGATGGCCTCGGCATAGGCAAGCCGGTCGGCCCGCGTGATGCCGGTTGGCCTTTCTGACCGGACGGCCGGCAACTCGTACGGCACGAGATCCGCCGACTGGAGGGAGATGCGATTGATTTCGCCCGCGGCGTTGCGGCGGAAGCTTGCGACGGGGAAGAAGCGTTCTCCGCCGGGAAGCTTCGATTTCACCCAGTCGACAGAGCCATCCGCGTGCCTCAACCCGAGGATCGTTCCTACGGCACGAGGATAGATCTCAACCTCCGGAAGTGGCAGTGGATCGACGAGCGCCGACGGTGCCGAGCGGACCGCCCGCGCTCCATTGTCGGTGCAAGGGTGCTTCTCCCAGTCCGGCCAGACCGTATCGAAGAAAACCCGGCCACCTTCTGCGCTCTCGAAAAACCAGACGGTATCGCCGCATACGGGGCAGTGCGCGTTCGGAACAAGCAGATTACCCGTGCCCGCGCCGTCCGCCCGGAACGGCCGGGCCTCTCCCGGCTGACCCACGGACCACTCATCGCGCCGAACCCTGTGCTCGCGAACCTCGAACGTGGTTCCGTAGCGATTGGTCCGAAGGTGCTTTGACCGACTGAAGGTAGACATCGCAGCTACGCAGCGACGCGCTCGACACGGCCGGTGGTCGGGAAGACGATCAACCCAACCGGGACACCTGTCGCCTTCAGATAATCGCCGACCTGGGCTCGATAGGCGAGGATCGTCGCGGGGTCCGGAGCCACATCGCTCTTCCAGTCGACCACCAGTATCGGCCGTTGGCCATCAAAGGCGATGGCATCCGCAATGCCGTAGGTGACCGTGTCGACGCTGCCGGCGCTGGCGAAGCCGTAAACATGGCACTCTGGGACCAAGCGATCCCTGACCGCGAGGATCTCCGGCAGCTGCAGCGCGCGAAGGACGGCGCCAGCGATCTCCGCGGCGACGAAGCCCTCTTCGGCTCTTACCGCCTCGGTGGCGCCCAGCTCAGCCAGCAATTCGCGCGCCCGGGCTCCCAGCGCAGCTGCCTCCTCGCCGACCTCGCCGGTCAGGATCTCTTCCGCAAGCTTGTGCATCACCAGGCCGCGAATACGTCCGCCCTGGATCGCAGGCGCTGCGGCCGCGGTGTCCATCTCTTCCGTCGCGGTGACAACGACCGCGTCCTCGTCGACAGCATCGGGCTTGTCTGCATCCTCGTGCCTGGACGGTGACTTCCAATGCAGGCTTCTGGAAGCGGCGACCACACGAGATGCCTCATCGGCAAAGACATCGCGGGTCTGCTGGTTCGCGCGCGGCGCGGCCGCGGCCGGCAGCTCCGGTTCATAGGCCGAGAGATCCAGAGCCGAGAGATCGCCCAACGCCAGGTCGACCACACCGATCCAGCTGCCGCTGGCCACGCCGGAGGACGGCCGGGGCACGATGAGAAGCTCACGCGCCCGCGTCGCGGCGACATACCAGAGGCGAACACGCTCGCGCGTGATCTCGGCCTTCTCGCCCTCGGCAGCCTCCGCGAAGCCGTCGGGCGCGATCCCGAAGACCTTCGTGTAGAGCTGACCAGTCTCGCGGCTGATGACGGTCGATACGCCTTCCTTCAGCCCAGTTGACGTGTTCACCGGGATGACTACCGGCCATTCCAAGCCCTTGCTGGAATGCATGGTGATCAGCGAAACCGACTGCTCCTGCGCATCTGGCCGGCCCTCGCCAGCGCGCTCTTCATCCTCCCAGGCCGTCGTCATTGCTTCCGCAAAGGCTCGCAAGCCGCGAGCAACGTAGCTCCGGGACATGCCGAGATAGAGATCGACATTCGCGAGAGCCCGTTCGGCCTGGCCCTGATGTCGGGCGAGCAGCGTCGGACGGATACGGAGCTCCGCCACGGCTTGCGAGAGCAGGTCGTAGGGCGTGGTAGCGTTGCTCCGGCGCCAGAGGCCCTGCAGGCGCTCCAGGACGTCCCTGGCGACCGGATGAGTGACGAGCTCGGGCTCAGTGCGCAGGGAGAAGCGTTCCTTGCCATGACCGGTCTCGCGCTCTGGAAGGGCGAAGCCGATGTCGAGCAATTCCTCCTCGGTCAGGCCGACGACCGGGCCACGCATCAGCGCGCCGAAGGCGAGGGTGTCGCGGCTGTCTGCCAGGACGCGGGTGACGGCGATCAGGTCCTGGATCTCCTGTCGCCAGAAGAACCCCTTGCCGGCCTGGGTCGCGACGGGAATTCCATAGCGTTCCAGCGCTTCTTCATAGCGCCACAAGTCCGTGCCGGTCGGCGCAAGAAGCGCGATGTCGCCGGCCCGGCACAAGCGTCTGCCACCCGACAGATGATCGGTGACCTCGGCGCTGCCGATCATCCGGGCGCAGGTCTCTGCGACCGCCTCGGCCTCAGCGTTGCGGATAGCGTCCGCATTCGCGTCGTCGTCAACCCAGACGTCGAGCGCGGTGACGCAAGGATGACTGCCGACGTCGTCGTGGAAATGATCGAGCGCGGTGAAGCCCGGCTGGTCATTCTCGACCGACAGCGGCAGTTCGAACCGGCCGTTCACGAACTCCAGGATCGACTTGCAAGAGCGGAAGTTGGTCGCAATCGACAGGACAGCATCGCTCGATTGCGCGGAGATCGCCTCTCGGGCCTCGACATAGGCACGCACGTCGGCGCCGCGGAATCGATAGATCGCCTGCTTCGGGTCACCCACCAGGAAGAGGGCGCCAGGCCGAAGAACGCGCTGCTGCCAGGGCGTCTCGGGCGTCGGCGCCTCGCCGCAAAGGCGCCAGAAGATCTCGGCCTGCAGCGGATCAGTGTCCTGGAACTCGTCGACGAGGACGCGGCGATAGCGCTGCGACAACGCGACCCGGACAAGCTCGTGGTCGCGCAGCAAATCGCGTGCCGCGTAGATCAGATCATCGAAGTCGAGCAGTGCGGCTTCGCGCTTATAGTCGCGGAAACGTTGTAGAAGGGGGCGGACCTCCTCCATCAACGCGGCGAGCAAATGAGCACCGGCGCCGACGATGAGCGCGCCCCAGGTTTCCTTGCACGCGGCGAAATGGCCGTCGGCCTCGGCGAAGAGGCGATCTGCCTCAGCGACCGACAATCCACCCGCCTTGGCAGCGTTCTTCCAGCCGGTCTTCCTCTGATAGGCGCGCAGCGAGCCCGCTTTGGTCGCAATCCGATCGGAAGGCTCGATGCGGATCAGATGGCCGAGCGCCCGAGCGCCCGAGGCGTCACGCGCTGCGACCACCTGGTCGACCATTTCCTCCAGGTCCGCGACCCATAGCGGGGTGTCCGCGTCCCATACGGACAGGCTGCTGATGAAAGTCCGGAAGCCGGACACCGCAGAGACGAATGCTCCTATCAGCTCCGCCAGGGGGCGGGCCGGCGGCGGCAGCACATCACGGCGCTGACGCATCGCGTCAGAGACCCGATTGATTGATGCTACGGTCTCGCCCGGGTCAATGCCGACGAGTTCGATCAGCAGCTCACTTCCACCTTCGCCCAACCGCTCGCGTATCCACGCGTCGCGCAGATCATTGAAGGCAAGCTCGGCGTCGTTTCTGTCCGCGACACCTGCACCCGGATCGATATTCGCCTCGGCAGGATAGGGGCTGATGAGCCTTTGGGAGAACCCGTGGATCGTCGAGACGGTCGCCTCGTCCAAAGTGTCGAGCGCATTGCGCAGATGCCCGAGCTGGGCTTCCGACGGCCCGTCGGGAAGCGCGAGCCGGAGCTCGACAGGCACCTCGCCAGCCACAAGCCGTTCGACGAAGAGACGAACGCGCGCCAGCAGCTCGCTCGCGGCGAGCTCAGTGAAGGTGACGGCCGCAATGCGTCTGGGCAACTCGCCCTCAGCCAGCAACATCGTCACGCGACCCGCCATGACAGCGGTTTTCCCGGAACCCGCGCCAGCCTCGATCAGGAGCGAGCGATCATGCTCCGTCATCGCGGCGAGCCGCTGGGGCTGATCCGACAACATGCGAACGGGGGCGTTCATCACTTGACCTCCCAGATGGCGGCCGCGTCATCGAGCGCCAGCGTGGCCGGAGCACGCTTTCGGTTGAACCAGCCTTTCGCCGCATTCGCCGGCAGGGCGAAGCGCAGATCGTTATAGGCAATGGCCGTGTCGGGCCCGGGCAGGGCTCGCCCGCCCTGAAGGTTGGAGCGCGCTGCAGCCAGGAAGATCGAGAGCTGCTCCAGGACTTCGTCGGCATTCGCCAGGGGCAGGCTTCGGCCATGACGAGGGAAGTTCAGGGCTGCCTCCACCTCGATGTCAGACCCGAGCAGCTGTTTCACAGCGAAGGCATAGAGCGCGCGCTGGATCTCCTTGCCGCCATCCAGGACGTACTCATCCGCCGATCTGGGCGGTCGGCCGGTCTTATAGTCGTTGACCCTGACCTTTGAGCCGTCTCCGGAGATATTCAGCCGGTCAATGGCGCCAGTGATGCGGAAGCCGGCGAGCGGAACGATGACTGCCTCCGCGGGATCCCAGGGCAGCTCGATCGAGGCGTCGACATCCTCACGAGAGAAAGGGACTTCGGCGTAGCTACGCTGGTCCGGAAGCGGCACCTCATCCTCCGGCCGGACAATCGCCACCGCAAGCCCACGCACCTCCGCAAGCGTTCTCGTCCAAATCGCCGCCGGCGGAACAGCGCGCTCAGCCTCGAAGCGGCGCCTGGTGCTCGCCAAGGCGCGATCGATGGCAGTCTGAACAGCAACGGCATCGGCGTTGATCAGTCCGCCCTCGGCCTCGAGGGCGATGACGGCCGTTTCCAGCACCCCGTGCAGAATCTCGCCAAATTCCCGGTTGTCGAGCGTGAGCGGATCGATCCCCACCCGAGGCGTCTTCCAGCCGAAACCGTAGCGCCAGACGAAGCCGAGCGGATCACGCAGAAGTCGCTTGAGACTGGTCGCCGACTGCATCCGGTCGAGCAGGCCTTCGATCATCGGGTGATGCGCACGGATCAGACCGTCATGGGCCGTGACCTCCTCGCGGAACCAGTCGATCCAGCAGCCTTCCGCGGAGCGCGCCAACGGCGAGAGGCGGAACTCCGCCGACCTGGCCATCAGCCGATCGACCTCGCTCATGGCGTGCGCCGGCACGTCGTTACGCTGCAGATAGGTTTCTTCAGCAGCTCTCCCGTGAAGGAGCGGGCTCTTGCCGAGAAGGCGCCCCTCTCCGTCGCGTCGCGGCCTGGACAGCACCAGCTCGGTCTCGGTGGTCGCGACAATGGTGTCGAAGTCGCGCCGGTCAGCGACACCGATCGAAAGCGGTGAGAGTTCATTGGTCGGAACGACGTGATCAGGCAGGAGCCGATCATCGCTCCCCATGCGGGGCCAACCGCGCGAGGTGAGCCCGAGCAGCCTGACGAAGGGGCGGGGTGCCGCGGCGAGTGCGGAAGCCGGCATCCAAGCGACCGCCGACGGCGCGTCCCTGCTGTCGTCGAGACAGCGGAGGCCTTCAAGGTTGAGCGGCAGTGCCACGACAGGACCGGCCTCGACCCCGCGGCGCCAGATCGCGAGAGCTGTCGGCGGCAGCACGGCCCGGCCAATCTCCTCGGCATCATCGAGCGAGCCGGTGATGGTCTCGACGAGCCTGCGCAGCTCTCCGGTATGATCAACCTCGTCGGGCCAGCACGCGGCCGTCAGGTTTGCAAACAGCCTCTGCCAGGAGGCAGGGGTCGCCATCGGCGCATCCTCTGGGATGACGCGCAGCCAGCCCTCGGGAAGCGTCTCGAAAAGCCCGCAGCCTCGGCACAGCGACGCCAGGCGACGCATCCGAGAGTGCGTGATGCCGCGAACGAGAATCTCGGCGAGCGCCGCGGCTGCCTGACCATCCCGGCTCGCCAGAGCGCTGGTGCCGTGGACGAACTTCAGATCGAGATTGGCGTCGGCCCGCAGGGTGTAGAAGTGGTCGTCATAGTCGGCAGGGCTTGCGGCCGCGATCGCGATTTCGTGGGGCTTTGCGCGGCCTGAGGCGATCAGTTCTCGGGCCCAGCGCAGCGCCTCGATCGCCTCATGGAGCGCGGTGGATGCGCTGATCACCTGCAGGCTCGGCTTAAGGCTCGGTGACCGCTCGACGATCACGCGGCTACCTTCCAGCCAGTCCGGTACGTGCCGAGGCCCGGCGATCCAGCGGACCTCGACATGCTCCGCGAGCTCCAGGAGAAGAGGGCGCCAGCACCGCGACATATCGGTGAGGCCGCGCACCTCGATCGGCCCGAGGATCTTGGCCGCCTGCCGGAGCCGCTTCCTGGCCCGCTCGACGATCAAGCCGGGCGGCAGCATGCCCTCTGGCAACTCTTGGAGGACTGCAGCCTCCAACGCAGCGATCGCGTCGATCCGCGGCTGGCCTGCGCGCTCTTCGAGATCGATCCCAGCCCGCCAGATCTTGTGAAGGGTGTTGGCGCCTGCGCCGACCATGCCAGGCAGGTTCTTGATCGCGTCGAGCTCGCCGAGATCGGTGGCCGGCAACGCCTTCTGGAGCGCCTTGCGCAACGAGTCCTGATCGATGGGTCGTACGAAGCCCCCGGCCAAACGCGCTGCCACTGCCTCGAAAGTGGCAACCAGCACGCCGAACTGGCCTTGCTTCGCCAACTCCACACGCAGAGCCCGGCTTGCGAGCTGTCCGTGGGTGATGATCGTCGACCGCATCCTGCGCTATCCCCCAGCGTTTCTCGAACTCAAGCCTGATCGCGCGGCCTGTCAGGAGATGTCAGCAGCGACGCTCCCTTGCGCTCGGATATGCAGCGCCAGATTCAACAGAAGGTCCATAGTGATAGCCGCGCTGTCCACGGCTGGTCAGCGAAAGCTGACGCAGTAGGCCTGGCTCCTGAAAAAGCCGGATGGGCAGGCCTTGCCCTCGATCTTCGGGACTGCGCGCTTCGCATCATCGCGGAACGCCTCGCAACAATCGGCACTGGCGAAGTAACCGGTCGGGCAGATCCCGGTCTTCGCGATCCGGTCCTTACCGTTCTTCGGCAGGCAGTAGCTCGCCGCCACGACGGGACCTGGCAAGAGCAAAGCGACCAGGATGGTTAGCTTCAGCATTCGTCGAGCATGCCTCAACGCCGCGCGTAGCGCCAAGGCACAGCCTCTTCCGGTTCAAAGCCGGCGGAAACGATGTCGCGCATGATCAGCAGGGCGTCGGCGGTCAGGTCCGCGTCGAGGAGTGCCCCGTGCCCAGCCAGGCGGCGGCTTCGGTCCAGCGAGAGCTTGTCGCAGACTGCATCGAGGCTCTTGGGCGCGCGCGGAAACAGTTCTGCGAATAGCGTCTGCGTGCACAGCCAGCGGCCGGGCAGCGGCTTCTCACCCCATTGCGCAAGGCGCATCCGAGCAAGCTCGTGCGACAGGAGATCCCTCTCGTTGTCGATTGCATGCGCTACGATGGGATCTCGCTCCCCGAGGAAAGCGAAGAAGCGCTCCTGCAGCTCTGCGAACCGCGGCGCCTTGCGCAGCTCGCCCGCGGTAATGCCATGGATACCGCGCGCCACATGGCTTACCGGTCCTTCGGGGTTCACTTTGCTGTAGAAGCTCTCGCCTTTTCGCCAGCCGCTACCTTCTCGCAGCAGCTCGACAGCGCCGATCTCGATGATAACGCCGGGCAGGCGAACCGATCGCGGCGATCGAATCATCTCGATCCTCACCTTGGGTCGGTTTCCAGTGCCTTCGAAATCGATGACGACCAACCGGTCGGCGCGATCGATATCAGCGAGATCCACGACAAATCCTTCGTATTCCTGGGAATTCTTGACATTCCCTAACGCTAAATTCCATCGTCCGGGATAAGTTTCGGTGGATGTCGGTTTGTGGCTTTCACCGGCGAAACCCACCATCGAGCTCCCATCAAGGAGATCGAGCATGCTCGCGAACGATATCGCAAAAGCCGTCAGCACCATCACCGAGACGCTCGACAACAGCGGTCCGCATGACGACCATATTGTCGAGGCGTTGGCCGGTCTGAAGGAAGCATCGGCTGACTGGAAGGCCGCCGGCGGCCAGCTTTGCGACAGCCTCGCGACCCTCATCGCCGTCAACCAGATCCATGGTTCGATGATCGTTGCCCATGGCGACGAGCCGCCGGCGGAAATCACGCAAGCCTTCACGTTGTCGAAGGACCTCGTCGACCTCGCGGAGCGCGCCGGCTTCGTCGTCAACGATCCAGAGCCCTCGCTCCCGTCGCCTGCGATGTGAATTCGAAACGGCGTTGTGGCTTTCAGCGGCCGAGGGTTCAAACGGGTCAGGAGACCCCAAAATGCTCAGTGCCGAATTCGTTTGCGACGCCACCAGTGCCATCAGCCACCTGATCGGCGATTTCGACGTGGTTCCTGATGCCATCTCATCCAGTGCTGCGATCCTCAACGAGGAGGTCGCTGCCTGGGCAGAGGCCGGCGCCGACGGCCGCGACACGATCGAAATCATGCTCGCCGCCAACAACCTCCACGAGCGCCTGAACCAGGTCTTCGGCGCCGACCTCCCGGAAGAGCTGGTCGGTGCCTTCGATCTGTCCCGAGCTCTCGCGGAGCAGACTGAAATTGCGCTTCCCGAGCTCCATGCCGGCCCCGCATTCGGCATGTGAGGTTCACCCTCCGCGCCACTGGGTGCGCCGGTGGCGCTTCCAGCTGCGCTCGCAATGCCGCGTCACATCATCGTAATCCGAAGGAATGGACCGCCGGGCCGCGCGTTCTCGCGCCCCGTCACCGTCCACCTTCACGCCCGCGAGATACCGGCGCTCCTGGGTCGTCCGGACGGGGCGGTTCCACGCATAGCCGCCGCGGCGGCCGGTGAACGGCACCGGTCCGCTCCGGAAGGCAGGCATCGGCGCGTTGCTGCGCCAGAACGAATACCCGAGCGAAGGCGTCAGGCGGTCACCCAGCTCTTCGCGAATCCACCAGACGGGAATGTCGAGCCCCATCTCATCGCGAATGGCAACGCGTCCGACATCCAGCAGCGGAGAGGGTGGGCGTTCGAGGTCGAGCAGAATGGCGACAAAGCGCCGATATCCAAGGCAGGCTAAAGCCTCGACAAGATTCTCAAAGCGAGCGGACGCGCCGCTGCGATCGCGCACCTCTACGGCGACGATCTCGCTCCAGTCCGGGGTATCCATGGTGTTTCTCCGTCAGGGTGGTCCCTAACGGAAGACGGTGGCCTCGCTCATAATGCTCTCCATCAAGCGCTGCCTTGTTATCATCTGAAGGATTGGATTTCCAGTCCTTCAGATGAGGACGTGATCAAGGCGTGGTCGATCTCGCACGCATGGAATCGATCGCCGCGGGCGTTACCGCCTTCACTAGGTCGGCAGCCGTTTCCCAGATTGTCCGGCGGGATTCGTTACCGGCGGCCATCCCACAGGACGAGACACCGATAGAGCCGACGAGATCATCGCCTCCTGAGAATGGGCCGATCATGTGGACATCGACGCGAATATCCCGGCCATCCCAACGCGCGCTCTGACGCATTTGCACCCAGGTATCGGTTACCGCTGGATCTCCGATGAAGGCGCCCTCGACCCGGTCGGTGATCTCGATCCGGCCCTCATCGCAGATGAAGCCTGCCGGACCGCCCCGGGGCCCGTTTGAGACAGGCACCTCGGGATAGGACGCAGTGACGAACCAGTATCCGTCCCCGCAATGCGGGCATTCGCCTTTCAAGAGGGTCGCGTCGTATTCGGTATAGGCCGTCAGTGGCGCAGGGGGCTCTTCCACGAACGGCACGGTATCGCCGTCTGACGCTATGTACCTCGTAGCGGTCTCCAGCGGCGCCTTACCGAAGAACCCCGAGTTTGGCCCTACCTTCCAGAGCCATTGCTTGCAGCTCGGACAGGAAGCCACATACTCGGTCTCAATGCGGGTGAAGATCGTCATCGTCGGGCCTCTTGCAGCTCTAGGGGAAGCGCCGCGGTGCGACGGCGGACGCGGGCACGAGATCTGCTGCGCGTTCTCGGCCAGTGTCGGTCAGCGCCCCGGCAGCATCGATCCAGCCGCGCTGTCGCAGTGCACGCTCCGTTTGTCCGGCTCCGCCATACATCGAGCGCCCGCTCAAATGCCCCCATGCGGGACGCCCCTGGTAGAGATTGATCAGGACCCTGGCCATCGCCGGCGAGCAGCGTTCAGGCTTCGGCGGATTGTTGCTCGGCTTCATCAAACTGCCCCCGCAAGCGCTCGCGCCGGACCGGCCGGATTCCCGGGCTTGGTTTCCCAGCCGAAATCGGGAAGTGCGATGATCCTCTGCCCCTTCATGTCCTTGCGCACGGTGATGAAAGCCCCTTGTTCGAGCTGCTGAACCCGGCTGCGCGCGCGCCCGGCCGAATGGCTCCCACAAACGCGGGCGAGATCCGCGTCCGTCGGGCAGCTTTCTCCCACCGAAGCCGCCTTCAGAAGCGACAGATAGATCGACTGCAGCTCCTCCGGAACCTCACTGGTCGCGAAGGTGATGGCGCGCTCCATGTCTGGATTCTCCGAGTCGGAGCCATCAATGCCCGCGCGAGCCACGGTCAGCAGCTTCCTGAATGCGCCGAGATCGGGCTTAGGACCGGCCACCTTCTGGATACGGCAATGCACGAGAAAATCCTGATAGAGCACGCCTTCGGCCTTAAACGACGCGTCGGCCTCACCCATGATGGTCGCGAGGATGTTGCGCAACGCGATCCCGCGCGCGGCGTTGTCGACCTCGACGGCCTCGTCGAGCGTGTTCGCATCACCGATCTCTTCGACCTGGGCCTCGCGCTCGACCGCCGCCAGGAGATCATCGGTCGATTGTGCCGGCGGCGGAGGGCGACGGGGAACGCGCGGCGCCGGCGTAGGCAGGGCTGCGAGGATTAGATCGCGCGCCTCGTCGCCCATGGGGGCCGGCGGAGGAGTGAGCTTCGGCGTCGAACCCCGGGCATGAGTCTCGACGGAGCCAATGCGAATGGCGAGCGGCTTGCGCGAAAGCGCCGGCCCAAGGGCCACGAACTGCCCCTTCTGGAGTTCGCGGAACATCTCCGCCTGTCGGCGATCGAGACCCAGGAGATCGGCCGCCCGTGCCATGTCGATATCGAGGAAGGTACGGCCCATCAGGAAGTTCGAGGCTTCCGCGGCGACGTTCTTCGCGAGCTTCGCGAGGCGCTGGGTGGCGATCACGCCGGCTAGGCCGCGCTTTCGGCCGCGGCACATCAGGTTGGTCATGGCACCGAGCGAGATCTTGCGGGCTTCGTCTGAAACCTCGCCAGCGGCCGCCGGCGCGAACAGCTGTGCCTCGTCGACGATGACGAGCGCTGGATACCAGAGCTCGCGGGGAGCGTCGAAGAGCGCGTTGAGAAAGACCGCCGCTGCCTTCATCTGCATGTCGACTTCGAGCTGATCGAGATTGAGCACGCATGACACCCGGTGCTCGCGGATGCGGCCCGCAATCGCTTCCAGCTCGGCCTCCGAGCGGTTGGCGTCGACGACGAAATGTCCAAATCGGTCGGAAAGCGACGTGAAATCGCCTTCGGGGTCGATGATGACCTGCTGCACATGCGGCGCGCTCTGTTCCAGCAAGCGCCGCAGCAGATGAGACTTGCCTGACCCGGAATTGCCCTGGACGAGCAGGCGGGTCGCCAGCAGTTCCTCAATATCGATCGTGGCCGGCCCTGAAGCGACGCCAGCGGCACTACTCACGCCGAGCTCGACAGCAATTGTCATTCAAACCTCGAATTCACTACCCCACCTTGATGGAAGGGATTGCCCGCTCTGATCAAGGACCGCACGACGGCCCATCCACCGAATCCATGTGGGAAAGAAGGATTACCGTCGCAGTGGAAAGGATCGATCGAAAAGCGCTTCGAAGGTGTCTCTTTCAAGCGCGGGCTGTAAAATGCCCGAAAGGAGTCTTTCTCGATGGCCGTCGTTAGCGTTGCCTACCAGGTTCCGATCACCTTCATCCCACAGGGATCGAGAAAGCCACGCACCGAGATTTTCGTGCGGTCGATCGACGTCGAGGTTCCGGAGATTGGCAGCCCCGACAATCCCGAAGCGATCAACGTGGAGCTCGTGTTTCCGGAGCCGCCGCAAAGGCGCTTCTATTATATGTCTGAAGATTTGATCCAGGCTCATCGGGACGACATCCGACGTGTGGGGCACGATGGCCGACTCTGGGCTGACTGCGCCCGTGAAGCGCACCACCACTTCGTCGAATTCTGCGATGCAAGAGTCGCAGACGGCGTAGATCTCAGGGGCGCTATCAGAGACAACTTCGCCGAGCGTTACTGGTCCAAGAAGCCCGACATCCTTCCGCCACGAGGCTTCCTTGCGCGCATGCCCGGCAATCCGCGGGAGCCCCTTGCTATCAACCTTGGGGCGCGAGCCAGAAATCCTGGTGGCGGATTGGATGAGCCGCGTGGCCCCTACCAGATCATCCAGAACCTCGATGCCGATCGACAGGCGAAGGCTCGCAGGTTCGTCGAGGCGAACATTATGGTCGCTGCGGGCAAGCTTTTCATTGCGACGCCGCCGCCTGCGTTTGTTGGGCGCCGGGCATGGCGGCACGGGATCTCAGCCACCCAACGCGAGGCAAGGCCGGGACCAGCACTGGTTCACTTTCGGGCGGACGACGAGCCATCCTTTCTCGCGAATATCATGGAGCGCTACGGCAAGGCCGAAGACTCCTATCAGGACTGCATGTTTGCCCACCTCCAGGGCGAAATGGACCGCGGGTACCTCGATATCGATCGGGTTGACCTGGCCATCGAGGGCTTGAAGCTGGCGATGCCGCAGTTCTCAAAGGGCTTCAGCGACCTTCCTGACGACAGCATCGATCGCTGGATCGAGCTCCGGCACGCCGTCGCAACCTGGAAAGACGCGAAAGGCGACCCGGCTGCGATCGTCGCGGCGGTGGATGCTTTTCACTCCAGCATCCCCCGCGAGATCAAGAGCGTCGCCAGAAGCTCGAACATGCAGTTCGACGCCTTCCTGAAGCTGATGAAGACCTTCGATCTTTCAAACCGTCCCGTCCTCGAAGCGTCCTCTCCGACCCTTTGACCTCCTATCCGCTCGTTCGAGGACCTCGACCGTGAAATTCAACCTTTCCACGCCGTACACCCTGGAATATCGGACCGCGAAGTCGCGGCTTTCGCGCACCGTGACGCTGGCGGACCGGTTCGACGTGGAGATCCCGGAGATCTCGCGGTTCGACGAGGACGATGCCCTGCGCGCGCGCTTCGTTCCGTACGACCGCTACCAGAAGGAGCGCGAGCGCCATCTCAATCGCGAGAAGAAGCATATCGCTCTCCTCAACAATGACATGCATCTGCGCGGGTTCGACGGTAGGCTCTGGGCCGATTGCGCCAGCGATAGCCGGACGCAGACACCTGACCTCCTCGCGGACGTGCTCCGGATCGGAGAGGAACGCTACTATGGCAGCGATTATCCGAACCGCATCATCCAGAACCATGTCTCCAAGAATGGTCGGGCTCATCCCGCCGGCGGGTTCCTCCACTGGCTCGACACAAACGAGGACAACAACCGTCGCAAGCGCTTCCTGATCCTGCGAAGTGACGGCGAGGCCACCGTCGAAGGCGCGGAATACGCACGCCCCGACAACATCGCCGAGATCATCGACGACCAGCGCGACCGCGTTCGGCAGGAGGTCACCGACTACGCGCAGAAGAACTTTGTCGTTCAGGATGGCCGGCTCTTTGCCGCTACGCCGCCTCCGGTTTGGATGGTGGGCGCCGAGCCCAATTGCGTTTATCGCGGCGCCCTGCGAGCGGCGAAGCCGATGCCAGGCCGCGTGCTCTTTCGCATCGATGACAAGGCCGGGTTCGAAGGGATCATCCCCCATATTTCGGCAGCGAAGCACTACACGCCGTTCTACGAGGATGTGGAGATATTTGCGGCCGATCGGACCTATCTGGCAATCGATCAAGTGCATTTCGCGATCGAGGGGTTGAGGGGAAAGCTCACCCTCGCGGCCACGGGCTTTTCTGACCTTCCGGACGAGACGCTCCATCTCTGGAAAGAGTTCCGCAGGGCGATCAATGCCTGGGACCCGATCGACGCAGATCCGGGGAAGATCCATGAGCTCGGGAAGAGCTTCATCGACGCGGTCCCGAAGACCAACAATGTCAAAACCGCGCTCGGCCCCGACTTCAAGGCCTTCTGCGCCCTCATGCCGATGCTCGATCTCAGGCCTCGGATCAAGCCGGAAGATGATCCGGAACTTGCGAACCTGACGCTCTGAGGCCTGACTAATGAAATTCTCCGTCGCCTTCGAATACTCCGTCGTCTACTTCCCTCGCGGCGCGCGCAGGCCCCGCGAGGAGATCCTCTACGCGACCAGCGAGATCGAGATCCGGGAGCTCGACGGGGACTTCCACTCTCCTGATGCGTTCGTCGCCAGGAACCCCACGGAGAATGCCCTGAAGGTCTACCGTGAGCGCGCCGAGCAGCAGAACCTCGTCGACTGCCTTGGCCGGCTGAGTGGGGACATCCATCTCCGGGGCCATGATGGCGTGCTCTGGGAAGACACCTGGCGCACCGCGTCCGAACGCTTCTTCGATATTGACGGCCCGCAGCTGCGCGAAGGCGCCGATATCCATCGCGATCCCGACTTCGCCCGCCGCCTCCGCCTTTACAGCTCTTCACGTCCGGATAGCGAGCCGCAAGCAGGCGCCATTCACTGGCGGCGCTGGGGGCCGAGGCAGGATGCACGCGCAGAATTGCTCGTCCTGCGCCAGGCCGATGAAGCCCGCATGCCGGGACGCTCGAAGGATCTGGAGCGCCCCATGAAGGAGCTGATCTCCAGCGGCCTTGATGGGGCGCGCAGAGACGTCGAGACCTACGTCCAGAGCCATTTCCTGTGGGCTCACGGAAGCCTTCATATGAAGGTCCCGCCACCGGCTCGCTCCTTCAGCCGGGAGAACGGGTGGTTCGCGATGAAGAACCACATTCGGGGATCAGATGCGCTCGCCAGTGGGGCCTATTTCCGCTTCGACGAGTACGATCAGGTGAAGCAGATGTCGGAGAAGTTCGCCGGCCGTGCTCGCCAGGTCGCTGACTACCTTGGCGGAGACATCCAGGCGACGTCCGTGGACCGGGACTACATGGCCATCGACAAGGTGGATCTGGGCATCAGAGCGTTGCGGCGCTCTCTGCATCGGCTTCACGACGGCTTCAGCGAGCTTCCGGATCGATGCCTCGAAAAATGGATGCAGTACCGGCGCCTGGCCGATTCCTGGTCGCCCGTAGAAGGGGATCCGCGCAAGATCATTGAGGCCTTCATTGAGTTCCGGGACGCCATCCCGCGACAGGAGAAGATCGGCAGCCTCGTCTTCGACCAGCTCTCGATGCAGTGCCTCCCTTTCCTGGAACAGGCGCCGACCCTCGACTTGCGAGAGCGGGTCCGGCCCGTCGACGACATCGAGCTTGCTGCGCTCTCGCTTTAGACGATAAGCGGGCGGCATGAAGATCCATGTCACGATCGAGTCGCCCGTCACGCATATAGCGGCTCGCGCGCGCTTTGAGCGGACCGACCTGGTAGTCGACTCCATCGAGGTCGAGATAGCGGAGATATCGGCGAGCGATGCCATCCCCGCGCTGTTTGCTGAGATCACACCCGACGGCCGCCAGCATGAAGATCGACAGGCCATCGACCTCTTCGGCAACGACCCTCGCTTGCCGGTGATCTCGAACAGCATCGAGCTCAAGGGCTACGGCGGCACACTGTGGGTTGATGCCGCCCGCGACAGTCGAGAGCGCTACTCGGATCTCGCTGCCAACAGGCTACGCGGAAAAGACGCTCCGGAGCTCATAACCTACGTCAGCGAGGACGGAGCCTCGCTCCCACCCGGCGGTCTCCTCCACTGGCTCGATGAACACGCAGCTCATCAACTGTGGAGGAAAGAACTGATCGTCCTTTCCGTCGGCGGCCCGGCTGCGATGCCCGGCAACGCGCTGCGTGAGCCTGCGAATGTCCGCGAGATGGTCCGCGATGACCGCGAGCTGAACCGTGCGACGATGGCG
This sequence comes from Allobosea sp. FG18, assembly GCF_057809495.1. NCBI lineage: Bacteria > Pseudomonadati > Pseudomonadota > Alphaproteobacteria > Hyphomicrobiales > Alloboseaceae > Allobosea > Allobosea sp. FG18. Next base: position 25,327 of record NZ_JBMDKB010000018.1, read on the forward strand.
CGCTACGTGCGCGACAATTTCCTGGTCATCGACGGCCGGGTTCACACCCGAACGTTGCCGCCTGGCTACTGGGTCGGGAAGGACCTCCGTGACGTGGCTGTGGGTGTTGAGAGAAAGGTCGGTCCCTTCCCCGGGCGCGTGTGGTTTCCCCTCACCGACACGGAAGGTTTCGAGGCCTTCACCGCCGATCTGCAAGGCCGCGGCCATCGCAACATCTTGGCGATGGCTCCGGTGGAGATCCATCACGCCGAGCCAGAACTCCTGGCCCTTGACCAGGTCCACCTCGGATACGCCGCGCTGCGCTACGGTATCGCAGGCTGCGGATCGAGCTTCGGAAATCTGCCTGACGATGCCCTCCTGTGCTGGATGGAGCTGCGCAGGGAGGCCCGGCGCTGGTCAGCGGTCGATGGGCATGCCCAGCCGCTCTACGACCTTTTGGAGAAGCTTGAAGGGCTCATCCCACGGGATGCGAAAGAGGCGAGCGAGGTCTTCGGCATCCACGCCCACGCGTTGATGGCGCAATCCAAGGCCCTAGACCTCAGGGAGCGCGTTGCCCCCGGAGACGATCCCGAGCTCGCCGGACTGCAGATCTAGCGAATGCCCGAAGGCTTCGCCCCGACAGCCCGAATGAGCTGGTTTACGCTCTCCATAGCGGTGTCCGTGATCAACGGCGTCAGCGGGGGGCGCGTCGCTGGAGCCCGGCTATTGCCCATGGCCTGCGCCATGCCAGGGCTCATCATCAGGTCGATCATCTCTTCCCGGGCACGGTTCATCTGATCGTATAGACCGGAGCCCGTACGGCAGTTGATTGCGAACTCGGCGTGGTGGGGAAACAGGCACCCGATCCCGGCAATCTCAAGCAACCGGCCGTGCTGATCCTCAAATTCCTTGAGCCGCTCGAAGAGCGCTCGTTGGCCGGCATCCATCGCTTCGGTCGGGAGCAGCGCGTCCACCTTGAAGACCCAGGTCGTGCCCTCCGCATCGAGAGAGAAGGGACAGTCCAGCACCGGATGCTCGATCTCGCCGCTCGGAGTGATTTCCCGCGCCGTCGACTTGCAGCAAGCTGCTCCGTCCTGGCCACCGTAATCGTTGCGAACCTCTCCGAAGACCAACCCGTCGCGCAGCGCGGTGGCCAGCCGACGCTCTGGGAAGTGAGAGGCCGGCAAAAGCATAAACCCCATGAGCCCCATGACGCGGTTTGCTGCCGACCATGAGCCGGGCGCGGCCGAATTGATCGCTCGCCGCTTGTGAAGCAGCCGTTCAGCGATCGGGATGTCACCAATCATGGGCGAGGAGGCATGCATCGCGATATGACGGTCGCGATGGAAAATATGTGAGGCGAACTTGACGATCGCGACGTTGGCGTCCGGGAAGGCTGAAATCGACCCGAGCTCAAGAGATTCCCGGAAATTCCTTGGCGAGTGCGGGCGCGGCGACCGCGATCGAAGCGCGTAGAGCAGCGTGGGATTCTCCGAGAGAGATGTCTGAAGTTCGTCGAGCTTTCGACGGAGCCGAAAGCCTTCGATCGGCTGCCCGGCTCGCAAGATCGCGTCCGCGGCGGCGGCGAGCTCGGCGTCACAAACCCGCATGACGTCGGGTACCCCGACGATGCCCGCGACGGGCACCTTGCCGTTGTCGTCACTCCGACGGCCGATCACCGATTTCCCCTTTGGCGATTCTTGTAGACATCACGTTTTCAACTTCGGAATATACGCCCCGGCCTGGGGCACTCACATATGTTAAAGTCCAGCGCCTCCAGGGTCCGATTATCAGTACGCGCTCTATTGAAAGTGGTTCCAGCAGGAACCAACCTAATTTTTTGTCGGCGTACAGATAGCTGCGTGAATTATCAACAGCTTATGACCGCGAGCCATCGAATGGAGGCGTTTCTCCAGAGGGGCTCTAAACTGGCCTTCCCGATAGTTAACATGAAGTGTGACGCAAGTGCCGTCGTGCGTCGATACACAACTGCGGTATTCCGATAGCAAAACCACGGAGCGTTCGCAGCTGCAACAAGTCAGCAACGTGGTAATTTGCACCTGCTCAGTGCAGGATCGTGGTAGGTCCGCGAACTGGAGTCGCTGTGCAGTTATGACCGTCTATGTCGACGACATGGCAGCCCGCTATCGCCGCATGGTCATGTTCCACATGATCGCTGATACGGACCTTGAACTTCATGCGATGGCCGATCGGCTCGGTATCGCGCGACGCTGGTTTCAGGGCGATCATTACGACGTGAGCAAGGGAGCCAGGGAGATGGCGCTTCGGAGCGGTGCGATCGCAATCACTTTTCGCCAGCTTGGCTGCATGGTCGCCAATCGAAGGGATACCGGTAGCCTCGGCGACCCGATGACAGCGGTGGCGCTTCGGCGCCAACTTCGCGCAGAAGCTCGGCACGCAGAATCCCTTCCCTTGTAGCTCGCTGCGGAACTCCACCGGCGCGAAACGAGGTAATGCTGCCTCGAGGCGCTTGTTCCAAAATGTGCGCTGAAAAATGAAGCTGCTACACCGCCGGCGCCTGCGGGGACAAAGCCTGCTCTGGCGCGATCCGCAGGCTTGCCTTTGCCTCAGAAATCCAGGCATCGAAAATCGGCTGCCGGTCGCGCTTGTAGCTCACGATTGCGGTTCGAACGGGTCGCCCGTCCATCCAGGCCTGAAGATGCGACACCAGATCGATCTCCTCGGCACCCTCCACAACGATGGCTCCGCTCTCAACCAGCACGACCTGGCTAGGCGCCACGGCTGCAACGGAGACGTCGGATGAGGCGATCCCGTCAATCTTCCCCTCGCAGTCCTCGATGTAGCCACCCTCAGGCCATTCCGGCGGCTCTAGGGCGAGATACTCAAGCCAGTCGGCACCCGCGAGCTTGAGCTTCCGCGCTCGTGGCCCCACGGCGCTCTCAAAGGGCACTTCCAGCTTCAAGCCGCGAGCCTTTGCCGCATCGACCGCCGCCCCGACGTTCGCGAGCGGGATCGAAACAGCTGCCGAGATCGTGTTTCGGCGCTTCATGAAGTCACGGGCGTAGTCGAGAAAGTCGTAATGCCCAGGGATCTGGCATCCCTCCTCCGGGGCCCTGACCCAGCCGGAGAGCACGACGATCTCGTCGGCGTCCTCAACCTGGTCCTCGCCGAGATCCTCGACCTCCACACCACGGAACCTGAGGAGCCACTCATCAACCCAGCGCGACCCGTCCTCCGGCCAATAGCGGGCATCAGCCATAAAGGCCTTCCAATCCGCCCCTGTCATCTTCAGCGCCATCGACCGATTCCGCCTTCCCGTCTTACGATAACGCCTCACGCTGCCTGAGGCGAAGCCATAGCGTGTCTGGATCCCGAGCCCGGACTGGCCAGTGATGTCCGACGAGCTCCCTGCCGCTCCACCAGGTTCGCTCGAAGCCTGTCGAGCCCTCCTGATAGGCTCCCGGCCAGACCTCCCTGACCTTGGTCATGGCCGCTTCAAACCCGCTGACCTTTAGCTTCGGCCCGAGTTCCGGATACCGGTCTCGCCGCGACGCCATTAGGCCATCCCGCCATCGATGAGGTTGGTGACGTCCCGCGCGATCGCCGCCGGTGCCCTCAGCGTCGCAAGCCCATCGGCGATGATTTGCTCCACCGCCTCAGCGGTTGGCGGCCGCGGATCCAGCTGCGGATAGTCCGGGTGCCTTCCCGGAAACAGCACCCGCTCCAGGCGAGCCATGGCGCGATCGTGCACGGATCCTGGAAACCGACCGATCGACTGCCAGGCCGAACGGCACGCGCCAACCGCGCGGTCGAGCTCCGCTTGCAGCTTGCGCTCGCGCCGCTCGGCAACATTGAGCGTCTGCGCGGCTTCGCTATCGGGAAGCGCGGCAACCAACCCGTCCAGTAGATCAGCGAGAATGCCGGGATCGAAGCTTGCGCCGCCCCTGACCTGCGCGCTTGCGATGCGGGCCCGCGCAACCAGGTCTATCCGGCGCTCTTGTTGCTCGCGCATGGGTCCGTCCACGCCTTTCATTCCTTGATCGGGGATTTGATCTTGAGGTCCGTTTCGTTTGGATGAATCACTGCGAGGCCAAGCGACGGACGAAACAAGGATCCCTCCAAGGATCAACATCACGATTCCTGAGAGAATCCTACAATTCGAATCTGCCGGTTCACGGAATTCTTCTGAACCGGTGCTATCTCCTCCAACAACGCGCATGGTCGACGGAGTGGTTTGTGGTGGGTCGTGAAATCGAGGTTTCCTCCGAGGAGCCTTCCGTCGAGCGTCTGACGCGGTCGCAGCCTCTGCAGGCTGGCCAGTACTGGAAGGCGGTCAAGGCGATCCCGGAAGAGGCGATCACTGAGGGGATGGTCCTCCTGATCACTTCGATCCGCTGGGCTCACGACGCTCCTCACACCATCATCCTGCGGCCGCACCCGTCTCACTATGACCACCAGGTCCAGGTTGAGGTCGGCGCCGATGGCGACAAGCGACGCCAGTGGATCAGGCTCAAAGAGCATCGCTTCCTGCTCGACGACTTCCTCTCCAAATTCGTGCCCGAGCTCGACGCCGAGGCAATCCGCGAGCGTGAGATCAAGGACGCCCAGCAGAGGATTTTTGACCTTCAACAGGAACTGCTGGACGGTCAGCGCGATCCGCTCGTGCTGGCTGCGGTGGTCGAAAGCGAGCTCGCCAAGCAGAAGCCGAAGGTGGAGCCCGCTGCCTCCAGCGGCACAACGGCAATCGCGGTTTCGCCAGCCTCCAGCCAGGAGCTGAAGCGCGTCGCTACCGGAACGCTCGCGGAGACCCTGCAGTCCGGCATCACGCCCGAGAAAATCGAGGCTCTGAAGATTGCTGCCGAACGCGAGCATCAGGTCGCGACGATCCGCGCCAACTGGGTCAAGGGCAAAACCGAGAAGATCGGCGAAGCCGTGACCGCGATGACGCCCTATTTCCAGGAACAGGCAGCTGCGGCGCTGGCGCGAACCGAGGACGTCCGCTCCTACGTCGCCCGCATGATGACGGGCATTGAGACGCTGGATCTATACGTCGGCAAGAACGTTTCCGTTCGCCGGATCCGCGACGGCGAGAGCGCGCCTCGCAACGTCCCGCTGACCTTCGTCCAGCGCAAGCTTCTCATGGACGAGGAGCTGTCTGTCTATCTCGACGTCGATCATCAGTTCGACGTCTCGCGGCAGGAGGAGTTCTTCCGTGCCCTTTGCGAGCACGATGGCTTGGTCGATCAGATTTTCCCGACAGAACGCTGCGTCCTCGTGATGGCAACGACGCGCCGGCACATCGACTACAGCCACCCTCTCATCAGCGCGGCGATGAACGAGGCCAACGCCGAGGTCTTCATGCTCGTGCGAGACGGGATGCGTATCCACCGCGTCGTCTCCCCGGTCGAAAGCCATCTCGCCACGGCCCGGCTGTTTCCTAATACCGACGATCACAAGGCGACGTTCCGGGGCATCGACGGCTCCCACATGAAGATCGACGACGTCGCCTACACGGACAAACTCGCCCTGCATGAGGCACAGGTCCTCCACTACAAGCGCTTCCTGATCCTGGCTTGCGGCCTCGACCATCGCGAGAAGCTCTTCGGCGACTTCTACGAGGGCCCGGCCTCCTTCGAATTCGTGTCGCTCGGGTTCCAGGAGAAGAACTGCCGCTTCCTGTTCGATGACAGCGGCCTATTGCTCACCGAAGGCCGGCCGTCGGTTCGCGACTGGATCAAAGAAAAGAACAGCTATCTCCGAAGCGGTTCCCGCGTCCTTGTCTCATGGTACGGGATCATGGACGAACGCACCGCTCCGGGAGCCTGCTTCCCCTCGCGCGGCGATCGCGGCTTCGAGATGCGCTATCGACCCGACCGGCCCGTCGAGGCTGTGATCGCCTATCGCGACGGCGCCGAGCTCTACGCCAACGCCGATGTCAGCGGGTCTTCACGCCTGGGCGATGATCGGAGCTTCCAGGCCAAAGTCCGCCTCACCAAGGATGAGAAGCCCTGGGACCACGAGCAGCTCGGTTATCTTTGCCTCGATGCCGTGACCGAAGGCGACCTTGTCCACTATCTGAATAATCGAGCGTCGCGGAAGGACCATGTCCATTTCATCCGCTTCTTCAAACATGCGATCCGGTTCGTGCGTGCGGAAGCGGTAACCGAAGCCGACACCCGCAGACGCCTCCTCGAAGCGCTGGCTGAAGGCAACATTGCGACGGGCGCGGCGGCCGAGGAACTCGTGTCGCGGGCCGTTATCGCTTGGCGCGCGGCCCAGCGAGGTGCGCCGCTCCCGGTGTTCGAAGGAGACACCCCGCCGGCAGCCTGGAAGTCGCTTCTCGACCAGATGTTCATGCTTTCGAACGAGGGCGACGCAAGGGTCACGCAGGCGGAATCCTTCGTGCGCGCACTCGGGCTCGCGCCGCTGCGCCTCGTGCTCTCGGGCAACGCCAAGCTCGTCATCTACGCTGCGCCCTCAGAGGACGAACGCGACGACCGCCTGATCCAGCACCGGTGGGTCCATCGGATCACGCTTGAGCTTGGGAAGACCAAGCTGATCGAGAAGGCCCGCAGCTGGAGCGTTCTTACCGCTCGCGCGGCCGCGGAGACCGTGATCCACCAGTGGCCTGATGCCGAGTCCTGGACCGGACATCCCGACGTCTTCGCGACCTTCCATCAGAAGGCCCAGTTCTTGGCCCCCGCCGAGGGCTGCATCGATGTTATCCGCCGCCTCGGAAAGCCGAGCTCGTTGTGGTTCGAGCACTACTACAAGGCCTGGTCGCTTGAACGAGCCAGGCTGACAAAGAGGTTGTCTCGCGTCGTCGAGCCGGATTTCGTGCTCCCGATCGGTGTCAGCGGCGCCGCCGGTGACCTGCGCTACACCTGCCTCGTCCTGCGTCATCCGGTGGAGTTGATCCATCACCTGGCACCGACCGATGAGGATCGCGCTCGTGTCAGGGCAGCCTATCTCTCGCTCTACAAGAACAAGGAGGGGGCTGCGGAGCGCTTCGAAAACGCAATCAGCCGGCCAGCGCCGCGCTGGGAGGTTGCCGAAATCTATCCGTCCGCTCAGAAGGCGCTGGAAGGCGAGTTTGGCTTCACCACCCATTGGCCTGTGGCCGAGCGCGTGGATTACGACCCGATGCTCGGTCCTTGGCTCCGGCGTTGGCTCGCCGCGCGCAGCAAGCAGCACTATGCGTGGCTGGCCGACGGCCTGGACGCGAACGCTGATTCTCTCGACGAAATGCTGGGAATCAGGCGTCCGGCCGACTGGGACCCGATGACCGCCTCGACGGTGAGCATCCGCGTCCAGTCGAAGACCGTCGCCACCTTTATCGAGATCTACCCCGCATCCGCTGAGAAGCGAGCAATCAGCATTTACTCGTCGAACTCATGGCTCGATGAGGCCAAGGCCGGGTTCCCGGGCGCGAACGGCGTCCAGGCTCATTCTGCGACCTTCGCGACGCGGTCGGAGGCCCAGGCCTTCGTCACGCGGTCAACGGCCTCCGATGTGCAGATTATCCCGGCCTCTGAACGCCCTGATCTGCCCCAGGCCACCAAGGGTGCCGAACGCTGGTATCTCGGCGAACCGACAGCCTCGTAGACGCGCAGGCGCTTCGTATTCCCAGGATTGACAGCCCTTAATCGGCCGCGGCAATCCTGGGCTCATGATCCATCACAAGCTGATCGACGGACTGCGTTACCGGGAGGATGGCATCCCGGTCATTTGCCTCAGCCCGAACGCCCCGCGCAGCGCCATCGAGGCGACCGCTGAGGATTTCGCCCGGCGCATGGAGAAGGCTGCCGTCTTCGTCTTTGAGAACCTCCCGGTGGCGCTCGACGGGGAGGGTTCAATCGATCTGCCAGGCCTTGAGGCCGAAGAACAGGAAATGTTCGCAGAGGGCCTTATACCGCTGCCCTTCGAGACCTGCTGGTTCGAAACCAGCGTGACGATCGCGCCTGGTCACCGCGAGATCTTCGGCTTCCTGGTCGAGCAGCTTCCTGGAAGCGGAATTTGCGTGCGGGCATTGCGGACCATGCAGCACGCGCAGGCAATCGATATAGACGGCCATTTGGTCCGCGAATACGGCGATCTCACCGGAGAGGTCTGGCTTGTCCTGCCCGCGACAGACGGCAAAGGTTTGACCATCGACACGCGAGATCCGCTCAATGTCGGCCGCACGCGAGCCGAGCTGACGGGATCGGATTATGCCCGACGGGTGAGCGGGGAAACGGGCTTCGTCGGCTGGCTCACGCTCATGCTTTCATCGCGATCCACGCAGGTCGATCGCGTGCCGGCGCCTGACAAGTTGAACAAACAACGCATCAAGCGCGGCCGCGTCCCGATCGCGCCGCACACGATGGTCTCGATTATCCCACGAGATGTTGCGGCGCGGATGCGCGCTGATCGCGAAGATGCTCAAGGGCAGCTGCGATCGTCGCCGCGGCTGCATTGGCGTCGTTCCCATCGCCGCACCTACGCCAGCGGGAAGACATTGGTGATTCCGAGGCTGCTCATTGGATACAGAAATCACGCCGGAGCAGAGATCGCCCCGGCGCAATATCGCATCGACCTGTCCGAACCGGCTTGATCGCCGGATCAGCGCGTCCTGCGCCCGACTTGGCCATAGGCCGAGTACTGATCGATAAGTTGGCTCGATCCATCCGGATAGAGGCGGGTGCGGGTGAAGAAGGTCTGCGATTTGTCCGACCGCACGACATCCATGGCGCCTTCGCGGAACGCCGCGTACGCCTGCAGCTCCAGCGTGCGACGACGGTCTTCCGCATTGGAACTCGTGATGGCGCTCACCGCAGCAATCACGAAGGCGAGGGCCGCAAACGAAGCCGCCACAGTCGCCATCAGCCCCCTACGGCTCTCCATGAACTCCGAAAGCGGACTGCGGGGAGGACGCTTGAACGAGACGACCACCGGCGACTGGCGATGGATCGCGTGGATCACAACCTCAGGCAGATCGTCGAAATCGATCGAATTGAGGAAGTCGCGCCAGCGCTGGGGATCCTTGGAGTTCTTGCCAGCCTCGATCACGAGATTGAAGCAGCGAAGCTGGTCCTGCGCGTCCTCGACGATCTCGGAGGCTTTCGGCACGACGAGCCCGTTCCGAACTTTAAGGACGACACCCTTCAGCTCCAGGCCGCTCTTCCCGCTGACGATGGCGGCCATGATGAGTTCGCCGTTGATCTCGTCGACGCCGGGCACGATCTCGACGAAGGCAGTGCGCATGTCAGCATACTTGTTGCCCTCGGCGACGAGGTGCCAGCAGCCGTCATCGAAGGGCGCAACGAAATTCGGCGCCCGGGCGATGATGATGTAGCTGTTGGCGCGTCCTTGAAGATTCATGCGCTCACTCCTTGTACCACGCTCGATCTAACCTCGAGGATCTCAATCAATCGTGGGCCGAATTCATTGCATTCTTCGTACCCGCAGGGCGATTGAAAATTTATCGCACCGCGCGTTCCGGTCATTTGTCGCTGTCAGGGCTGTTTTGGTTCACGGGTCGCCCAAATAATTTTCCGCTGCTACAGGAAGCCTATCTGAGCCGGCCTGGAGCTGTCACCTGATGCCCGACATCAAAGTGTTGATAGTGGACGACGACCCCATAATCGGGATGTTCATGGAGCAGCTACTGGAGGATGCCGGCTTTCCGGGAGCAATGCATGCTCAGACCATCACCGAAGCGCTTTCAGAGGCCCGAGGCGGGTATGGCCTCGCATTCCTCGACATCAATCTGCAAGAAGGCAACACCGAAGCCGTAGCAGACGCGCTTTTGGCGGCAGGGACGCCGTTCATCATCACATCCGGCGCAGACCGTCCGGCCTGGCACCCCGACGCGCCCATGCTTCACAAACCCTTCGGCCTGAAAGAGCTTGAATTGGCGATCGCGTCCGTCGGGTTGGAGCCCTGAGTCCTACATTCGCATTTCAGGCGCCGGGTGGAGCTCCTGCAGCCGAACGCGCACCGCGTCGTCCATCTTGCGCCAGTTGTCGTCGCCTTCACGGATGCTGAGCCGTTCGCGGTTCCGCTTTTCCTGCTTCCAGAACGTTTCGAGATCCTCGGGCGCGACCATCGTGAGCGATGCGACGAAGATGCCTGCATAGCGCATGCGATCGGCATTCGATGCATGCAGCACCTCGGCCGGATCATGAACAGCGCCGTTCCCACCTTGTCTTGCGATGAGGTCCTTCAATCCCATGGGCCGTTTCCTTCTCGTCGGAAACCCGGACCCTACTGGCGGACCTTGAATAGGACCATGGCGCAAGGATCCGTCATCCACCGGGTACCTCTCCAAGGATTTGTCTCTGATTCGTGTCACCCGGTGGACAGCGTCAAGGATTCTTGTTGATCCCGCCATGGATTCGATTTGCAATGTTGCATCGAGGTAACGTGGAGTCGTTCGAGCGTGATGCCGTCCCTGTCCGGAGCAGGCCGAGTGGCCCTAGCCGCCATCATCTCTTCTGCCCTCGGCGGATGTGCACTTTTCCCGACCACCCCTCCGACAGCATCCGCTGAGATAAAGCCTGGGGCGCCGGCCCAGCTGCGACCATCCGGAAAGCAGCGACGCTTGATCGCGGAGGCGGTTGCGCGCGAGGCGCGAAAGCAAGGCTTGCCCGAGGACCTAGCTCTCGCCGTCGCCAAGGTCGAAAGCTCATTCAATCCGATGGCTCGCTCGTCTGCCGGCGCCGTGGGTGTCATGCAGATCCTGCCACGGACGGCGAGAAGCCTCGGGCATCGAGGATCGATCCGCGACCTGTTCAGGCCTGAGGTGAACATTCGCTACGGCGTCGCGTACCTCAAGCAAGGCTTCCTCGAAGCTGGACCACGCTGGGCCGTCCTTCGCTATCATGGCGGCCCGAACACGCGCATCCATGGGCCGCGCACTCAGGGCTACGCGACAAAGGTTCTGGCTTTCGCCAATCTGCCGGCCGATGGATGGATCGAGCGCGGCACCGTGCAGCTCGCCATGGCTGATGTTGCCACGGCAGCGCGCTTCGTTCAGCAGTAGCGCTAGAGCCCGAAATCGGCGAGTTCGTCGGCGGCCTGGTTTGTCAGCGATCGAGCGATCTTCGCCTCGAAATGCTTCTGCGCCGTGGCGCGCATTTCGTCCTCGATGCCGATGGTGTCACCCCACTTTGTTTCACCGAGCACGGCGCCGGCGCCATCGAATACGATGGCCATCCAGCCTCGACGGCTTCTCTCCGACATATCCGACGTCCGCATGTTCCGACGAACGAGGATCAAGGCGTGCTCGCCGGGGCTGAACAGCTCCTTCAATTCGTCACCTGTGCCATGAGGCAGGTCACGGAAACTCCCTACCTCCCAGGCGACCGTCCGATCCGACGGCGTGTCGGGTGCAGCGCCCGCCGTCGACCATGCGCGCCCAACAGCGACGGCGTGGTCTGCCTCCCGCCCGGCCTCTCCCGCGATCCAGAGCGGCATCTTCTGAACATCGACCCCCTTCACCGCAGCCTCGAATGCCCACAAGGCATCAACGGTCGCCGTCGGACCAGATCGGAACTCGCGCACGGTGTCGCGGACTTTGACCCACGCAGCGATCGCGTCCTCAGGCATATCCAGGACCGCGGGAATCTCCGAGATCTGCTTGCCGGCAACGACGGTGAGGGAGGAACCGTCCTCGCGGAGGAAATCAGCGCTCAAGTGGTCAACGAAGGGCAGTGGCGCCCGCTCGGCCAAACCATCAGCCCGGGCAAATTCCTCAAGTCGCTCGGCGGCATCGAGGGCTTGCGGGATACGGTCGAGCGCATAATGGAGTCGATCGGTGAAGTCCGTGTGACCGCGAGCACCGATAGTGGCCCAGCGGAAGGCGCTGGCGCGCGCTGGTGCTTCCTCGATGCGAACATGCACCGATCGGACGACCTGCTCAGCTGATGGCCAGGAAGTAGGGACCGTCACCACAACAGCAAGGCGGGGCTCACCCACGGGGGCGAGGACCATGCCATCGAGCACCTTGAGCTCACTCGCCCGGCGCTGCAGGAGGCTGAGCCGGGCGGCGCCGCGATCGTCCTCAACGGCCGCGACTTCGCCCCGCGTAAACGCCGGCAGCTCAGCCGTCGTCAGTGGATGATCTGGAACGTCCTTACCCATGCCGACGCGGTCGAGCTCGTCAGACCTCAGCAGGGAGTAGTGAAGCCCTTCGCCATACAGCGAGACGTCGAAGGGATTGCCAATCGAGAGAGCATCATTCGTGAGGTCCTCGATCGAACAGGTCTCTGCGAACAGACGTCCGTCGACAAGGTATACCCGACACGGCCGAGTTTCCCCCTCTGGTGTTTTGACCTGCCGAAACACCGGCGACACATGCCCGACCGTTGGATCGTCTGTGTTCGCCACCTGGCACATGAGCTCGACCGACGAGCTTTCGATCTCAGCAATCTGGAGCTGAGCGAAGGCGAGATTCCAGAAGGGCGAGAAGTTGCGCGCCCGCGGCCGGCGAACACCGATGCGATAAGCGAAAGGGATCTGGATGATCACGACCGGATCTCCATAGCCGGCGTGAGCGGCTCAACGAGAGAAGGGTAGGGAAGATTGAGCGCACGCTGCTTGATCTCCGGGTCACAAGCCTTGGAAAACGCGTGAACCGGCTCTTCCTGCGCGTCTGCATACACGAGCCGCACTCCAACGAGCTCGGGGATCGAGCCTGAGTTGATCCAGGCCGATCCATTTTCTCGCTTGTCGAGCTTCCTCACGTAGGGCAGCCCGCTCTCGACGAGAATGACGTCGACGTCCCCAGCCCGAGCTTGCTCAAGGAGGGTCACCGGGTTGACCTCCAGGAGCCTGGCAGCTCGGAAGATCTCCGAGGGCGTTGATGCTCTCGCTAGCCCCGATCGACGATCCTCGTCGAGATGGCGGGGCCTATGCTCCTGATCCGGGTAGAGCAGAGCGGCCAAGTCGCCCTTAAGCCGAGGAATGATGTCAGCGAGCGATTGTGCCGCCTGTCGATAACCAGCAATCGCCTCTTGAGCGGGCGTCGCCGGCCTCTGCGTGAAGTGCTCGACCGCAAGCGCCGTGTAGGCCTCGATTGCCAACAAGCGAGCAGCCTCCTGAGGATCGATCGTCATCTCGACGAAATTCTCGACCGCAGCGAGCAGAGATGGCACGGCATGGTTGCCGACGCCGGCGAGCGTGTCGTTCAGGCGTTTGATTGCGAGGATCTGATCGAGAGGGAGGTGCCGCGCGTGACGCGTAACCTCCTGCGCATGGTGTCGCACCGAAGCGACTGTCGCTCCGAATTCTGGGTCAGCTTGAAGGAGCTCCGGCATCAGGATCTCGACACCGTCAATCCCTTGAGCCTCGCTTAGAGCGACTGCCTCGCTGCGGTAGAGGAAGTTCTTGCCGAACCGGGACGATACAGCCTCTTCCGGAGCCGCGTCCGCGAAGCTGAAGCCGACGTGCGCTCCAGCCTGAAAGATGGCAACGGGCTCGGTGCAGCGCTCGAAAACACGACCTTCGACGATCATGAGACGGCTGGCGGCCTCAGCAATCTTGTCGCGCTCCGCCTGCACCTTGTCCTTGATCTTGGCTGCATCGAAGTAACGCAGCGGCGCCTCTATGACCTCCCCTTTGCGGGGGACGCGGGTCAAGCGGCGAAAGGGCGAGTCCTGATGCGATTCACCCCACGCTTCGAAGGGCGCATCGAGCCTTTCAGCGGGTCCCTGGTCGACCCAGAAAGATCCAGCATGCCAGCGGATATCGACAGCGTCTTCCCGCGCCCGGCGCTTGAGCAAGCTATCGACGCTATAGTCTTTGGCGCTGACGTCTGCGGCGATCCGCAACGCGACAGGCGCCGCGTCGGCGGCGACCTCCATGACCTCGATCTCCATCGAGCTGGTCACTGCATAGTTCGTGTAGCGGCCGCGATAGCCCCGGGAGAGCTGCTTCTGCGGGAATTCGAAGGGGATTTGATGCTTCACAAACATGCGCTCCGCGAGACCTCTACCTTCCCGCGCAACGACGCAAGGCACCATACCCGATGGAACTGGCCCTCAACGAACCTGGTTGTCATTCCGGATTGGAGGACAAGCCAATGTCATTGTTGCAAAGGCAGGACGGCACGTTTCGATCTGGCAGTGCGCTCGTCGCGTGCATCGCTGGCCTCTTCCTGGCCATCACCCCCCTCGTTGGAAGCATAGCGCTACTCACTGAGGGCCTGCCAGGTCCCGCCTTGAGGACATTTATGTCCGGCGTTCTTTATTTCTGCATAGGGTTCATTGCGATCTTTTCGATGCTCAAACTTCTGTCGTGGGTAAACTCGCCGCGCAGATTGAGCTGAACCTAGCTACCCCGCGACACAAAGCGATATTCCCATAGGTCACGCACGACATATTATTTGCCGCAGCAGAATGCAGTCACACAATCATGGACGAATGGTTAATGAGCATTTGGTCCATTGTATTGTGTTGTCAGAGCTAGATTGATGTTGTCGGGTGATCCTGATTGAATAGCCTCGACCCAGAAGGGGTTTACAGGTGAGGGGAATGGCCGGCAGCGCGTCGGTTCGATTCAGCCCGTTCCGACCGAGGACGATGGCCCTCCTGGCACTCGCTGCGAGCGTGCCGTTGGTTCTGCTTGCCTCGTTCGCGGGCGTCCTGATCCTTCGGCAACAGCAGGAAGAGATGCAGGAGACCGCGCGCGAAGCGACGTTCAATCTTGCCGACACGCTTCAGCGCGAGTTCGACGCGCAGGTCAACGTGCTTAAGGTGATGGCGGCCTCAAGGGCCTTCGACAACGGGCTCGACCTCTATGAGTTTCGCGACCTCGCGGAGCGCGCTCTCACCACCCAGCCCAATTTCACAGCCATAACCCTGAATGACCTGACAGGTGTCAGGATCGCTCGCGTTCTCGACGACAGCCACATCGGCGAGCAGGCCAAGGACATCCTCAGTCACGAGTTGGTGGTGGCGACCCATCAGCCGTCGGTCGGCAACGTGACACAGTTCCCGGATGAAGGCCCTGTCTTTGCTGTGCGCGTCCCGATCGTGCGGGATTCGAAGATCAAGGGTGTGATTTCGACCACTCTAAAGCCGTCCGTCCTGGTCACGCTCCTGCAAGCGAGCAGGCTGTCGCCGGAATGGATTTCGCTCGTCATCGACGGGAATGACCGTATCGTTGCTCGCGCTGGCGATCAGGGCGATTTCGCGAGTCAGCCCGGCTCGATTGCCTCGGATCCTGCTCGCAAGGCTCGCCAGACTGCCGACGCGGGCGTGTACGCGGGAAGGACCTTGGACGGGCGCTCCACGAACGCCCACTACCGGATGCTTCCAGGGCTCAGGTGGTCTGTCCACGTCGCGATCCCCGACAAGATCTACCAGGAGCCTGTCAGGCGGTCGATCTTCCTCGCGGTCACGGCCGGAATCGTTGCCCTGGCGATCTCCGGGGTCTTTGTCATGTTGCTCCTGCGCGAGTTGCGCCGTGGACAGGAGGTCGGACGCAAGGTCGAGGACGGCCTCCGCCTCGAGGCGCTTGGCCGCGTCACCGGCGGAGTGGCCCACGACTTCAACAACCTCCTGATGATCATGATGGGCGGCGCCGATATCCTGAAATCGCGTAGCGGCGATTCCACGCGGGTGCAGATGATCGCGGATACCATCGCGTCCGCGGCGCAGCGCGGCCGACAGCTCACCACGCATTTGCTCGCTTTTGCCCGGCGAAGCTCCCACGACCCGATCAGCTTCCGGATTCAGGATCGCATCGCGCATCTTGCCGTGATGATCGAGCGAGCGATCAACCCGGATATCTGCCTCCAGATCAGCATTGATCCGCACACGCCGGCCATCCTTGCAGATCCGAATGCGTTCGAGGTCGCTCTCATCAACCTCGCAGTGAACGCCAGCGATGCGATGCCCGATGGGGGGATACTGACGATCCGGGCTCACGCCTGGAACACGTTCCGAAGCCCCAACTCCGTTTCGATATCGGTCACCGACACCGGCGCCGGCATTCCCCAGGATTTCCAGGAGAAGATCTTCGAACCGTTCTTCAGCACGAAGCCCACAGGCAAGGGGACGGGTTTGGGCCTCAGCCAGGTGCATGGCTTCGCCTACCAGTCCGGCGGCGACATTCATGTTCGCAGCGAGATGGGGCAGGGCAGCACGTTCACGCTTGTTATGCCACGTTCCAATGCACCGCCGGTGCCGTCGCCTCTTCCGATCGTCTCGAACGAGGAGGTCGAAGGCGGCCGCCTCCTCATCATCGAGGACCACGTTGAGGTTGGGTCGATAACAGGCGAGGTCCTGCGCGCATCGGGGTTCAAGGTGAAGCTCGTGGAAAGCGCGGAAGAGGCCCTCGACGTCATCGAAACAGACAAGGCGTTCGATGCTGTGCTCAGCGATATCGTCCTCGGCGATGGCATGTCCGGGCTCGACGCTGCGCCGCGGATCCAGTCCGCCTTGCCGAATGCCGCGGTCGTCATGATGACAGGTTACAGCGAAGCTCTGGCCCGCGGCGCGACCTGCGGATTCCCGCTCGTGCGCAAGCCATTCGACCAGGCGGAGGTCGTCAGGGTGATCCAGTCAGCCATCGCCCAGGGCCCCAACAAAGAAGCCGCATGACGTTCCGTCATGCAATCCTTTGCCGTTCTGCGCTCGCTGAACCAAGGACCAAGTATCGATTGCGCTTCAACCACTGTCCGTTCTACGAATCGAATCACGGTTCCTTCCGCCTGATCCGGAGCCCTCGATGCGCAGATCTCCGACCTTCGTGGTCGAACGCAAACGTTCCTTCGCCAAAGTCCTTCCGCCTGCGCCGCGAACGCATCTGCGCCGACAATCGCTCTCGATCGCAGACACCGCGCCGGGCGACCGTGAAACGCCGCTCCCGATCACCGAAGCAGAACCACAGATCACGCAACCGCCCAGGATTCTGCCAAACCTGCTTGCTATCGATCCGCTTGAAGAGAAGCTAAGGGCCGCGAAGACCAGAGGCCGAAAGCCTAAGCTGGCGGCTGGGGGCAATCAGGATAAGGCCGAGCCCGCGGCGGCCCGGCACTCAGGACCGCCGCCCGCCGAACTCTCAGTGATCCCTTGGAGCACTGAAGCCTTTCGGCCTCTGGAGAAGCGCGTCCCCCGGGACAAGGACGACCTGCCCGCCGGGCAGCGCTGGAAGCGTCGTCTGCGCCATCTGAGGCGCCTGCACTAGAAGATGTCACCATTGAGCGGTGCATGGCCCTGGCGCTGGACTTCCTTGGGCCCCAACGCCGTGTAGGCTGACCTGATCGCGGGACCACCCGCCAAGGAAGCCTTTGCCTTGACTCGCCAACACAGCGCCCCGGTCCTTCTTCGCCCGACCGGAGAGCATACCGCCCTGCGACAAATCGCCTTCAGCACCGCCCCCGACGGCGTCAGCGAAGCCGACATTCAGGCCCTCGTCCATCAGTTCCCCGGATCACTCCCGATCAACGAGATCGACCCGATGTTTGCGGGGGCCGTGTCCGTGTGCACGGAGCTCAACACGCCTGCTGGTCCGATCGACAATTTCCTCGTGACAGCATCAGGTTTCCCGGTGCTCGTGGAGTGCAAGCTCTGGCGAAACCCGGAGGCGCGACGCGAGATCACCGGTCAGATTTTGGACTATGCGAAGGAACTGGCCAAATGGAGCTCGGCGGATCTCCATCGTGAGGTAAATCGACGCCTCAAGCGCCACGACAACGCCCTCCTTGAGATCGTTCGGCGGGTCAATCCAGCGGTTGACGAGATCGAATTCAACGACGCGCTAACTGCCAACCTGCGGCGCGGCCGGTTCCTCTTGCTGATCGTTGGTGACGGCATCAGGGAGGGGGTGGAGACGATCGCTGAGTACCTCAGCGGACATGCCGGCCTTCATTTCTCTCTCGGATTGGTGGAGATGCCGATCTTCGCGCTTCCTGACGGCTCAAAGCTCGCGGCTCCGCGTGTTCTCGCCCGCACATCGGTTATCACCCGCCACGTCATTGCGGCACCAGCCGATCACATCGTCGTCGAACCTGGTGAGCTGACCGAGCGGCGAGCGCCGGCGACCAGCGCCGAGAACATCGCCGCGGGTGAGGCCTATGTTCGCTTCTGGTCTGAGTTTCTGGACGGCCTGACGCTCGATGACCCGGAGCAGCAGAAACCGAAGCCGTTCAAGCTGGGATATCTGTCCTTCTCGATGCCGGCGCCGGCCGGGAGCTCCTGGCTCAACGTCTATCGCGATATGCGCCGCGGTGTGATGGGAGTTTTCTTGGCCTCGACCCGCAACACGGCCGGCGAATACGCCTCCAACCTCATTGCTGAGGACTGGGATACCGTGAGCAAGGAACTTGGTGGATCGGCTATCGTCGAAACCGATGATCATGGCCGGCCCCGGATCATTGACTACAAGGTCTTCGGCTCCTTGGACGACCCGGCGACCCGGGCGAAAGCCTTCGAGTGGCTGCGGGAGCGAACGAACACGTTCGTCAACGTCTTACGCCCCCGGGTACGATCCGCTGTCGCGGATTACAGCGCATCGGGAGCAGCGAACGTCGCGGGCTGATCCTGGGGAAAACCTTGACGTCGGCCACGACGTCACCATAAAGCGCGCGCTCCAATCGCGTTTTCTTTTGAGGAGGCGAAGCCTTGAAAGAGTCTACCGACGCGTCTGAACCACCCTCATTGCCCGATCGCCAGCTGTTCTGGGCCGAGGAGAAGTGCATGACCTCTCAATCGCCCGAATTACCTCCCGATCGCCGAGCTCCGCCCTATGAGCGGCTTAGGCAAGCGCCCTGGAGCGCCGAACTCACAACCGAATTCGGTGTCAACAGCACTCGCGCGTTCGTCGAGCTGATGAACGAGATGCGCCGCGAGGAGGGGCGCTTTCCCGTGCCGCAGGGCTCGTACCCGACCAATGCACGCTCACTCGAAAAGCTCGTTCGGGAGATGCGCGAAATTCATGCGAGAAAAGCTGGCGGCCTCAAGGCAGCCGAATAGCCGAACGTTTTAGCCGAATGGATTCTTCACCGTCGAAACGGCGGAAGCGTCGACGGTCTCCACCGCTTCCGGAAGGTTGGGCTGCGACGCGAGCTTGTCTCGCGCCTCGGCGAAGAAGCGCGCGAGCTCGGTCGCGGCCTCAAGCCCCTTGCGATCCGCTGTGAGCCGCAGATCGCCATAGATGGCGATCTCGGTCGCGCCGTTCTCGATCGTTAGGCCGGCGAGCGTGACGCTCGAAACTTCATCGGAAAATGGCTTCACCACAGTCTCCTCAAGGTCCGTGCGACCCAGCCTTCCTGCTGAGCCGTCCGCGAGGCTCGCGGCGCCGGCGATGGCAGACTCGCGAGCTTCGTCTTCGCTGCGGATGATAGCGCCGGAAAGACGTCGATCCCAGCGAGCCCTTCGAGCTCCTTGATCGAGACCGTTTTCCACTCGGCGCCCGGGCCGTTGGCAGTGATGTAGGCCGCCGCGGCCTGCCGGCGGGGATCGTAGACCGCCTTGAAGACATGTGTCGGCACCAGGACACGGTTGCGCAGGACCTGGAGATCCTTGCCGATATAGAGTGGGCCGGTGACGACATAGAGCTCGCCGCTTCGGAGGGCATACTCGCGTACTGTGGACTCGATCGACGCCCACAGATTTCGATTGTTGTCAGGGTTTTGCGGAATCATGTTCGCGAGCGAAAAGCTCTCCGCTTGGGCCATTTCGTCCGGCATGTTGCCCGACGGGGCCAAGTGGCCGCGGTCGAAGCCGGAGCGGACGTAATCCGAAAGCTCGGCGCGCTCGCCCACTGGCAAAGCCGCTTCGGCATGGAACAGGTTTTGCCGGTCGAGGCTGCGGGCGCTGCGCACACTTTCGCGGGTGAGGTGCTCAGCTGACCACAGCGCCGATCGTGTCACGCCGGAATGTAGCAGCGCGAAGGCTGAGAAGCAGAGAGGCCTGACCTTCTGCGACATCACCTGCCCGACGTCGGGGGCGACGCCGCCAGCGAAGAAAACGGGACATTGGGTTGGCGCCGCGACCGCTGTCAGCGTCGACGCGATAAGGAGGGCGGAAGCGAGGAGGGCTTTACGCATCCCCGAAGCGTGAGCGTGTTCCTTGAAACCCACAACGCGCTGACGCCCCGATCCTGGGGACGAGCGACCGGCTCCCGCCACGCGTTAACGCAATCCCCAGCGAGAAGGTTACTAAATCTTTAACGATCCGCCCGCGCATGCGATCCTTGGTGCATTCAACAATTGAATCGCCGGTCCATCGCATGATCCTTCGTTTCCTCAAAATTGCCGCGCTCCTGATGGCTCTGATGCCTTCGCCGATCGCCTTCGCCGGTAGCTCGAATAATGGCCAGATGACTTTCGGCGATGTGATGCGCCTTGGCCAGGACGGGAGCCTGAAGAAGATCATCGTGCTCGGTGAACGGGAAGCCCTCGTCGAGACGAAAGAGGGAGCTCGGGCTGCGGCCACCATGCCTCTCAATCAGACCTGGGCGACGGAACTCGCGAAGGCGGGCGTTAACGTGGAGTTCCAGGCAGCGGACCAGTCCACGCTCGGGCTTTCGCTCTCGATCTTCAGCGTCGTCGTCCAGGGTCTCGGGCTGTTCCTCATGGTCGGCCTGGTGGTCTGGCTGCTGCGCACCGCGCGAAGCAAGATGGCTGTAGCCGATTTCGTGAAGCCGCACGAGCTCAAGGATCGTGTGCTGTTCGAGCACGTCGCCGGTGCCGCGGAAGGCAAGGAAGCGCTCAAGGACATCGTCGACTATCTGCGCGACCCGTCCCGCTTCGACGCGGTCGGCGCCAAGCCTCGTAACGGCGTCCTTCTCGTCGGCGATCCAGGCAATGGAAAGACGCTGCTCGCCAAAGCCGTCGCCGGCGAAGCGGGCGTCGCGTTCATGGCTTGCTCGGGCTCTCAGTTCCAGGAGATGTTCGCTGGCGTGGGCGCCGCCCGGGTGCGAGCGATGTTCAAGAAGCTGCGAAAAGCGGCACCCGCCATCCTGTTCATCGACGAGATCGACAGCCTCGGGAAGAAGCGCTCGGCCGGCTCGTCTTCGGTCGAGAACGACTCCGCGAACACCCTCAACGAACTCCTGACGCAGCTCGACGGCCTGGCCTCCGGCAGCGGCATCGTCGTCATCGGTGCGACAAACCGCGTGGAGGTGTTGGATCCGGCGCTCATCCGCGCCGGCCGCTTCGACATGCACGTCGTCGTGCCAGCACCGGATCAGAAGGCGCGCACCGAGATCCTGAAGGTCGCCAGCCGCGACGTCGAACTCGCCGACGACATCGACTTCGTCAAGATCGCACGCGGCACCCCCGGGTTCTCTGGCGCGGATCTCGCCATCCTGGTCAATGAGGCGGCGATCCTCGCTGGGAAGCGCTCTGCGCACCAGGTCACCATGGCCGACTTCGATCAGGCCCGCGATAACAAGATCCTCGGCGGGGCGCGCGGCACGCTGATGATCGACCCTGCCGAGCTGGAGACCATCATTGCGCACGAGAGCGGGCATGCCCTGGCCAACGTGCTTCTCCCGGCTTGTGACCCCATTCACAAGGGCACCGTGACGCCGCGCGGCCGATCCCTTGGCCACATCGCCACGATGCCTCTCAAGGACCGCGTTCTGGTTACGCGAACCAAGTTCCAGTCAGAGCTTGTCGTCCTGCTCGCTGGTCGCGCGGCGGAGGAGATCTTCTTCGGCGCGGACATGGTCACCAGCGGAGCAACCTCCGATAGCGATCTCGCGACAACGATCGCATGGGACATGGTTGCCAGGTACGGCATGGGCACGAGCATGGCGAGCCGGGTCGGCTCCTCTCGCCCGCTTTCGGAGGAGAGCAAGCGGCGCGTCGACGAAGAGGTCGAAGAGCTCATCCGGGTCAGCTATGAGCGCGCGAAGGAGCTCCTTCTGGCGAACAGGCCCGCCCTGGACGAGCTCTGCGCGCGGTTCCGCGAGGAGGACACGCTTGATGGGGACGAGATCCGCCGGATCGTCGCCGAGGCCTCCACCCTTAGCGCGGCTAGCTCGGTCGATTAACCGGGAAGGCGTGCTGTACGACCTGCTCGACCAAGGCGCTGCTGCCCGCCATCATTTCCGATATCCGTGAAGCGCGTATTCTCCCCAGGCTCTGGAAACCGATTCACCAACGTCAAGCTCGCAATATCGGATTACGTCTTCGCGCCCAGCGATGCTGCGCCCGATTAGCGCAACGGCCCTGCGCTGAGCCGGATCGAGCCATGTTACCCGGTCTCTCAATCGGTCGAGCTTGCCCGTCTCCGCGGAAACCTCTGGAGAAAATGAGCCCGCGAAGCTGATAAGTGCGCGAGGAACCTCCAGCCCGTACGCTCCGACGTGAACCAGCCATGCGGGGAGCCATGCAACGAAGGTCGGGCCACTCATTAGACCGAGGAGCGCACCAAAATGGCCTTCCTGCATGTCCTCCAGCGTGATGTCTTCCCACGAATTGATCGGATGCAACAGTTCGCTAGCGAAAAATACGCCATAGAGATCCCCGATTGGAGTTGGGTCCTCTCCTCCAGACCCCGAATTCGGAAACGCCTCCCGGACCACACGCAGAATATCCTGATGATCCATCATTGACCGGCCATCTCGATGCAGTTCCGATAAGCGTTGTTGTTCTGCTCGATCTGCTTTTTGTGGTTCGCGTCACCACCCCTAAAGCACGTCGTTTCCCGCCTCGATCTCGCGATTGCGCAGGCAATGAAACTGTCGGCCTTATCCAACAAAGCTGCCCGCGTATTGGTACGAATGCAACGCGTGGTCGGTGGACTTTTACAGGCCTGGTTCACCTCCGCGTTTAACCGACGATACTGCTCCGGCCCGCAATCACCCGGTGGCGGCAGCCCTGCATCTTTGTTGAATTTGTGGACCAGCGCGGCGCCACCGCCGATCGCAACCGCGCAGCTGATCTTGTGATCGAGGCACGCCTTGGCGGCCTTGTACGCGAGAACGCCGCCTCCGACACCCACGCCCAGCTTGAGGGCGCCCGGGCTCGGCATGACAGCGGTCTGCGCCTGAGCGACGATCGGAGTGAGAAGGAGCGCGGCGGACAGCATGAGGATCTTCATCCATCCGTCATAGCAGGCATGGCTTCAAGGACCGGAAACCCAATCCTTAAAATCGACAGCACCCGCATCAACGGGCTGGCCGCATTCCCGGCGCTGGCTTCCCTGCCCAGACCAGGTGATTCGGATCGAGCTCGGTCTCGCCCTCATGGCGGTAAGCGGCCAGATGCCCGGCCTTTGCCACGGAGAAGTCGAGGCAGGTCCGCCGCGGATGCAAAATGCGCGGCTCGCCGGCCATCCAGTAGTGCCCGAAGAACACGAGCCGCTCCTCGCCGAGATCCGCGAGCCAGTCCGATCCGATTGCCTCTTCCGGCAGGAAGGACGCCGTCTCTTCGTCGACGAGCGCGGCCAAGCGGAAGGTGGTGGCTTCTTCATCCCACCACCGGACACGGGTGTTCTTCCGCTCGTGCCCATCCTTGTCGAAGAAGGTCACACCGTGCGGCAGCGCGACCTCCGGGCCCTTCAGCAGCGTCTCGGTGATCTCGTAGGCCCTGGTGCCCTTCGTGAGCGCCTGGAGCCATCCTTCCTCGGTCAGCACATGGTTCGCGTCGATCAGCCCCGCCAGCTCGGCCTGCAGATCACGGTGCCAGCAGGCGTGGATCGCCACAGCGCCGTCGAATTCGACCCAGAGCGGCAGCGAACGAAACCATGAGACGATCTCCTTGTGCAGATCGCTGTCGTTGCCAACCGCGTCGAGGAAAGCGGCATGCTGCGCGCGGTTCTTCGTTCCGCGCGTTCTGAAATGCCGGCCAGGCGCGTCCGGCACCTCGGTTGCCCATGCCACCGCGTTGAATTCGTGATTGCCCTGGATCGCCTCGGCGCTTCCGGCATCCACCATCCTGCGAACGATGCCGACGACGTCGAGCTGACGCGGTCCGCGGTCGATATAATCGCCGCAGAACACCGCCGTCATCGACGGATGGCGCCACGCGCCGCCGGTGAGCTGAAAGCCGCTCTCTGCCAGCAACGCTTCGAGCTCATCCGCGTGCCCGTGCACGTCGCCTATGAAAAGCCTGTCAGCCATGTCGCATGCCTACCGATTCAAACGAGAAGGCCGCGTCAGGCGTATCGCCGACCGGTCCTGCAAAAACGAAGTCGTCGGGACGCATCATGGTCGAGACGGTTTTGATTTCCATTGTCCCGGTCGCGATGGCCAGCGCTGTCAGCGCGCCTTCTTCCCGGCCCAGGCCGAAGACGGCGCCGGAATCGAGCGCGACGACGTTTCCAAGCTTGGCGACGCGCCGCAGAGGTGTGTGTCCCACATAAACGCGGCCGATGCCCTGGACACCGGTCTCATCGAGCCTGTGAATGCGGTCGCGGCCCCAAAGCGCGACCTCCGCAACGCCTGCGTCTCCGGCTTCGAGCGCAGCGGTGAAGGCCTGCCATCTCATGCCACGCGGAACGTCAGCGTGCACCACGCCAACCATGCCGCGGTCGGTCTCGATCTCCAGTGCCAGAGGCAGCTTCCAGAGTGCATCGAGAATGTCCGAGCGAAGTTCGTCGGGAGTATCCCGCCACCACGAGAAGCCGTTCCGGCTATGGAGAAACTCCAACACGCCGGGGTGGGCATCGCCGTTTTGATAGGCCTCCAGGAGCATGCCTTCATGGTTGCCGAGGACTGCCTCGACGAAAGAGCAAGACAGGAATTTCGCCGTCCGATGCGAACCCGGGCCGCGGTCGATCATGTCGCCGACTGAGATCAATCGGTCGCAGGATTGATCGAAGTTCATCTTCTCCATGGCGCGCAGGACGAGATCGAACATGCCGTGGATATCGCCGACAATCACGTCCTTCCCCTTGGTGTTCAGGGGCAGCCGCTTCACAGCAGGCTTCGGCAGTCGCTTCAGCATTTTCCCGTCACCGCTTGATGGAATCGGACGAGCCGCGCAAGGAAATCGGCTTCAATCCACGGTGGCGCGGTATCCTGAAAGCTGCAATCATCGCCCACTGACGATCCCCCGATAGATTCTTGAAAGCCCGATGCCCCGCGGTCGTATTCCTGTGATCACAAACCTGGCCGGCCATCTGCTGGTGTCACCTCCGGGCGGCGCCTCCCGGCACATCGTCTACGTTTGCGAGCATGCCGATGCCGATCACACGGCGTTCGGCCTTCGGCTGGACAATCCCGTCCCCGAGCTCGACTTCAGCCAGGTTCTCGTGCAGCAGGAGGTCATCACCCCTGAAGAGAGCCTCATCCTCCCCGATGAGACCAAGCGCATTCCGGTCCTCCATGGCGGTGACAATGACGGCCGCCGCGGTTTCATCCTGCATTCGAGCGACGTCTTCCTCCCTGATCAGACCCAGAAGATCAGCGAGATGATCTCGCTGACGCGCACCCCTGATCTCTTGCGCGCGATCGGCCGCCGCAGCGGGCCGCGACGCGTCCTCTTCGCGATCGGTAGCCGTGCCTGGTCGCCTGGCGCGGTGACGAAGGAGATCTTCGAGGGCGACTGGCTCGTCTGCCCCGGGGAGCCCGAGATCGTCTTCGGTGCCAACCCGGAGGAGCAATATGCGATGGCGCTCGCACATCTCGGCTTGAACGCCGCGACCAGAATTTCTGCACCCGGCTTCGCCTGAATGCCGATCATCGCACGCAACCACAGGCAGGATGCCTGGCAGCCGCTGAAGGACTGGCCGTCGGACACCTATGTCCAGTGGGGCGGGCGAGGCGTGGTTCTGCGAGCGGACGATGAGGGCGGCTCCTACTCGACAGCGTTCTTCGAGGCCATGCCCGCCGGCGGCGGCTTCATCCGCGGCGAAGGCAAGTCGATCGAAGAGGCAGAGGCTGATGCGTTCGCTCGCTTCGCGAAGGAGGACGCTTGCCGGCCTCATCGCTGGGGGCGCCGCGGCTACACCAATGGCGGTGCAAAATGCCTGCGTTGCGGGTCCTTCAGGACGGCCTTCAAGCCGATCTACGAGATCGGAGCGTGGCGCGCTCCGCTCAGCGCGACGGAGCTATCCCTGCTGCAAATGGGTGGAACGCGTCAACGCGCAGATGACGCGCCCGATGTGAACCGGCGCCGGAGGCACCTCTACCTGCGGGCGCGCCTTGCTGGTCTGACGATCCCCGACGCCGGCGATGAGACTGACGAGGACGAATTCGAGCAGATCTGCCGCGTGTTGGTCGCTCGCTGGTTTGCCTCGCGTCTGCCGGAAATGACCTCGACCGAGGAGCGTCCGAAGTCATCGCTGATGGGAGAGGTGTTCGACCGCATGCACCTGCGATCGCTTATGCGCGACGCGATCGAGCTCGGGTTCCTGCCGCCGGAGATGGCTCCGGCCTAGGCGTCGTGCAGCCAGAGGAATTCCTCGAAGATCGCTCGATCAGAGATCGCGACGACGCGATTGCGATCATAGGTCCTCGCCCAGGCTGTCTTCTCGCCGCGAACTGAGTTGGCGATATGGGCTTCCGACAGGGACCCGAGCTTGGCCCAAGCATCCTCGATGGCGCTGAGCTCGGATCGCAGCTTGAACTGCGGATAGGCCTGCGCCGGCAGCGGCTGGCGCAGCGGAAGGGCGCCACGCTTGTTCAGTTCCGCCTGCAGCGCCTGCGAACCCGGGCCGCCGGCCATGGCGAAAAAGCGATCGTCGACGAGAAGACCGCCTTCGGTCTGACCCATGAACTGCATGTGGGCAAAATAGACGATGCGCGGCGCGCTCACGGGGGCGACGGTGCCGCGCGACACCTGGATCAGGTGATTGATGGCCTGGAACAGAGAAATGCTCACAACGATATTCCTGAAATCGAGATTGGTTCGCAGTGTCCCGGCGGGTGCCGGACGGGTCAATCCGCGGGACCGACTTGCCCGTGGACGGGCGCTCCTGCCTTGCGTCGGCTCGACCTATCTTCGAGGACAACCAACGCCGCGGATGTCACATGCCGATCCTTTCAGTTCCCTTCACCTATGAGGCGACCGTTCGCTACAAGCGGAAGCGATCGACTTCGAAAGAGTGCTTTCGAGCTGAAATCCCGGTCTCGATCGCAGAGGTGGCCGATCATGACGCTCCCGTCGCGATCCGGACCAAGGACAAGTGGGCGCGTCCGGTCGAGCAGACCTACCGCTGGCGCGACGGCAAGCTTTGGACGAAGGAGCTGGTCCGGGAAAAACCCGTTTCCCTGAAGACGTTCATCGACTCACTCGGCGGGACGGGTCACGATCTCAACCCCACTTCAAGGCACTCCGACCGCCAGATCGAACGCGAACTTGATATCCAGGAGATCCACGAAACCGACCGGGAAGAGATCGAGCGGAAGGTCCGCCTCGCAGCCTCCGAGATGATGTTCATCGACGGCCTGCAGTGGAGCGTCGTCGACGAGCCGTTCCTCGCGGCCGACATCGAGAGGGACTATCCGAGCATCCGACTGATCGAAGGCTCCGAGCGTCGGCCTCCGCACCAATCGTTCCGCCTGGACGAGCTCGGGTTCATCAAGGAGATCTATGGCGATCGGATCGGGCGCGCGAAGCACCTCCAGGAACCCGAGCAGATCGAGATCCTGATCCCGGAGGCGGTCCGGCGCCGTTTCGAACCAGATCTCCTCCTCGCGGCAGCCCGTGAAACCGTGCGCACCATGGCCGATCGAATTCCGCTGCTCGACGTCCCCTACTTCTCCGCCTTCGCGGACCTGCGAGACAGCACGCACGCGCTTGAGCACAAGCTGCGCACCGATCAATCGGCCGATCTGAGCGAGCTGTCCGAGAAGCTGCGCGACGCGCTGCTGCAGATCACCGCCGACCAGCAAAGGCATGATCTCGGCGGGGCCTGGTTCCAGGACGACAAGCTTCGGGCTCTGTCCCGCGTGGAGCGGTATCTCGGGGAAATCGAGCTCGGTGCGCTCGAAATGAAACTCTGACGCGCGTACGATCGCATCCTCCGCCCGGGGGACGCGATGCCTTTCCGATTCAACATGCTTCTGCAGGACGCTGGCATAGAGCCTTCGTCAGTCCGACTCCTTCGCCACCAGGACAACCGCTCAGCCAAGGGACGAAGCCCCTATGAGCTTTGGCGGGACAACCGGCCGGCGTTCGAAGAATACCAGCGCGTCCAGACCTTCTCGAACCGCGCCAAGCTGCAGGCTTCGTTCTGGGCCTCTTTCGTCGTGACCTCCACCGGCGAGACGTTGTTCGCCGGGCTCTACAGCTGCCAGTACAGCGGGATCAACGAGGTCGACATTCCCTGGCCCCACGCCCCTGGCACTGATGCCGCCGGGACGCGAGACATCTATGCGCTCGAACTGGATCTGCGCTTCGAAGACCTGCAAGGCCGGCTGGTGATCGAGTGGGGCCTTGGTGGGCGAGCTTGGATCCAGCGCGCCGATTTTCAGGAAAAGGCCGTAACCGAGATCTGGCGATCATTCAGGGAGCCCGAATTCCCAGGCTTCACGGAGTTCATAGCCGACCTGTCATCGATCGAGCGATTGCCGGCGACCTGGTCGACTGCGCTCGCGGCTGTGAAAGGCGTCTACCTGCTCACATGTCCGCGCACCAAGGAGCAATATGTGGGCTCGGCCACCGGCGCTGATGGCTTCTATGGCCGTTGGCTTACCTACCGCGACGGGCATGGCGGCAATGTCGGGCTCAAGAGCCGCGATCCGAGCGACTATCGCGTTTCCATCCTGGAAGTCGCCGGCGACAATTCGCTTCCAGAGGACATTCTGACCAAGGAATCCCTCTGGAAGCGCAAGCTGCAGAGCGGGGCGATGGGCTTGAACCGAAATTGATCAGGCCGCCGGCGCCAGTCGGGTGCGCTCCTCGAGGAGAGTGGCCGCGCTCGCGATCAACACATCGATGTTGTTGAGGTCCGTGACGGCGCGCGCGTCGTTCAGAAACGGTTCTGAGAGCTTGAGCTCGCCGCCCTCGATGGTCCATGTGCCCAGAAAATGCGGGAAGCCCGTCAGGCCGACCAGAAGCTTCCCGGCTACCTCGCGTTCGCTGCGCGGCGCGCACACATCCAGGTTGTTGGCGTAGTCGCGATGGAACTCGCTCGCACGGAGACGCGAGGGCGCACCCGGATCGCCGTAGCTCACGAGGTGACCATTGGGATCGCGTCCAAAACGCGCGATCGAGATCGAAGTGATCGTTCCCTCGCGTGTTGAGGCCATGACCTGGTACTGACCGTTCTGACAGTGCAGCGTCACCAGGGCCCATTCGCGACGGATCGAGACGCTGACAGTTTTGTCCAGCTCTTCAATCTCGAAGGGATCCCGGCCCGAGGCGTTGTCCCGGGCGAAGTCGATGATCGACGTCAGTGCGCCGAGGCGCTCTGTGAGCCCCGACGCGTGTGCGGTGAACTCCAGCTGGTCCAAGAATGCGCGAGCGGCCGTACCCGGCATTCCACCCTCGCTCGCCGCCGTCACCATCGCGACCTGGCAGATGAGAGACTGGGTCGGGTCAGCACAGTAGTTGATGTAGGTGCGCCTGCCGATTTCCAGCGAGCGCTCGACGATCTTCGTATCTTCCGTGGTTGCAGCCATGATGGGGCGCAGCAGTGAGACGATGTCCGCGAATTCCTTCGGGCTCCCGACTGTGGCGTCTGTATAGGACCAGGCGCCGTTGCTCTCGTAGGAAGGGCGGGCGGATGTGATCGCCGAGGCGACGTGAGCGCCGTGGACGTGCGCCTTGACGATGTCAGCCAGGCTCGGATCGAGGCGGCCACGCAATGCCGCAGCGTGGCGCAGGAAGCGGTCCATCTCCCAACCTTCCGCAGGCGCTTCATAGGCCGGACGCCGGCCGTAGGAATAGAAGAAGACCTCTTCGACCTCGGCAGCCTCTTCGGCGCCGGTCATGTCGGACGGGAAGCCCGATCGCTTGTATTCCTCGATCAGCCCCTCTTCGATGTTCATCTCTGCGATCAGGCGGCGCGCGCGGCGCTCTCGTTCGCCCTCGGGTAGCGTGACGAAGTTGGCGCGACGATCGAGCTCGGCCAGATGCGATGCGGAGGTGTCGAGGGGCGGACGCACGTCCACGACAGCCAGATAGCCGTTCGGCGAGCCGTCATGCTCAATGGCGAGCGCGATGCTGAAGGGATGCCCCATATCGACGCGACGAACGCTCGTGCCGCCGACCCGCATGCGATCGGAAGCCGCTCCGCGAGCGATATTGACGATGCTCGGCCCCATCGCCTCGGCGACCAAAGAGTTGAGGACCCTTTCGAACTTCGAGAGGTCGAAATCGCTGCTCACGCCGGCAGCGAGCAGCTGCTCGCGCAGGGACTGCAGGTCGAGCTGAGTGGCGGGCTTATGCGCGGGACGGGACAGGGGCATGTCGATCTTCTCCATCCCCAGACCGTCGTGGCAGGATATGAAAGGCACAACATGCGAAACGAAAGTGGGGTGCTTCTGTTGCCAGGCGCAGTCCCGAAGCCCCGCCCGACGGTGCTACCCGTCAGGACTTAATGCCGGACCGGCACCGCTCACGCGGCGACGGCGTACCCAGCAGCATGGTTGTCGTTGGCAACTATGCGTAAGGCCCGATAACGGTGGAACCATGCCGAACAGCAAGAAGAACTCGTCAGCGCCCGTCGAACCTATTTCGCCCCCATCATCAATGCACCGTGTGATGCACTCATGGTGGAGGCGATGGGTATCGCACCCATGTCCGAGCACCTATCATGTCCGACCGTCTACTGTCGTAGCCGTTGAAGCGGCATCTCCAACATAAGGAAATTTGAGACCGTCATCAAGATCCTCTCTTATCCATCATGAGCCGGTCCACGGATTAGGACTGCGTTCCATTAGCCAGAACAAGGATTCGCCACTTTCTAGGCTATGTATCCTCGCCAATCCCCGCATTCCCCAACGTTTGCAATCCTTTGGGAACCCTTGGCTTGGAACTTCTGTTGCTCCCCGCGCTTTAAGGTCCGGAGGATTGTTTGATGAAGCGTTTTTCGCCCGCGGATCTGATCCGCACCGGCTGCGATGAATTTGACCTTCAGTGCTTGAATGTCGTCGTCGGAACGCGTGTCTCTGCCACCCAATCCAGCACCTATATCGCCTCCGCGCGGGAGACCCAGCGGGGAGGGCGCTCCCACGCGCGGGGGGAAGTCCGCGACGCCGACATCCTCTCGGTCATTCCAGCAAAGACACTCGACGAAGCGCCCCACATGCGTCGGCGCATCATCACGGAGACCCAAGCGATGCCGGCCTACCTCTACGCGTTCCATCATTGGAGCGGCGGGAAGCGGATCACCCATGGCCATGTGCTGACACGCACGGCGGAGAACCTTCATCAGTTCCTCGGAGCCTGGCCTGCTGCGAACGATCACAGCCGCGCTGTGGTCGAGACGATGGCCACCTACGTCTCCAACCCGGCCGACGCCGTGGCTGGGGTTCTGGAACGGGCTCGCGAAGCTGGCCGAACCACGCTTCCGGCCCAGTTCGAGGAGATGTCGATCGAGCTGCGCAACGCGGCGGAGATGCTCATACTCGGCAGCTGCGACCCATCCGGTGACTACAGCGATAGCTACCACGCCCTGAAGTTCATCCTCGGCAACGACGATATCGTTCCGTCAGCCTCGCTCGAACCGCATGCGGGCGAGATGCGCTACATCCTTGCGGATCTGTCTCCCGAGAACCGGCTGCGCATTCGTGACGCTATCACCGATACGATCGACACGGTGATCGCGCAGTCCGAGCCCCTAGCGCCAGGAGCTTCCGCAGAGGCGGTTATCACCCGTGAGGTGTTCCTCGCCTACGCCAAGCGGGCCGCCGGCGAGGAACCAAAGTCTGCCTAGAGCCGGAGCATCTCGCGAACGGCGAAGCCGTGGTCGAAAGCCATGTTCGACGGCACAATCTCGCGCTTCGGCAGCCAAAGAACGGACCGGGCATCGGATCCCGCTTTCGCCGGCGGTCGCGGCCCCTTTAGCCGGTAGTGGTAGACCTGCGAGACAAAGCGGCCGCGAGGATCACGATCTGGCTCGTCGAAGACCGCGTTGCCGACGAGAAACTCGACCATCATCTCCGGGGTCATGGACGCCTCCTCGCCGGCCTCCCGGAGCGATGTCCGCCTGAGGCGCTCGCGGGGATCCTGGAACCCCCCAGGCAAGGCGGGATAGCCCTCGAACGGAAAGCGATCTCGGATGATGCAGAGCACGTCGTCTTCGTGCTCGATGAGTGCATCGGCGGTGGTGAAGCTCGGCTCGTAGGGCGCATTCGCCCACTCAGCACGATAGCGCGCCGCGGCCTGGTGCTCACCTAGCAGGTACCTATAGGGATCTGACCTACGCCAATCATCCAGGAAGGGAACGAGGAGCGGAGCTGGGGAGAGGTCGCCGAAGAGGTCGGCGGTCGACCCGATGCTCTCCACGCGGCGCACCTCATCGAAGACGAAGGCCGGCAAACCCCTCGCCTCGTTCATCGCAGCCTCGCTCGACCAAACGGCACGCGCCTCGCCCGCTTTGACAGCGGCAGCTTCAAGCGCCTCTTCCACAGTCCGGAGCCGGGCTTCATCAAGGTACGGCTCGTCGTCGATTGCGTGGATCGCAACGATCCCGGCTGCGACCTCCTGGGGGAAGAGAAGCGTGAGCATCTCCTTCTGAACGTCGACAGTGAAAGGCTGCAGGTGAGCGGAGATCGGCCGGTCCGCTCCATTCAACAGGATGACTGTTCGATCGCTGCCGGCGATCACATCCGCAAGATGCGCGGCAGCAATCGGGTTCCAGAAAGGAACGCGCTCCGCGATGACCGATACGACCATCAGAGCACCCGATCGGTGATGATGGCGCCCTGGTTCTGCATGATCAGGAGCCCAATCTGGTGGAAGAGATCTTGCGGGTGCGCCGCACTGGCGGGCAGGCCGAGCTCCGTCGCCGTCGACAGCGGCAGGTCGTAGGTCGCGCAGGCCGGCTCGTGCACGATGATCTGGTCGACCTTCCCGATGAAGCCGCGGGTACGCGCCGACAGGAGGCTCACGGTGGCGGTCAGAACGCAGATGTCGGTGCAGATCCCGACCAGCACCAGCGTATCAACGCCAGAACTCTTCGCCCAGTCGAACACGATGTTGCTGCCGTCGGGCCTGATGCCGCCGATGACCCCATTGATGCACTCCTTGGGCATAACCAGCGTTTCTGGGTCGTTTTCGAGCCATTCGAGACGGCTGACGAGCATGTCGTCGCCCGTACCGACCAGGCAGTGAGGCGGGTACGGTTTCTCGTCCTGCTCAGCCGTGTGGCTGTCCCGAAAGACCAGCTTGGGACCGATCCTGCGGGCGAGGAGGTCGGTCTCCTCGATCATCCGCTCGATCTGCGGGTTCGGAACCGCCGGCGCCAGCGGACCTCGACCGGGCGTGCAGAAACCATGCACCTCGTCGACGACGATGAGACCGATCTTGCCGCGGCTCAGATCCAGAGCCGACATGACCAGAGGCGCGGTGCCCTCGATCGCGGTCATCATCGGGTTCGCAATCGCGTTCATAGCCATCTCCTCATCAACGATCGCCGCGGCGCGAGCGCGCGTAGTCGCGCTTCTCATCGCGGCTCGAAAGCGGACGCCACTTGCCGTCGTCCTTCAGTTCCAACACCTCGCCGTCGCGGCCCAGGCCATCGGCCTTGAAGCGCGTCCCCACCGGCAGCTTGGTGTCGGGAGGCGTTGCGCCGCGCAAAGCCTGCCGGAGGTGCGGTGGATAGTTCCAGTCTATGAAGCTGTGCAGCCTCTCGGGAACATAGCGCCGCCACTCGTCATCGCGCCGCTCGATGAGCGCTCTGATTTCCCGCCCGAGAGGCAGGCCGGATTTATCGCGGTCGACAATGTGGATGCGCTTCCCGCTGTCGACGTCCTCGTAGATCGTCGCCAGCGCCGAGTCGAACATCCTGCTGCTGTTGCCGTCAGAGAGACGCGCGAAAGCGGGCTCGTACCATTTGGCGTCGATCCGGCTGCCGGAGAAATAGTCCGTTGGAGCAGGCAGGCCGAGGCCGCGAATCTTCCCGAGGACATAGGCGCACCAGTCGTCGTTATCGACAGAGGCATCGATGTCATCCAGCGGGATGAAGCGGAATCCAGCGGTGTTCTCCGGCGGCCCTCCGAAGATGGCCTCGATCATCGACATCCGCTCTTCGAAGCTGAAGGGATGGCCTTCCTGACCCGCCTTCTTGACGCTACCGATGCCGACCAGGCACCGCTTCGCCGTTGCACGCATCTGCAGAAGCAGCCGCAGATGCCCATAATGGAGGACCTGGCTGTCCACGACTGCCAGGCAGACCCGATCATCGTTGCTGATCTGTGCCATCGTCACACCCTGACGGCGGATTCCGCCATCCCCTTCGTCCCGAAGATCACCTTGTAACGCTCGACCTCACCGGCTGGCCCCGTCGCCTTCGCGAGGTTGTCGGAGAGCTTCACCGCCGGCCGCCCGGCCGCCTCTACGACTTTGCAGACCAGGGAGATCGGGTTCAGGCCGTCACCTCCCGCCGGCGCGCAGCCGCGGAAGTCGTTGGTCAGGTTGGTGCCCCAGCCGTAACTGACGCGCACGCGCCCCGAGAAGTGGCGGAAGCTTTCCTCGATCGAGTCGATATCCATGCCGTCAGACAGGATGAGCAGCTTTTCACGAGGATCTTCCCCACGCTCTCTCCACCAACGGATGAACTCGTCGCCGCCCTCGATCGGCGGCTTGGAGTCCGGCCTGGCACCCGTCCACTTCGCCACCCAGTCCGGCGCGTCCCGGAGGAAGGCTGTCGTGCCGTAGGCATCGGGCAGCAGCACTAGAAGATTGCCGGAATAGATCTTCGCCCAGTCGGCGAGGACTTGGTAGCGCGACTGGCGCACCCCTTCGTCGTCCTCGCCAGCCATGGCCGCGTAGACCATCGCCAGCTCGTGGGCATTGGTGCCGATCGCCTCGGTCCCGGCCTGCATCGCGATATGGACATTGCTGGTGCCGACGAATGAAGATCCGAGACCTTCGGCCAGCGCCTCGCAGCACCAGCGCTGCCAGAGATACCCGTGACGGCGCCGGGTTCCGAAATCACCGACCTTCAGCAAGCCCTCGTTCTTGAGAGCCTTCAGGCGCTCTACCTTGTCCCAGAGGCGGGACTTCGCGCGGGCATAGAGAACATCGAGCTCGAAGCGTCCCATCCCCTTCATCGCGTGACGGGCGCGCAGCTCGTTGATGATGGAGAGCGCGGGGATCTCCCACATCGTCGTGTGTACCCAGCGGCCGGCGAAACGCAACTCGAACTGCCCGTCGCGGTGCTCCAGCTGGTACTCCGGAAGCTGGAAGTCGGTCAGCCACTCCAGGAAGTCTGGAGCGAAGATCTGCTTCACACCGTAGAAGGTGTTGCCGGCGAGATAGATCAGCTCGCCCTTCGTGAAGCGCAGCGTGCGCGCATGATCGAGCTGCGCGCGCAGCTCCGCCTCGTCGATGTCGTCGGCCAGACGCACGCTCTTCGAGCGGTTGATCAGCCCGAAGGTGACAGGCACGTCGCGATGCTGTCGCCAGATCATCTGAAGCATGAGCAGCTTGTAGAAGTCGGTGTCGAGCAGCGAGCGAACCACTGGGTCGAGCTTAAAGCTGTGGTTGTAGACCCGGGTCGCGAGATCGGTGAAAGCCATTTCGTCCTCACATCTCGAACGCGTTGACGATCGGAAGCCGGCGGTCGCGTCCGAACGCTCTTGGCCCGACTTTCGGACCTGGCGCCGACTGGCGACGTTTGTGCTCGCTCTGTCGGAGCAGCGCACCGACGAACCGAGTGTGATCGTTTGTTAGGAACCGCGGATCGCCGTCCGCCCCTATTGCGGTCCTCGCCCGCGCAAGCGCCGAGACCGAATCCATGTCTTCGTCGACAAAGCCTCGAAGCAGCTCGTCCAGGATCGCATAGGGACCGAGCTTCGCCTCGTCCGTCTGACCAAGTGCCAAATTCGCACTCGGCGCCTTCGCGATGATTGCCGGGGGGATTGGCGCATCGGGTCCGAGCACGCCTTCCGGACGAAACTCATTTCGCATGCGCGACAGGCTCCACACGTCCGTTTTGTAGATATCCTTGATAGGGTTGAAGCCGCCTGCCATGTCGCCGTACAGCGTCGCGTAGCCGACTGATCCCTCCGATTTGTTCCCTGTGGAGAGGAGCATGTGGCCATGCTCATTCGAATGAGCCATGAGTGCGATCATCCGCACCCGGGCTTGAATGTTCTCCTCGGTGACGTTCGGCACGCGCCCGGCAATCCCGAGCATCCTGCAGATTGCCTCCACCGGCTCGCCGATCGGGACCGTGGCAAGTTCGATCCCGAGCCGTGCGCAGACCTCGACCGCGTCGGCGATGTCGCCCTTCTCGGTGATCGTTGATGGCAGCGTGACAGCCTTCACCCGATCGGCGCCGAGCGCATCCACCGCCATGGTTCCAACCAACGCGGAGTCGATCCCACCTGACATCCCGAGAACGACGGTCATGAAGCGGCTTTTGTTGACATAGTCGCGCAGCCCCAAAACGCAGGCGAGGTAATCGGCGACCTCGTCCTCGGGGTAGGGTTCCTGGTGAGGGAATTCGTCGCCGAACGGCACCGAGATCGTCTGGATGGATTCCTTGAAGGCAGGCAGCTGCGCGCGAACCAGCCCCTTCTCGTCGAGCACGAAGCTCGCGCCGTCGAAGACGAGCTCGTCCTGGCCGCCGACCGTGTTCAGGTAGACGAGCGGCAGGCCTGTTTCGCGAACCCTGGCCTTGGCATGGGCCATCCGCTGATCGCGGTGCTTGCCGCGGGTGTAAGGACTGCCGTTGATGAAGATCAGGACGTCGGCCAGTTCGCCAGCGAGATCCTGGGCCACCGACGGGTGCCACATTTCTTCGCAGATCCCGATTCCAATGCGGACGCCGCGGAATTTGATCGGAGGGCGGAAATCGCCGCAGGCGAAGTTCCTGACTTCGTCGAAGACCCCGTCGTTGGGACGGTCACGCTTGCGAGCGACCTTCTTGGAACCGTCGGGGCTGATGAAATAGGCGGCGTTATAGGGGAGTGCCGGGCCTTCTTCAGGCGCTCCCATCACCACGGCCGGCCCGCCGACGGCAACGACGGCCTCGGTCACCCGGGCGAGCTCGCGTTCGGTCGCGGCGAGGAAGGCCGGCCGAAGAACGAGGTCCTCGATCGGGTAGCCGGTCAGGAAGCACTCGGGGAAGACGATCACGTCGGCGTCCGGGTGCTGCCTCAGCACCTCGATTGCGCGGTCCGCATTGTTGCGAAGATCACCGACGCGCGGGTTTAGCTGCGCCAGCACAAGATTCAACTTGCGTGTCATTCTCGATCCTCGTCTCACCCGCAACGCGGATGGATTGGAGCGGCGTCGGTGTGACCCTCATGGATCCACCTCAGCGGCTTGAGTTATTGAACGCCTAGCGCTCGACACTGTCAACAGGGCCGGCGATCTGGCCCCTAAAACGAAAGAGCCGGCCATCGGATGATGGCCGGCTAAGTCGAGGGGAACGAAACGGGCAAGGGGAGGAACGCCCGCCTCAAGGAATACAATTGCGATTCCTTTGGAGCCCCACAATCCTTGCCCCTGCAGATTCGGTGGATAGCGCAGTTGGCCGTGCCGGCTCGTCTGGGAGCGCTCCGACCTCGCGGCCCCCGACCAGCCTTTCCTCGGTTCATGGCTTGAGGTCGCTTGACCGGAGTTTCATCTAATCCCTCAGACTCCGTTAATCATCTGCCGTCGAAAGCCATCCTCATCCACGGGCACGCTCAGGGAAAGCCCGAAGCCGCGATTGCCAGAGAGCGTGCGATTCTCGAATAGCCGATTGAAGAACTGTTTTTGCGTTCCTTGGAGTTATGTCGTGAGCGTGATCCTGTGCATCGTCGGCGAACACAATCCATGGCTGGTCGTGCTGGCAGCACTGGTCTGCGTCTCTGGCGCGACTGTGACGTTCAGGCTCTTCGCCCAGGCCCTGGAGCGGCAAGGTCTTCAGCGCGCCGGGTGGACTTTCCTGGCCGCGATGGCGGGTGGGTCATCGGTATGGTGCACGCATTTCGTCGCGATGCTGGCCTATGACGTCGGCGCACCGGTCACGTTCGACCCCATCCTCACCATGGTCTCCCTGCTCGTGGTGATCGCCGGCATGGCCTATGGAATCTGGGTTTCGCTATTCCGCCGCATGCCGTTCGCCGCGGAGCTCGGTGGCTGCGCCGCTGGCTTCTCGATCGCTGCGATGCACTACACAGGGATGGCGGCCTACCACGTCGATGGCATCGTAACCTGGAACCACAACTACGTTTTCGGCTCGATCACTCTGGCTGTGGTCATCTCCGCAGCGGCTTTCAACCAGGCGGTACGGCGCCGGTCGAAGTCCTCCCCGTATCTCGCCTGCGGCCTCTTTGTTCTCGCCGTCGTCTCGCTGCACTTCACCGGCATGACCGCTGTTTCGGTGACGCCGCTAGGGCTCAGCGCAGAGTCTTCACAAGAAGTCCTTGAGGCCATGGCGATTGCGGTTGCAGGCGTCGGTATGCTGATCGTCGCCGCCGGTGTCGTCAGCTATCTCATCGATACGCAGACGACGCGCGAGGCGTTCACCAAACTTCGGCATCTCGCCCTCAACGATCCGCTCACCGGGCTGCCGAACCGTGTCGCGGGCCGCGAGCATCTGGACGCGGAACTCAAGCGCGCGAAGATCTCCGGCACTCGCGTGGCGGTGATCGGGATCGATCTGAACCGCTTCAAGGAGATCAATGATCTTCGCGGCCACAAAGCAGGCGACGAAGCCCTTCGCATCATCGGCGCGCGCCTGAGTGCCTGCACCTCGGACAACGAGTTTGTCGCCCGGCTCGGCGGGGACGAGTTTCTGGCAATCAAGGGCTATGCCGAACAGGTGCAGCTTCTCGATTTCGTCGACCGCCTGGAGAAGTCGCTGTTTGAGCCGCTACGGATCGACGACTTCGAGTCCATCGCCGGAGCGAGCTTGGGTATCGCGACCTATCCTTCGGACGGCACCAGCCAGGACGAACTGATCGTCAATGCAGATCTTGCCATGTATCGCGCGAAGGCGGACCTGACGCGCGCCGCCTGCTTCTATGAACCGCGCATGGATCAGGCGGCCCGCGAACGCCAGGCGATCTCCCAGGATCTCTCGCGAGCCATCCAGCTCGACCAGCTCGAACTGCACTATCAGGTCCAGAAGTCGGTCGCGACCGGCGAAACCGGCGGGTATGAGGCGCTATTGCGCTGGCGTCATCCCGAAAAGGGCTTGATTTCTCCTGCTACATTCATACCGATCGCGGAGGAAACCGGTCTCATTCTCTCGATCGGTGAATGGGTGCTCCGCACCGCTTGCCGCGACGCTGTTTCATGGGACCACCCTTACAGGGTGGCGGTCAATCTCAGCCCGGTCCAGTTCGCGCACTGCGACCTCTCTAAGCTCGTGTCCAAGGTACTGGAAGAAAGCGGTCTGGACCCGCGACGGCTGGAGCTGGAAATCACGGAATCGACGATCATCGCCGACAAGGAGCGAGCCCTCCATCTGCTACGCCAGATCAGGAAACTCGGTGTCACGGTCGCGATCGACGACTTTGGTACGGGATATTCGTCGCTCGACACTCTGCGCACCTTCCCTTTCGACAAGATCAAGCTCGACCGATCCTTCATGAGCGAGGTCGAGGGAAGCGCACAGGCGAAGGCAATCGTCAGAGCTGTGCTCGCACTCGGGAAGAGCCTCGATATCCCGGTCCTGGCCGAAGGTGTCGAGACCCATCGTCAGCTACAGCTTTTGGAGGCCGAGGGCTGCGACGAAGCGCAAGGGTACTATCTCGGCCGGCCGGCCGCCCTCGACGCTGGCTTCCAGCCGGCTGCGGCCGCCTGAGTTGAAGGCCCGGCCATCGGCCAATGGCCGGGCCTGCCTGCGGAGCAGACGAAGGCGACCGCCGTCGCATCAAGGACCTCCAGGCCGGCGAGCGAGCGCTTCACCCAACCTCTCCTCCCGCCCGGCCTTGTAAGCCTTCTCGATGCGGCCGCAGATTTCCTCCAGCACGAACAGGCGTGTGTCGGATCGCAGCCTGAAGGCCTCCCGATAGACCTCGAGGCTCTGCGAGACCCGCTCCAGATAAGCGGAGGGGCCGGGCGCAGCCTCCATCTCCTGCGCTACGTCGACGCCTTCGTCGGCGATCAGACCGTCCATCTCAGCCCATCCAGATGCCTGCGCCAGCGTGACCAGCCTTGTTCCCTCGGCGCGGCTGATGGGCTCCGAGAGCTCCACCATGACGTGCAGCCGCTCGAAATCGAGCATTTCGAGCCGTTCATCGGCGACGGCCCAGTGCGTATGATGACGTGACAGCATCCCGATCTCCTTCCCGCACAGGCTATCCACGCTCGACGCAACCCAGAACTGGCTACCGGTTTACTGACCTGGTCGGCCTGCGCTAAAACCCCGGCGGTTAGTGAGGTGGTCAATGCTCGTCGACATG
Source organism: Allobosea sp. FG18 (assembly GCF_057809495.1). NCBI lineage: Bacteria > Pseudomonadati > Pseudomonadota > Alphaproteobacteria > Hyphomicrobiales > Alloboseaceae > Allobosea > Allobosea sp. FG18. The sequence goes on from NZ_JBMDKB010000018.1 coordinate 65,689, forward strand.
CTGCGTGAGCAGCAGCTGGATTTCACCTATGAGGATGGCTACCGGGCCCAGGAGGCTTTCGAACCGGTCAAGGCCCGCCTGGAAAATGCCTTCGTCTACGTTCTCGACAGCAATGCAATGGCGCTCGCCGCGAATGTCGCGCTCAGCAAGCCTTCGTCGCTCCTGTCTGCGCTCCCCTTCGCCAAACTCCCGTTTCCGCGGGTCTTCATCGAATTCTCGAACGAGGATCTGAAGCGCTCGATGGCGGGCCTAGGCTCGACCAACATCCGTCCGCCTCACACCGCTACGAGGCTCATTCGAAGCGGCTTCCTGATTGAGGACCTCGGCGACCACCTGCTCGTCGACTACATCATGGCGCAGCAATACGAGGAGAAGACGGTGGTCGAGCTCTCGCCGGCGCAAGGCGTCTTCGACCTTGCCGACGTCGAGCTCCCGGACGGCAGCGCGCCCAATCCCTTTTCGTCCGAGCGCCCCGAGGCGATCAGCGGCAAAATGCAGGAACACCTGTCATTGATCGCAAAGAGCCCGCTGGAAGGGCGGTGCTACCATAATCTGCAGGTGCGCTTCCGATGGCGGCCTCACCCCGATCTCGCGCGGATGAGCTTGAGCCAGAAGAGGATGATGGGCTCCGATCAGGTCGAGGCGATCCGGGAACGCCAGGCTGCGGAGGCTCGACGGCTCTTCAACCTCGCCATTCTGCCCACGCTCATCCTCCTGAACTGCCGCAACGCCGTCGAAGTGAATCGTGTCGACGCACCCGAGAAGCTGAACAAGCAGCGCGCCAAGAAGAACAAACCGCCGCTCTCCGGCTACAACGAAATCCGGATCAAACTGAATGCTGCGCGACAGCGGATGGCCTCTAGGCCAGGCGGATCTGTTCGGGAAATGACCGCCGCGTACGTTACGGGCCATTTCAAGGTCCGCCGTAGCGGCATTTTCTGGTGGTCTCCGCATGTAAGAATGGGTTCGCTGCCGGCCGACATGAGCTTGCCTCCGAAGATTCGGAAAGTGACTGCCTAGGCCGGTCCACGAAAGGACTTGGCTGTCAATTCTTGATGGTTTGCGCCCGCGTGTTACTCCTCGAAGGCCTTCTTCGAGGAGAGATTCGTGGAATTCCGCGTCGACTATGAGACCAACCGGGCGGAAGACTTTCCGAACTGGTCCTTCAAGCTCATGACCTCCGAGTTTATCCCGGAGTCCAAGGCGCTGATCGTCCGCTGGCGGGCGGACAGCGTCCCGAGCTTCACGCCCGGGATCATGAACGACCTCCTCTGCCTGGGGGATTCCGTGCGCGCGCTCTATGCAGCCGGCCTCGGCGACCAACTCCGATACGTCGCAATTGGCTCGTCCATCCCCGGCATGTTCAACATGGGCGGGGATCTCGGCTATTTCTCCGACGCCATCGCCAGCCAGGACCGCAAGGTCCTGTTCGATTATGCCCGATGGGCGATCAAGATCATCCACGATGTCTGGGCCGGATTCGGTCATCCGGTCATTACCTTCGCTCTGGTGGAGGGCGACGCGCTCGGCGGTGGCTTCGAAGCAGCGCTCGCCCACAACTTTCTTCTGGCCGAGAAAGGGGTGCGTCTCGGTCTGCCGGAGATCACCTTCAACCTGTTCCCGGGCATGGGAGGCACGACATTTTTGAGCCGTCGATTGGGCTCCTCAGAGGCCGAAGAAATCCTCTTCCACGGCCGCCCGTACACGGCCGAGGAGATGTTCGAACGCGGTGTCGTCGACTACCTCGCCGAGAGGGGTGCGGGCACCGCTAAGCTTCTCGAAATTCTCGGTAATTCTGAGACATCAACCGCGATCTATCGGACGCTTTTGAAAGACCGCGACGATCGTCAGGAGCGGTGGCAGATCACCTATGACGAGCTGCGCCGCGTCGTCGATATCTGGGCTGAAGGATGCTTCGGCGCGAGGGATGTCGATGTGCGCCACATGCGAAGGATTGTTTCCACGCAGGTCAGGAAACTCGCCGTCGATCCTTAGAATTTGAAACTCGATCCTTTACCCTTTTGAAGGAATTTGTGCGACGAAGGACTTCTACATGTGAGGTCCTATGTCGGCTTTCAGTTTGAACCTGTTTGTCCGGGCCGCCCGTCGAGAGAAGCTCCCGCAGGCGGTCTATGCCCAGCTCATCGATGCGCTGTACGGCACCTATGCGAGCTTCGTCGCCGGGATGGTCTGCGGCAGCGCCGTCGGCCTGGTGTCCTGGCTCCGCTCCGGCGACCCGATCTTTCTTTGGGCAACCGCCGCGATCTTCGGGACCTGCGCGTTCCGGACGGTCATCCTGTTCTGGTACCGGTCGCAACCGCGTGGCGATGATATGCGCCTCCGCGAGATCGCGGCCTGGGAACTGCGCTACGCGGCCGGCGCGTGGACGTTCATGCTTGCGCTCGGTGTCACGAGCGCCCTCGGCGTCTACGAAGGGAACGACCTGATCACGCTCCTCTACGGCAGTGTGGTGGCCGTCGGCTGCGCCGGCGCCATCGCCGGCCGCAACAGCGCGCGTCCCTTGATCGTGAGCGGACAGGTGCTGCTCTGCTGCGGCCCGCTGGCAATTTCATTGCTGAGCAGCGGCGAGCCCTATTTGCTCGGCGTGTCCGGCATGATCCTCCTCTTCTTCGCTGCAGTCTCGTCGACCACGAAGACCCTCTATGCAGGCCTCCGCAGGGCCCTCGTTCAGACGCAGGCTGTTCAGAAGCTCGCAGCGCTCCACAAGCGCGAGAAGACGCGCTTCGACGATGCATTGAACACCATGAAGGGCGGCCTGTGCATGTTCGACGTCTCGGGCCGCGTCGTCGTCATCAATGCCGGCCTGCGCTGCTATTTCCCAACGATGAACCTTGCCAGCGGAGCGACCATCGGCGGCTTTGTGGAGGCCATCGGCGGGGCGACGCAGGCAAGCACCGAAGATCTCCGTCGCTTCGGCCTGGAGCTACGCGATCGCCTCGAAGGCGGCCGCCAGACGCCGGTCGAGCTTCTGACTGCAGATGGCAGCATCTTCGAGTTCCGCGTCTCTCTGCGCGCCGAAGGCGGTGCTGTGGTCGTGGTGGACGACATTTCCGAGCGGCGCGCGGCCGAGCGGGAGATCAAGCACCTCGCCCACTACTGCTCGCTGACAGGCCTTCCCAACCGCTTCCGCTTCCGCGACGAGATCCAGCGGGTTCTCTCGAACGCGAGCAAGGGTCTCGGCGGGGACGTGGCCGTGCTCTATGTCGACCTGGACGGCTTCAAGGAGATCAACGACAGCCTCGGTCATCCGATGGGCGACAAGCTGCTGATCGAGGTAGCGAAGCGCCTGCACGAAGCTGCACATGGCGACATGGTGGCGCGCTTCGGCGGTGACGAGTTCGTCGTGCTGAAGACCAAGAGCGGAAGCTCGCCGGAGCAGCTGGCGAAGCGCCTGATCGACGCCATCAGCGAGTCCTATGCGATCGACGGTCATCACCTTGTCGTCGGCGCCAGCATCGGCATCGCGTCCTGGCCTGGAGACGGCGAAACGGCTGACGATCTGATCCGCAGCTCGGACATGGCGCTGTACCATGCCAAGAACGCCGGACGCGGCCAGTATGCTCGTTTCGAGCCGCAAATGGATGCCGATGCCCAGCGCCGCCGAGAGATCGAGATGGACCTGCGGGTCGCCGTCGCGTCTGGAGCCTTCGAGCTGCACTACCAACCCCTCGTGGATGCCTCCAGCGGGCGTATCCTCGCCTGCGAGGCGCTTCTGCGCTGGCGGCATCCGGACAAGGGCCTGATATCTCCGGCTCAGTTCATCCCGATCGCCGAGGATACCGGCCTGATCGTCGCTATCGGCGAATGGGTGCTGGCCAAAGCCTGCAAGGATGCGATGAGCTGGCCTCAGGGCACACGAGTGGCCGTCAACCTCTCACCAATCCAGTTCAAGCGCGGCGATGTGGTCGGCGCTGTCCTCAGCGCGCTGCGGACTTCTGGCCTACCGCCCGAGCGTCTTGAGTGCGAGATCACCGAGTCTCTGATGATGAGCGATACGCCGGCGACCCGCGAAGCTATTTCCAGCCTATGCGCGATGGGCGTGCGCCTGGCTCTCGACGATTTCGGGACCGGCCACAGCTCGCTCTCGCGGCTCCACGGCATCCCTTTCCACAAGCTCAAGATCGACAAGTCCTTCGTCGACAAGCTTGGCCAGACTCCGGAGTCGATGGCGATCGTGAAGGCGATCGTTTCGCTAGCCAGGGAGCTCGGAAAGACCGTCGTGGCCGAGGGTGTCGAGACCCGGGTTCAGATGGATATCCTGCAGAAGCTCCATGTCACCGAGCTGCAGGGCTACTTCTTCTCGAAGCCCGTCCCAATCGCCGACCTCCATGAGAAGTTGGCCGAGCCTCGGGTGATCAAGCTCGGCCAAGCTGCCTGACGTTCACTGCGTCAGCGCACTCCAGCGCACCGGGTTCACCACCCGCTGCGCCCGATAGATCAGATAGGCCGCGTTATGCTTGCGGCCTGTCATGTGCATCCAGTGCCGCGCCTTGGCCAGCGTATCTCCCGGCGCGTGAACCTCCGCTACGAGGCGCTCGGAAACTAGATCAGACGCAGCGTACGAAGGGCCGCGCTCTATGAGCGCCAAGGCCCGATCCTCACGCATCTTCCCCGCCAGGAGCCGGCCAGCGACGCCATCGAGGCTCCGCGGCAGGGTGAAGCGAGCCGTGGCCGAGGCGATGATCGCGTTGCTCGCCAGCGCGATTTCCAGATCCGACCCGGACAAATCTCCTCGCGCGACAGCAAGCGAGATTACCGGCGCGCGCAGGATCAGGTTCGCGTAGGCGTAGAGCAGCTGGTCGAAATGGCTCGGCCGCGCCGGTTCCTTGGCTCGCTCATGTGCCAGGTCGAAAACGATGTAGCGCAGCCGACCGTCCCACACCCAGCCTTCAGCCTGCTCCATCGCGTCGAGCGCGGCGAGGCAGTCATCGTCGTCGAAACCGGCGAAGCCCTTGGCGATGATGAGCGCGCCAGCCTCTTCGTCGAAAAGAACGGTGGCTTTGCGGCCGGAAGCCACAGAAACGAGAGACGGCTTCCGCGTCCCGATGAAAGGACCGCGATCGTTCATTCCTTCAAAGGCGTGGCTCATAACCGGTCTCTCCTGATCGTTAAGGAAAGGTTAACCGGACTATCCAGAACCTGACAATGGCCAATCCTGCGAGTCCTTCATCCACCGCGCGCGCGTCCGCCCATCTTGAACGGCAAGAGCGACCTCGTAGAGTAGGCGCCCTTCGGTTCTGTGGTGGTGCTAGATGGACGAAAACAGGCGGGGCCATGCCCGCGGTCGCATATCCCGGATCCGCCGGGCCGATTCTGACCATCAGGTCGTTACCGTCGTCACTCCCACATCGGATCGGCTTCGCCATCGCCGGCGTCCCTGCGAGGAATGCCCGTGGCGAAAGGACGCTCCTCGGGGCGCGTTCCCGGCCGAGGCATATCGCCATTCCGCCGACACCGCTCATGACATGTCCCAATCGCAATTCAGCTGCCATATGTCCGGGGCGGAAAAGGTCAGCACCTGCGCCGGTTTCCTGCTGCGTGGAGCGGACCACAACCTGGCGATCCGGATGGCCATGCGCGAAGGGCGCTTTGATCCCGCCGATGTGACGGACGACGGGATCGAGCTCTATGCTGGCTATCGCTCCATGGCGATCGCCAATGGCGTCGATCCTGCAGACGCGACCATTGCCGGTTGCCGCGGTGCCGATGAGATTCCGCACAGGAGAGAGCGCGAGCGCTAGACCCCTGGGGGTCTCGTGGGTTTCACCGCCGCATGCCATCGTCCAGGCAGGAGACCGCACATGCAGCGCTTTGCCACCATCATCGAGAATGCCCCCGAGGGCCATACTGTGCTCGTCTGGGAGGAGACGGAGGGCGGAGCCTGCAAAGTCGTCGGGCGGGGCGACGAGGCTCCTGATGGCCTGGACGTCTATGCATTCGATGTCCAGACGACCTTCTCGCCCCGCGTCTCCGCAAACGCTGGCAAATATCCCGTCGCTGATGCCAAGGGCGCTCCGCTCTGGCCGGGCGCGAGGATCCGCTTTCGCATCCCGACCCACTACATCAACACCGCCGGCGGCGAGGGCACCTTCAAATCGGTCGACGCGTTCGGCGGCGCCTATTTCGATTCCGACGAGCCTTTGAATGTCTACTCGCGCACCGGGTTCATCGAGACAGTTCGGCGCGAGCAGACCGCCGCCGTCTCGGATTACCAGTACCAGGGGCCCCAGCGCGGCTTCCTGATGCTCGCGCGGAAGCTGGGCGACCGCCACGAGCACGGCCAAACAGATGTCGGCATCGAGCTGACCAGCGACCCTCGCTCGGTCTGCACTCTCGTGCCTTCCGCGCCGCGTCCCTGAAGTCAGGCGGTGGACGCCCCTCGGAAGGCCTCTGCCGGCACCTTGCCATCCGGAAAAGCGACCGCGAAGGCGCTCGGCACTTCGATCGACAGAACCTGAAACCGGGAGTTGCTCTGGCTCGGGTCCGCGGTGAAGTGAACGAAGTCGCGCACAATGCCCTTGCTCGCTTCGACCAAGCGTATCTCTTCCGGACTGGGATCGCGCGAGAGCAGCAGATGCGTCGCGATTGTCTCGGCTCCGGCGCGCCAGTCGATCGCCTTTCCGCTTTTGGTCGTTGAAATGGCGGGGATCAGGATCTCCCCGAGCTGAATGGGCGATTTCACGACCGGTGCGCGGGCGATGACCCGGCTTGTGGCTGCTCCCGCCGTGTTCCTCTCGATCACCTTTGCCTTCGCGGCGGACTCGAAGGCGTCGATGACCTGGCCGACAGGCTTTCCGCTGGAGGGGCCCTCACAGCGAATGACGAACTCTCCCAGGTCCGTCGACGAAACTGTCCGAAACGAACTCCAGTCGCCGGGGACGAAGGCGACGGACGGGGCGTCTCCGTTCAACGTCTGCATAGCAATCTGCCGCGCCGTAAAACGGGGGTTCCCACTGCGCACGGAGGGTCCGAAGGCGGTGAGGCTGACCACGAGATATCCGGTCTCGCGCTCGATGATGCCGACCGCGCCGACCGGCTCGCGCGACAGATGATCGAGCAGCGCCTCCGCCGAACGATAGACCTCGATCTGTCGCATCGATATCAGCTCCGGCGTTCCGCGGCCGCGGCGAGAGCCTCGAAGTACGTGTAGACGTCAGTCCGGCTGAGATCGCTGAGCTCGTGCGGTTTCACCTGGCCCATCAAATGCTCGGTGTCTTCGATCGCGGCGCAGCTGGCAACGACCTCTGAAATCGTCTGTGTTCCACCGTCGCGCGAAGACTTGTGGAGCGCCTTCAGCAGGAGCAGCACACCTCGGGGAGCCTTTGCGTCCCGGTCGCGCAGGGCCTCTTCGTGGCCTTTGATAAGAGCCTCGAGGCCTTTGTGCCACTGCATGCCCACAAGCCGCATCGCGCCGAGCGCTCGATAGACCGTCGCCCGCTCGTTATCCTTGACGAAGATGGTCGGCGGCGAAACGACCGCAACGACGGAGGCGGGCGCCTCCACCACACCGTCGAGATCTTCTCCGCTCATTCCTGCTTCGACCATGGATTGTCCTCGATTTCCCGTGGATGATCACCAGCTTGAAGGTGTCGGTCAACGGTTCTTGATTTACCAGTAAGGAACAACGGTGGATCGCCAACAACAAGGTCTTCAATCGATGCGATTCGTGATCCTTGCATTCGGAGCAGCAGTCCTCGGTGCCGCACCTGCGCAGGCCAATGGCGACCAGGAGGCCATCGCAACCGTTCGCTCGGCACTCGAACGAGGGCACGGGCAGTCGTGCTCCCTCTCCGCTGAGCCCGTCTCCCGCGGAGGCTACTACCCTTGCCTTGATATCGGTCCGTATCGCTTCGTCGCCGAATATGGCCGGATGCGCGCCTTCGTCCTGATCGAAGGGCAACCCCCATTCCCCATCCTCCACTCCGAGGCTGGGCAGGTCGAATTCCTCGTCGGCGGGCCCTGGCAAAACGATCTCGCTGAACGGGTCTCAACCTGGTGGGATGACGAGGTTTCGGGCGGCCGTGCTCGTCGAGAGGCCCAGGAACAAGGCACCAAACGTCAGAGCGATGCCGAAAAGGCTGTTCGGCGCTTCACCAGCCCGTCGCGCGCGCCGAACCAGGAACCTGCGGCTCAGCAGCAGTTAGTGCCGCCGCCGGCCGGAGGCGTCGGCTCGCCTGCTCGGAGGCCATCCATGACACCGTCAGCGCCCCTTCCGGGCGGGCCTATGGCACTGCGTGACCTGCCAGGCGGCCCAGCTCAGTCACCATCAAGGCAGGATCTCGGTGGCGTGAGCGACCCCGGGTTTTAGGGAGTCATCCCCGGCGACGGGGAGATGATGGCCTTGATCTCTTCGAAGTCCGACGCGTCGCTTGCGAGGACGGTACGCGTCCCTTCGTCGTCGAGCTCAACACGGAACGTCGACGAGGTCGCGAGCGACTTTCCAGCTTCCCCGAAGACATAGGCATACTGGCCGGCGCCGACCTGCTTGCGAAGGCACGGACCGCTCGAAGATCCGAACTGCTTGAAGCCGTCAACCTTCAGCAGGTCGACCACGGGGCTCTTCACGACCGTCGACGACCCCACCGGCAATGCCTTGAGGATCTCGGAGCGTTCCTGGCTGGTTCTCTGTTGGACCAGCGTATAGGTCGCGGGCCTGGCCCGAGCGACAGCCGGGACGTTGGCGGCGTTCCGAGGCCGGGCAAGTCGCGGCGGGACCACTGCAGGCCCGGCATCATGTTCGAGCTGCGGGCGGGCGGCCGCGATCTGTCGACGCTGCATCCCAGCCAACTCCTGAGGATGGTCTCGGTAATACCGCAGCCCGCCGTGCCAGCGATAAATGTAAGTCGAGTCGGCCGGCGCGCCCATCTCCACCAGTTCCTGCACGAGAAGGAAGGATTCCGTTTCCGTGCAGGCAACGATCACGCGGGGGGTATAGTCCGGCATCACGGTGGCGAAGGTCAGCTCGCGAGCGTCCACGACGCGGCCGCCGCCGGCACCGAGCACCCACTCGGCGATCGCATTGAGCTCCCAGGCCTCGGACGGGTAGCCCTGACCGTTCAGGTTCGCCATCACCTGGATCGAGCCGAGGGGATCGTGCCCCATCTGTGTCATGACGGCCTCATGCTCGGCAAAGCATGGGAACCGCCGAAAGACGCCGCGGCCGAGGCCTCGGATCTGGTTTTGGTAGTAGCGCGGGAGGTCGTACACCCGATGCCATCGCGGCTGGGCAGGCGGCGCCTGCCAATTCGGGTCGCGTGCGAACACGTTCTGCTGCTGAACTGCCGGCAGGTTCTCCGGCGGTCGCGGGCGTGGCGGAGGCGGCTCTTCGACACCGGGCCCACCTCGCCGGAACTCAACCTGGCGAGCGTTTCCGGCTGGGGCGCGGCCGAGGTTGCCGCGCGGCATTGCAGCCATCCGAGCTGCATCGGCGTCGGAAATCTCGTCTTGAATTGGGGGAAGCTGATTGAGAAGCGCGGCCGCCCTCACGATAGCCTCCGGATCGAAATCGACCTGCCCCAGCGCCCGGGCGGTTTCTTCCGCCGTCGCGTCTTCGCCAGGCGCCTGCGCGCCTTGTGGCGCCGGCGGATCAATCTGAACGTCCCTCTCAGGCTGCTGCGTAGCCGCAACTTCCCCCTTCGAGACGGCGATCTCGATGTCGAGCTCGACCTTGTCGGCAACAAGGTCCTCGGTCGGGAGCGGCTTCTTGTCGTTCTCGGGCATGTCTACCGTTCACATTCTCAGGCCTTGGGCGTGACGCCATGTTCTGCTCCGAACGCGAAAGCCGCAAGCGTCAGTCAGCGCTGGCGCCGCGGTAGGCGCCATGTGAGAATCGGGCGAACTATCCTTGAGGTTACATCATGCTTCGATTCGCAATCTTCACCATCGCCGCTCTCGCCTTGGGCGGCTGCGCCAACGATCGCGTCGTGGGCGGCGCCCTGATCGGCGGCGGCGCCGGTGCCGTCGTCGGGGGCGTAGCCACGGGCAATGTCGGCGGCGCAGCAGCAGGTGCCGCGATCGGTGCTGTGGGCGGCGCCATCGTTGCAGACGCGACCGACCCTCGACCCGGCGTGAAATGCGTCCGCCGGGGGTATGACTGGTACGGAAATCCCGTCTGCTTTGCCGTCGCCGTGCCGGCGGATTACCACCGCGGCGATTATGTCGTCTACTACCAGGACGGCGGCGTCGGGCGGCGCTTCTTCGGCTATTGAGCGGCCTTCAGGCGGGCAGACATCTCGTCGACCCGCCGCCGAGCGCGGCGGGCATAGATCGCGGCAGACAGGCACGACAGCGCGGCGATGAATGCGCCGATCGAGCCCGCAATCATGTGGTCCTGGGGCAGGGCGGTCGGAACGCTAAGCGTTGCCCCGGTTCCCGCAGCCGCACCTATAAACATCGCGGCGAGGACCACAGACAGCAGCTGGTTCCGTAGAAAAATTGCTGCGAGGGCCGGCAGGGTCATGCAGATTGGCACGAGCGCTGGCGCACGCCGCGCGACATCCATCAGCAGAGACACGGCTTCTCCGTTGTCCACGCCCGCCGCGTGGAGTAGCGCGAATCCCATAAGGCCACCGACGAGCGGTGGCACGACCATGACGGCGACGGCGATCTCCAGGAAGCGCTCTCCCCAGACCGCAAACCCGAGCAGCCGCGCTCTCACGGCAAACCGCCGGCCTGCTGCACCATCGCAAGGATTCGCTGCCCGACAGGGCGCAGATGCTGGATGACGTCCTGATCAGTGATCATCCCCATGTACCAGCCGGCCCCGACGCCGATCACGGCAAGCACCGCCAGCGACACGGCGGCCTCAGCAGCGCGTATCGCAAGCCCCAAGGGAGCTAGCGTCACCTGGAAACAGGTCAAAAGCACGCGCGGCGCGTCGAAATACCAGGGCTTCGCCCAAGAGCCGAGATCGCCGATCGCGGATGCCTCGCGCACTCGATCGACTGTCTTCGTGGCCGCGACACGCGGAGCGCGCGGTGCAGGGGCCTCTTTGCCAACGTCGCTCATCAACCACTCAATCAACAAGGAATCATTCGAAGCTTGAAGGTTTGAAGAACATGGATGAAGAATCAAGGCACCCCATGGAGTGAATCGTGCATAAGGTCCTTTCTGCATTCCTCATCGCCAGCGGCATGACACTCGGATCCGCCGGTGCGATGGCTGCAAACTGCACGCCGCCGGCCGAGCCGGATGGGCAGGGCATCCGCTTCCTGCTCGGCATCCAGCCTTCAGATGGCATTCTCGACGTCTGGTGCCGCATTCAGGCGGTGCCCGGAAATTATCGCGTCAACGTCCTCTTCCCTGCTCACAAGGCGCATCGCTCGTTCGAGGCTTCCTTCGACGGATCTCGCTCTCGTCCGAAAGACGAGCTCGCCAACTTCATCCGGAGTCTCCTCCCGACGAAGGACGGCAAGATGACCGATGAGCAGGGAATGGCCTTCCCCGCGGTTCTCGGCACCAGTGTGCAGGCGCAAGCGCCAGAAGCTCCTGATGGCCAGGGCATCGGTGTACCCAAGGCTCTCCCGGGCTCTGACGTCATTGCACTCTGGGAGCCTGTCGTGCTTCGGGTGCGACCTCTCAAGATCGCGGACGCCGAGTTCACGCTCCTCATCACCTTCCGTCCGAGCGCAGCGCGCTTCCTGATGGGCCTGACCGGCTCGGCAGAGCGCTTCCAGGTGCAGGGCTACAAGTCGCGCGTTCTTGGCCCCGATGGCGTGTCGGGATGCCCGAAGCGCATCCCGAGCTGCGACAAGCTCCCGGACGTTGTCTCGCTGGACACGGCATGGATCGTGGACTCGGTGAAGCTCGAAGCCTCTGGAGGTGGCCTCTCCAGGGCGGCTGCGACCGTTCTCGGGCAACTCGTCGAAGATAACCGCTCCTATGTCGGCTCCAACACGATGCAGCGTTTCTCTGCGCCCTACGGCGAAGGAGAGGTGAATGCTGATGATGGGGTCCGCGAGGTATTGGCTCTAGCCACCGGAGATCTGCAACGGGCGGCCGGCACGCAGACCATCGAGGTTCTCTGGCGTGAGCGGCGTAACAGCAAGGGCACCTACGCGACCAACCTGGCTGACTGGCTGAAGCAGGTTCGAGAGCAGCTGGTCTACCAGTACGGCGCAAAGCAGGCTACGCCGTAGGGGCCGTCCCTCAGAAACGGGATGGCACGGGCGCCGAACATCTCGACGGCGCTCACGCTTGCGCGCCAACTTCAGGCCAACCGCGGTTCCCGGATAGCCAGATCCCTTTACTTATCGTCTTTCCGCGGCAGAAGCATATCCCACTTCCTTCGCGGCGGCCCCGATCAGATCAGCCGCCTCTTCAAGATGGGCACAAGATCCATCCAGCTGTCTCTTGTGCGAGATCCATGCCTCGTAATTCAATTTGGCTACGAGTGCAGTCAGAAATTCTTTCAATGACACGCGCGTGAGATCCCCAATGGCCTCCGCGGCATCCTGTGTGGTTTCAAAGCCTGAAATTGATGTCGCTCGAACCGCAGGCAGACGAGATCGCGTCCACTCCGGCAGCCTCTCCGCGAAGATCGTGCAGGCCACGACCTCGTCCTCATCATCCACCTTGCTGACATACCCGTCGTATCCGGATGCTCGCGCCCATGCCTTCACCATGTCGTCTGTGAGATTGGCCTCCCATGCAGCAACTTGGCTCGTTGGTCGCTTCGGTGAGACGCCTGGCGCGAGCCCAACCTCCGCTGCCCAGCTGAGGATGATCCGCCGAACTTTGGGGTCATTATCCTGGAGTGGCCAGAAATTGCTGCCCACTTTGGTCAGCCGCCACTCCGATATCGAGGTAGGGAAAGTCGTTGCCTCAATATCCTCCCCGGGGCGGGCGACAAGATCCACCGATGCGTTCAACCAGGCAAACCGATAGGAACGCTGGGGTGTATCAAACCGCAGTGCGCGAGGGACCTTCGTAACGGGGTTTTGATGCCACATGGGTTCACCTCGATTCGACCAAGCTGATCATAAAAGGTGATGGCGGGCAGATCTACGCGGGCGCGCCCGGAGGGACCGCTACCGGTCCGAGAGATCGAGCGAGAAGGCTTCCTCGGGGGTCGGAAGATCCGACAGCGAGGAAAGGCCGGTGCGATCCAGGAACTTCGCCGTTGTGGCATAGGCAGCGGCCGTACCTGTGCCGCGGCGCCGGCCAACGACTTCGATGAGGCCGGCGTCGACAAGTGCATCGAGCACAACGCGGCCCAGCTTCACACCGCGAACGGTCTCGATCTGCTTCAGTGTCACAGGCTGGTGCATGGCGATCACCGCCAAGGTAGCCACCGCTTGCTCGGAGAGCTTGCGGCCCGAGCCCAGTCGCGCCTCAGCAGGTAGCAGCTCGGCGCGCGCGCGCATCAGATAGCCGCCGCCCTCCTGGACAACTTCGATACCACGCCCCTTCCAGAAGGCGCAGATACGTTGGATCGCGCCTGCGACATCAGCGCCGGCCGGCAGCATCTCTGAGAGACGTTCTGGCTTCAGGGGTCGCGAGGCGGCGAAGAGCGCGGCCTCGATCCGCTGATCGAGCGTTGCGAAGAGCGGCTCGATGGTCATGCGGCGTGTTCGGAGCCCCACTCGGCGCGGAGCGCTTCGGCGGCTTTCAGCGCACGAGGGACGGAGATATTGGCGGCCTTGTTGGCCTGGACCAGCTCGACGACCACCTTCTCGTCGAGGTCGAGGCGCCCGCGGCTCAGCTGCCGAAGCGCGATGATGACGATGTCCTTGCTCTGCGCTGCGACCGCGCGCTCGATCACCTGCTGGGCCTGATCGAGGACGGACATCAGACCGGTGATCAAATCGATGCTTCGGCTGATCTGGGCGTTCATCGCGAAATTGTAGGCGTTGGCGAGCGCCTTGGCCGCGGCCGACAGCGCCGAGGCCGTGGCCTTGGGATCGATGCCGGCCGCATCCGACAGATGGGTGATCGTCACATTGCTCATCACCAAGACCGACCAGATCTCACGGAGGTAGAGCTCCGGAGTGTCCTCCGAGGTTATCGCGCCTTCGATCACGCCGAGCAGCGGCACGAACCCCTTGAGCACCGCCTGATAATCGGCGCGGGAGACCCGCACCAGGCGGTGACGCCAATTCTCGTCCGCCTCCGGCACAGCGTCGACGTCGCGCTCGATGCCGCTGGCATGCTCGATCAAGGTCGCGATCCCGAACAATGCGGCCGACATCGAGCCGTGCTCCTCTTCGAGGGCACTCAGGAAGTCGTCCTCGGCCAGAAGCGAGAGGTTGCCGTTCTTGTCGCTGAGGTCGGTTGCGAGCCTTCGCGCGGCGGCCGTCAAGCCCTCAACAGCCTCAAGGGAAATCTTGAACTTGGCCGCCAGCGCATCGGCGAAGATCCGTGCCGCCTCTACCACAGCTTGGATTCGGTCGAGGTGAGAGGCCTCGAAATGGCGGAGCGTCGGAATGCTAGCTGCCAGCTCGACATACTCGCTAACCGCTCCAGCCTGGGCCATCACGTTCATTGACACGCTCTCCAATCCATTTGCCGTCAGTGCAGCAGTCCGATCTTCATGGAATGAAGGCGCGGTCCTTGTCCACGCTCAAGGACCCGCCATCCACCGACCTGTTGCGCCGCTCAGGCGATGAGGGCGAAGACCTTGTTTGGGCGCGAGCCGGCGTGCCAGCGCCAGATTCCAGTGTCATGCTCCGACCGAGAAACGCCCGGATCGAAGGAGGCCGCGATGTTGAGGCGCACCGATTTTTGCTCGATAGCGCTGCCGCTGAAGCCTCGCAGATATTCGATCAGACGAGAGAAAACTTCCTCTGGGAGGTATATCGCGGCGCGGCCGGCCAGGTCCCAACCCGCGGCAATCTCTGAAAGCACTGCAACCGGCTTGCACGCCCCATAGGCGCGGAACAGAGCATAGCGCCCGCGAAGTTCGTCCTCCACGATGGAGAACCCCATCCAGCTGCCGATCTCCCAACCGCCATTGATGACAGCGAGGCGAACAACTGAATGTGAGATCGGCCGGAGCGATCCCGCCTCAAGCACCAGGCGCGCTCCTCCTTCTTCGACCGCGACGAGGTCAATCCGTGGCGGCAGCGGGCTCGAATGGGCGACGCCAATCGCCTCGCCTCGGAGCCGCGGGCGGCCATTCAATGCCGTCGGCATGGCCGTCGCTGCAGGCGCAACGACAGGCGAGCTACGACGAAACGCACGGGGCAGAAAGCGATCGATTCGGTTCAACATGGTCGCGCTCGTTAAGGAATTCGATCATGATCCTTTCAGAGCACGAATTCCTCAATCCGCGGCTTTCCCCGATCCACCGTTTCAATCGACCAAACCCCTCAGGTATCGCGATCGACATGCTCCCGGTCGGGAGCATTTGAGCCCCAACGCCTCGGAATCCGCCTTCTTGCTCCCGAGCGGGAGCATGGAAGTGCGGCCGAAGCATCACTCGATCGCGTACATGGCCCTCTGCCAGGCGAAGAGGGCACACACTCATCGCCCACACCGCTCGGCCCGACGTAGTCGCCGCAACGAACTCGCTGTGACTATTCCGAGCGATGATGCTGCCCACTGCACGCGTCGGCGAAGGACAGTCGTTACGTCGCCTTCATGTTCCCGATCGGTAACATGAGGACGAACCTTTGCCCTTAGGCGGCTCCATGTTACCGATCGGGAACACAGTTTAGGACGCCCGCTGCTTTCGCCATGCTCCCGATCGGTAACATATGGACTTGAAACACGCCGAAACCTAGCCTATGTTACCGATCGGGAACATGGAACTCTATGATGGACGATAACAGCGTCGAGCGGCGCGCAGCCGAATGGTCAAAGACGTTCGGAGCGATGATCAAGGCCCGGCGACGAGCTCAAGGGCTCCATCAGGAGCAACTTGCTCTTGCCACCGGCGTAGGCCGGCGCTTTCTGAGCGAACTGGAGAGCGGCAAGAGCACGACGCAGCTCGGCAAGGCACTGCTTGTCGCGGAGACGCTCGGCATGAGGCTTGATGCCCTGCTTGAGGGCCCCTCGCAGGCAGCCGCCACTGGCCCCGATCTTCCCGCACCGGACGACGAACTCCCACTCGAAGAGGACGAAGATGGACCGACTCCCCGTCCACTTTGAGCGACGCCTCGTAGGCACGATCGAGATATCCGCTGAAGGACCGGGTTTTTCGTACGACCCAAGCTGGCTCAGCCTGCAGGGCGCCTTTCCGATCTCGGTGCTGATGCCACTTTCGGAAGCGAGGGTCGCGCCGCGCATCTTCCTGCCCTGGGCTGCCAACCTGCTTCCTGAAAGCGAGCAGCTGCTGTCCGTCGGTCACTTCCTCGGTATGGCTCCCACCGACGTCATGGGGATTCTCTCCCGCATCGGCCGCGATACCGCAGGCGCACTGTCCTTCGGCACGCCTGGCAACACCAGCACGGCCGGCTGGCGCCCGGTCGAGAGCGCCGAAGCTCTCGAACGCATCATCAACGAGCTGCCGAACAAGCCCTTCCTGCTCAGCGAGGACGGCGTGTCGATGTCGCTCGCCGGCGCCCAGACCAAGCTTGGCGTCTCGATCGACGCCGCCGGGCGCATCTGCATCCCTGCCGATGGCTCTCCGTCCACGCACATCCTGAAGCCCGACGCCCTGAAGCATATGTGGGGCAGTGTGCAGAACGAGGCGTACTGCCTGACACTGGCGAGGCTCGTTGGTCTGCCGACGGCGAAGGTGACCACCGGGCGCGCCGGCAGCCGTAGTTACCTGCTCGTCGAGCGCTACGACCGGATGAAGGGCGGCGAGGGGCGCTGGCGTCGGCGTCACCAGGAGGACTACTGCCAGGCCCTCGGCCGGCTTCCAGGCGCGAAATACGAGAGCAATGAGACCGGCGTGAAAGGTCCGAGTGCCACCGAAATGTTCGCGCTCACCCGGGAACACATGCCGATCGCCGACGTGCTCCAGCTTCTCGATGCCGTCGTCTTCAACGTGATCGCCGGCAACACGGATGCGCACGCCAAGAATTTCTCACTGACTCTCTCGGCAAGCGGCGCGCGCCTCGCCCCCGCCTACGACCTGATGAATGCGGACGTATGGGAAAATGTCAGCAAGAACCTCTCGCAGAAGATCGCGGGAAAGAACCGTGGCGAACATCTGCGCGGCCGGCACTGGCAGCGATTTGCGAAGGAATGCGGCCTGAACCCTGCTCAGGTGGTGAAGCGCGTCGAGTCGCTCTGCGAGGCCGTCCTGGCAAAGGCGTCCGAGGCCGAAAGCATCGTGGAGGCGATGCCCGCCGGCGGCCACCCCTTGCTGCCTGCCGTTCGTTCGGCGATCGAAGGCCACGCGCGCGCGCTCTCACGCCAGCTATCCGAGGTCGAGGATACCGATGACCTCGACGCCGAGGCGACAGCGTCCGCGCTGACCCGCTGATCACGTGGGATAGCGATCATCGAGTCAGCGTATTGACGCGAGTAAAACGACGAACTATGGTTGCTTATCGCAAGCAAATCAACGCGCGATGATCTGTCTAATCTGAGCGCCATAGTAATTAACGTAGGACGGGACGCGAATTAGCGTCACAGTGGCGATCAAATCTTGTGATGTTCTTTGCTTAGAGCTCTGGTATGTTACGAGAATTGGCACCTCGATGGTCCATGACCACCTGACATTACCAAACGCATCGTTGAGAAGCCCCTGAGACAAAATTCTGGCAGGACCACTCGGCGCGGCGGTAGTCACATACTTGTTCTCGACGACAGCGACGAAATTCCCCGATTCCCGGAGTGCTCGCTGATAACCGTCCCAGCCGATCGGGGTCATGAGCCGCTGGGCAGACTGGAACTGACGCCGATAGTTCGCGAAGTCGAACGTGTAGACGCGCGTCACCGCATCCATCGTCCATTTCAGAACATCCTCGTCGCTCGCGTGTCGCTGATCGAGTGGGATGACCGGGAGCAGCTTCCCGGACGGCTCCGTCATCAGATAGCGGTACTCGTCCTCGCGCGTGAGAATGGACCAGGTCCCGAGCAGCGACAGCCCCGTAAGCGCGACCATGACAACGATCATGCGCAGGAGGTACTGGATTCGCGTGCGGCGGTAGTTGTCGCGCAAAAGGATTGTGGCGACGATTTTCTCTGCGTCCATGACGACTCCGATCGACGCCGGTAGCTTCCCATTGAAAGTGAAGAAGCGCAATCAATGGAATTTCGAAGGATTGATAAACAGCGATCCTTGTGAGTCCCAAGGATCAGCCTTACACTGCTCCCGCCGCAGTGCTATGTGGCGAATCCATCCTGATCCATGAGGATCGAAAGGGACGCAGATGAAGACCTTCGAGAAGATTCGGGCTTTGCCCTATCTCGCGCTGGCCGTCGTCACGGTTCACATGATGAGCGCGGCTCCGGCCCTCGCTCAGCAGTCGACCACGATCGGCGATGCGGCGCAGACCTGGACCCGCCAGCTGACCAACGTCGGCAAGTTCCTGGTCGCCGGTTGCTTCCTTGTCGGCATCGGCTTTGCCGGTGTTGGGCTGATGAAGCTCAAGGAAGCCGCCGCCGAGCAGGGCCGTGGCCAGACCAAATATTCGGACGGCCTGTGGCGCATCGCCGTCGGCGCCGGCCTCGCCGCGCTGCCCGCGGTCGTCAACATGACCTCGAACTCCACCGGTCTCGGCGGCGTCTCGATCACGAACGCCTCGGGCTTCTGAGCCCGAGCTGTCTCAAGCGTCCCCGGGAGGTCGGCGATGCAGCATCGTCAAGTTCACGAGCCCGCATTCGTCGCCCTCCTGGCGCTTCTGATCTCGTCCCCGGCCTGGGCACAGGCTGGCGGAACAGCAAATACCCTCGGACAGAGCACTTTCGACGCTCTGCGCGATCTGATCGGCCCGATCATGATCGCGATCTCCTTCACAGCCTTTCTCGCCGGCCTCTATCTGGTCGGGAAGGGCATTCTGAAGCTGAAGGAAGCCGCCAACTCCCGCGACGGGAGCTACGGCGCAGCGGCAACGAGCCTGATCGCAGGGACACTGCTGATCGCTCTGCCTGAGGCGGCCGGTATGGGCATGACCTCACTGCTTGGTGCGAACGGGATTTTCGGATCGGGAGATCTCCGCGCGGCTCGCATCCTCGATGCGACCTCCGATGGTGGCGGCGCTGCGAGCCAGCTGAGCCAACGTATTCTGAGCATGGTCCAGATCAAGGGGGTGGATAACTGCATCACCTCCGCTGACCCGGTCCCTTGCCTTGCCAAGAACGTCGCCAACAACGTCGTTCCTGTCGGCGTTCTGGCCGTCTTCGCCTTTGTCTTCCTGGCCGGCCTGGTCCAGCTCGCCGGCGCGATTGGGGAGCTTGCTCGCCACGAACAGAATCGCGGATCGATTCCCCCAGGCTGGTGGATGAAGGTCTTCACCGCCGTCCTGATGATGAATGGCCCCTTCCTGCTGCGCGCCGCGACCCAGTCGATCACCGGACAGACCGGGGCAATCGGTGGAAGCGGACTGATGGAAGGATCCTCGATCCTGCGCTACTCAAACGTGGGCGGCCTGTTCACGCAATATGAGAGCGTCATAGGCCATATCTTTACGATCCTGACGCTTTTCGGAGCGATCGCCTTCGTGCGTGGGCTGTTCCTCATGAAGTCTGCCGCCGAAGGACGTTCGAATTCGACTCTCGGCCACGGGATCACGTTCCTCGTCGCGGGCGTGCTTCTGGCCAACAGCAAAGTCTCGACCTGCATCATCATGAACACGATGATGGGCAGCGGCTTCGGCTTCTGCAGCGCCTGAACGCTATCTGTCAGGATCCGCGACGGAGACAATCCGTCGCCAAGCGCGTCCGAGCACGCTGATCATCGCGACGGCGTTCGTCAGGTTGTCGACGTCACAGGACACGACGGTTCCCATGGATCGTCCTCTCCAGGGCGCAACCTTGACCTGGAGACTGTTTCCTTCCCAGGACAGCTGCAAATCCAGGGTCGAACGCGAAGGCACCGAGCAGCGGACCGAGACGCCGTCGACCATGACGTAGATTGGGCCTCGATCGCGCACGAGGCCATGCAGCTCCCTGGGGATGTGCTGGACGACGTCCTCCACCGCATCACCAATGGCAGCGCGCTGACGAGCAGCATCCACCGAAGTCCCGAAGACGGCCGCAAAGGCGTCGTCGAGCAGAACCTCAGTGGTCAGCCGTGCCATAGTCAGGCCGCGTTGGTGAAGCTTCGTAGATCGACGACCGAAGCGACATTGGCCGGGTGATCCCCAGTCGCCTCGCACTCCATCTCGTCGATCACATCCAGCCCAGCCTCCTCGATCGCCACTGCAAGCACTGCAGCGGCCGTCGAGCGACGGATCACACCAGTGAAGGGATAGGTCACATCGACGGCCCAGTGGTCGCCGGCAGCATCGCTCTCCACGAGTGAAGGTGTGCCGGCAGTCATGCCCGAGGCGGCCGCGACCTGGTGGAGGACGCCGGCAACGTCGTCCGCCGGCGTTCCGGTCGTCGCCAAGTAGCCAGCGAAGCCCGAGAGCCTGGAGATCACCTCGTATCCAAGCGCGGCCAGTATCGATTCGACCGGCACGCGGCCCGGCCTGGAGAACTCGTTGCCGCAAGGCAACTTCACGATGAGCCTGACAGGCGCCGGCCCGAAGGCGGCTCGCCCGAGCAGGACGAGAGCATCCTCGAGGCCCGCGGCCATTGCTGCCAGAGGCGCGTCGCCGGCAGGACCCACCGGGCCTGTCACATGCCACGCCGTCCGCTCACCCGTCACGAGGGCGAGCCTGAACCGCCCGCGCACTCCGCGAGCCGTCAGAAGGCCGTCCTCATCGAGGACAATGATGGAATCGAAGACGTTGGTCATGGGGTAGGCCGATCGCTAGTCACCAGCGATAGATCGGGCCATTCGCGCGGAGGGTCAATCAGCGCGAGGCCAGAACGGTGGATGAGCCGGATCCCAACGAAAAAGAGCGGGAAGCCTGGCTCCCCGCTCTCGGTCTACGTATTTTGGTGGGAAGGACCGGTCAGGCCTGGAGTTCGACGGCGTCGGAAGCGTCCGACTCAACGCCGGCAGCCGTCGGCGTGACAGTCGAGGTGGCGAATTCCTGGGTGATCTTGTCGACCGCGGCACGCAGGTCGGCATCACCTTCGAGAAGGGTCTTGATCTTGCGGATCGCATGGATGGCGGTGGTGTGATCACGACCTCCGAAGCGACGGCCGATCTCGCCGGTCGACTTTTCGAGGAGGGAGCGCGAGAGGTACATCGCGACCTGGCGCGGCATGATCAGCTTGAGCGCGCGGCTCTCGGAGATGATCTCGGTTCGCGAAACGCCGTAGTGACGTCCGACGATCGACTGGAGAACGGCGACGGTCCGGGGCTGCGGGCCTTCCGGGGCCGGCGGGGGAACGTAGTCCGGCTTCTGGACCTCGGCAAAGACCGAAATGGGGCGCTTGGCGGTGGCGCTGAGATCGACGATCGGAGCCTTGGGAGGCTGGTTCATCCCGCCGCGAACGACAACGCCGACGGAGACCACATCTTCACGCTGCTCGCGCAGGCAATCGGTGATGATGCCGATGTAATTCGTCAGGACGTGATGGGCGAGGAACTTGGTCGATGTCGAAAGGGCGACGATGCCGCCGTTGAACGATTCGAAGGAGAGCTGGCGGAGGAAGTGGGCGTAGATCTGAGCGCCAGCGCGCTGTTCGATCGCCTTCGTGGCCAGGCGCCACGCAACATCCATGGGGACCTGCGTGGCAGCAGGAGTGGAGCACTGAACCGAAGACTGAACCAACATGACGAACCACCAAAACGTTGACCGTGAAAGCACCAAACCATGCCGGTCCTTTGGCGTCAACAGGATCGCGCATTTAATCCTTAACGCCAGAAGGATCGTTGCGGATAAGTCACATCAGTCCTTGGTAGAACGCGATTATTCCTTATCGCGCAAGCGGGGCCGAGGACCTCATCAGCGTGTCGAAGGACACCATCGCCGGCGCGAGATAGCAAAAGCCGATCCCGAGGGCGAAGATTGGCAGTCCAATCAGGAAATAGGCCGCGATCTTGCCCAGAAGCGTCGCATTTTCCAGGCTTGCGGCGGTAGCGCCCGCAATTCCCGATGCGAGCACGCCCGTCACAAGTAGCCCGATCGCCGGAACGCCGAGCACAATCTCCGGCACGGATGCGACCAAAAGCAGGGCGCGATCAAGGAATGATTCGAGCACGCCCATGGATTGAATGTTCATTCCTTCATTCCTTCGCAAATTCGACTGCGCGATCGAGGTCGACGCGAGTCACGCTCGATACGCCCCGTTCTGCCATCGTCACCCCGTAGAGGCGGTTCATTCGCGCCATCGTAAGCGGCCGGTGCGTGACAACGAGGAAGCGTGTTGCGTCGTTCTGCGCCATCTGTTCGATGAGGCGGCAGAGCCGATCCGTGTTAGCGTCATCGAGCGGGGCATCGACCTCATCGAGGACGCAGATTGGTGCCGGGTTCGACAGGAACGCCGCGAAAACCAGCGCCATTGCCGTCAGAGCTTGTTCGCCACCGGAGAGCAACGATAGGACCTGCAGACGCTTGCCAGGAGGAGAAGCGAGGATCTCAAGGCCAGCCGTGAGGATGTCTTCCGAACCAACCAGCTTGAGCTGCGCCTCGCCGCCGCCGAACAGGCGAACGAAGAGCTCGCCGAAATGGCGATCGATCAATTGAAATGCCGCCTGAAGCCGAATCCGCGCTTCGTTGTCGATCTCGGTGATCTGCTCGCGCAGCTTGACGATCGTATCTCGCAGCTCCGAACGCGCGCGCTCCATGTCGCCTAGGCGCTTCTCCTGATCCGCCAGCTCTTGTTCGGCAAGGAAATTCACCGCGCCAAGCGAGTCACGCTCGCGTTCGCGCCGTGCGAACGCCTGCTCCGCCGCCGTCTTCGCCGCCGACATATCCAGCGGCCATTCGGGCCGAGGGGCAATCGTTTCGAGCGCGGCGACCTCGATCTCGAAGCGCTCCTTCACTTGATCAGCGACCACGCGACAGGTGGCCAGGGCCTGCTCGATCGCTGCAAGGTCACGAGCGCGCGCCTCGCGCAGCTGGGCGAGCTGGCCCTCGGAGGCCCTGAGCTCGTTGTCCGCCTGCTCACGAAGCCTCTCTGCCTCGTCCTGTCTGGCAATGGCCTGGTTCAGCTCCTCACGGCGCGCGGCAACATCGGCCCTGGCAGTCTCGACTACCTCGGCGGGGCTTTCAGGACGCTGCGCCGCATCCTCAAGAATGCGTTCGGCTTCCTCGGCGCGCGCAGTCAACTGGGCACGGTTCTCGGTTGCTTCGCCGAGACGCCGGCGCCAATCCGCTTCCTGCGAGATAATGGCGCGGAAGCGCTGCTCGCGGAACGCATGCGCCGCGCGGAGCTTTTCAAATTGCGCCCGCGTAGCTTGCTCCTCGCGCCGGGCGGCATCGAGTTTCCGGCGGGCTTCCTCAAGGCGGCGCGACGCCTCGTCATCAGCGGGGATCTCAGCAACCGCCTGATTGGAGGCGAGGAGCTGCTCCGAGGCCTCTGCGCGCTCCTGGCGCGCGCGTCCGACCTCGCTTTCGATAATCACGACACGGCTCTTGCGCTGCTCGGCGAGCTTGGCACGCACAGCGAGGGTCTCCCGCAAGCGGACCAGCTCGTCGAACAGTTGGCGCGACATTCTCCGCGCCTGATCAGCAAGGGCGCGCGAACGCTCCAGCTGCTCGCTGGCGGCCTTCTTCTCGGCGCGGGCAGCGTCGAGGTCTGACGCAAGCGCATCAGCCTGCGCGCGCAGCTCGCGCAGCCGGTTCGCGCGCTTGAGGCTTTCCGACCCAGCACTGGCTCGCCCACGGCCGCGCAGTCCATCCCACCGCGCGAAGGCTCCACTGGGTGAGACCAGGATCTCTCCTGTGGTCAGCATGTGCGCCCGCGCAAACACGTCGTCGTCGCTCTCGCAAAGCTCGACATGTGCCAGCGCTGTCCGCAGTTCGGCCACACCGCTCGCCCGATCAGCCAGCCCACCTGTGCGATCGCCGGCGACATCCTCCCACCAGGTCTGCTCACTGGGGTCTGTTCCTGCATCAAGGCCGTCGCCAAGTGCCGAGGCAATCGCCATTTCCATGCCGGCAGGAACGGTCAATCGGCCAGACACAGGGTCTTCAGATGGGGAGGTACTGCCTACCGCCTCCAGCCCCTTGATCTCGGCCGCCACCGTCGTCGCCGTGCCGTTCAGGGCGCGCAGGCGCGCATCCGCTTCGGCCTCATGGTCCTTGGCCTGGGCCAGCGCCGCCTCGCAATCGACGAGCGCCGCCTCGGCCTCCCGGGCTGCAAGCTCCGCCGACTCAACGGCCGCAGCAATTGCTGCGTCCTCGGCGTCTTCGGACAGGTCTCCACGCGCGGCCTGGAGCTTCAGCTCCGCTTCCGAAAGCCGACGCTCGACCGCTTCGAGCCGGCGCGCCGCCTCATCACGCTGCCGAATAGCAGCGGCTCGGGTCGCCTGCCGGGTCGCGGCCTCGGCCGCAAGGTCGGATACCTCGGTCTCGACCAAGCGGGCAAAGTCCTGCGCGGCCTCCGTCGCGTTCGAGGCTTGCTCGATCGCTTCCGGTGCCTCCGCGGACTCGACAGCCAATTCTTCGCGCTCGGAGGACAGGACATCAACGGTCCGCGAAGCTTCCGCCATCTGGTCGTCGACGCGCTTGCGATCGACTGCGATCTCCATCACCCGGCGCCGAGCGTCCTGCAGCTCCTGAACGAGGCGCGCAGCTTCGTTCTCGATGCCTTCAAGCCGAGCAGCGGAGCGCGCAAAGGCGGTCTCGGCGAGCGCGCGCGCGTCGCGCGCCGGGCTTACCTTCGACAGAGCATCGTCGCGCCCGCGCTCGCTGGCCCGCACGGCAAGGATAGCCCCCTCGACGCGCTGGTCGGCTTCCGCGTGGTTTGCCCGGGCCTGGGTCTCGGCCCGCTCAGCGTCCATCACGCGGAGATGCATCAGATGGGCTGCAGCATCGCGAACAAGCCCATCGATCTCCCGTCGGCGCTGAACCTGGCGCGCCTGGCGACGGAGGGACGCAACGAGCTCGTTTGATTGTACCAGCGCGTCGTCTGCGCGGGCGAGGTTCGCTTCCGTCTGATTGAGACGCAGATCCGCCTCATGGCGACGTGACGACAAGCCAGAGACGCCGGCAGCCTCTTCGAGAACGATGCGGCGGTCGGAGGGCTTGTCCTGGATCAGCTTGTTGACCCGGCCCTGGCTGACGATCGCCGGCGAAGTCGCGCCGGCGGCGTTGTCCGCGAACAGGATCTGCACGTCCTTCTGGCGCGCTGGCTTTCCATTGACGCGATAGCTCGTGCCCTGGCCACGGTCGATACGGCGGGAAACCTCCAGCCTGTCGGTTTCGTTGAACTCAGGTGTTGCCGTGCGGCCGGTATTGTCGAGGCTCAGCACCACCTCAGCGACGGAACGCGCACTGCGGCGCTCGCTGCCAGCGAAGATGACGTCATCCATGCCATCGCCGCGCATGTTTCGGGCTGAGCGCTCGCCGAGCGCCCAGCGGAGCGCTTCGAGCAAATTGGACTTTCCGCACCCGTTGGGACCAACGACGCCGGTGATGCCTGTTTCGATCGGCAGATCCACGCGGTCGGCGAAGCTTTTGAAGCCGTCGATCCGGAGCCCCTCGAACTTTAGCGGCCGCCGCTGCGTGGGCGACACGCGCGGGGTTTCGGCCGACGGCATAGCCGTCGGTTCCCCTTCCGTTGGAGCTCCCTGGACCGCGAGATCGTCGCTCATTTGCTGGCGCTTGCTGCCCGGGCCTTGTCGATGGCGGCCTGCAGACGAGGCGCCGGCACCGCGCCGCGGAAGAGACCATCACGGCCGGCCCCGACGATCATCGTGAACGGGGTGCCGTTGATCTTGGCGCGATGCGTCAGTTCCAGTGCGGTCGAAATGTGCTCGTCGAGCTCCTGACGCACCATCCCGCTGGCGAGCTCGGACTTCAGAACCATCACCGCCTCCGATCCGAGCACCGTGCCAACGATCCGGTCGACGCTGTCGGTGGACAAGTTGGTCTTCTCGGCCATCAGCGCCTTATCGAAGTCGGCGTAGCGCCCTTCATGCCGCCGCCAGACGAGGGATGCCATCCGCGCTGCATATTCCGAGCTCGGCGAAAGGAAGGGGACGTAGCGACGGATCACCCTGAGGTCCGGATTGTCCGCGATGACCTTGTGCATGTCGGGCTCCATGCGGCGACAGAACACGCAGTTCGCGTCGATCACCTCGATCAGCACGATCTTGCCCGACTTCGAACCGAGGACCGGGGTCCATTTGCCGGGATCCGAAAGCTCGCTCGCCAGCTTGAGCACGACATCGTCGGCCTGCTTGGCCTCCGCATCTTTCTGCCGCTCGACGTAGCTGTTGATCGCCTTGAGCACGATCTCCGGGTTGTTCTCGATCCAGCGCGTCATCGCCTTGTCGAACTCGGGCCCTTCGAAGGGGCCGGCGTGGGCCGCGGGTGAAAGCGCCAACGTACCCAGAACGGTTGCGGCCATCAGACCAAGAAGCGACGCGCGCATGTGAACTCCTGAACTTCGCTCCCGTCGAGATGACGGCAGAGCTTTGAATGGGACAATGAGAGGAGACGCCGGGGCAACGGACCCGGGCGTGCCTGGGCGTCAGGCGAAGTGCTTCGAAAGCTTCAGCCCCTGGCCTTGATAGTTGGAGCCGAGATCCTGCCCGTAAAGCCGATCCGGACGCTGTGCCATGGGCTCATAGACGAGCGTCGCAACGCGTTGTCCATGCTCGACCAAGAAGGGCACATCGTGCGATCGAACTTCGAGAACCACCCGAGATCCGGCGCCGCCGGCGTCGGCGAGGCCAAATCCGCAGTCGAGATAGCCGGCGTAGTGCGACCTCAGTTCGCCAACGGCTGGATCATAGGCAACCATCTCAGCTGCCTCATCCGCCCCAACCACAACTGCCTCGGCAGACATGAGGATGTAGAACTCGTCCGGATCGAGAACGAGCTCCCGCCGTCCAGCGATCGCGGTGATCGGCTCCCAGAATTCGGAGATCGAATGCCCGCCGATTTTCGCGAGATCGACCAGACCCGCATGACGGCGCGCGCGATAGCCGATGATGCCACCAGCCTTGTCGGCAGGCTCAAGATCAATCGTCACAGGGACAATCCGGACCGGCGCGAAAGGGGATGCACCGGCCTCCCGGAAGCGAATCTGCGCAAGGCGAGCACCGGCCTGGGCGAGGACGGCGAAAGACCGAGGTACCACCTCTGCATAGAGTGGGCCGCAGTAGGCCTCAGGCACATCGTCGAAGGTTTCGCCATTGTCGGTGATGACGCGCACGAAGATATCAAGGCGCCCTGAGGAGCTCTTGGGATTGGCGCGAGCGCTCACACCCTTTGGCAGAGCCAACCGCTCCATCAGTGGAATGATGTGAACGCAGTTGCGCTCCAGCACCGTCGGCTTCGTCAGATCGACCTCGTGGGTGGCGAGGCGCGCGACGCGATCCGCAACGGTATTACCAGGGCCCGGAAGGAAGCTCGCCGGCAGCCGGTAGGCCCGGGTACCGAGCCTCAAATCAAGGCTTGCGGGCTGGATCTGGTCGTGGTCCAGCGGCAAGTCCAAGGAGATCACCCCCTCGGCAATCGCTGACGAAATTCTCTGCGAAGCCCAAATCGCGGCCGACATCTCGTACTCCTAGCGGGCGGGATGCCTGTGCAAATCTCCGCGCTTGTTGGAACGACGATGGAGGCCATCCACGGGCAAATCAAGGATAGAGAATTCAATCCTTGATACTATCCACCGAACTGCCACCGATAGCAGAACCCTCCTGCGGCCCGTCGCGTGGATTCAAGAACCGTGGAACACCTCATTCAGCAGCCGGATGTCCGCATCCTTCCCCCACCGACCAACTTCAGGCCGGTTGCGCCGTCCGATGTCTCGATCATTTATGGCGACTGCCGCACCGCTCTTGCCGGCGTGGAGCCCGGGTCCGTCGATCTGGTCATTGCCGATCCGCCCTACGGCATCACCAAGCTCGAATGGGACCGCGACGTCAAAGGCTGGATCAAGGCAATCATCCCCCTGATGTCGCCGACGGCGTCGCTCTGGTGTTTCGGCTCCCTCAAGTTCTTCATGCTGCGCGGCAGCGAATTCAAAGGCCTCACCCTCATGCAGGAGGTCGTTTGGGAGAAGCACAACGGTTCCGGGCCACCTCAGCCCGGTCGCTTCAATCGCGTCCACGAACTCGTTGTCCAGTTCCGTCTTGACGGCACGCCGGCCGAGAAGGTGACCGCCAACAATCCGCTGACTTTCGATGCGGTCGCCCGGAAGGTGAAGCGCAAGAAGGGCCCCACCCACATGGGGGAGTTCAAGGAATCGACCTACGAGAGCGTCGATGGAGGTCCGCGGCGCGCCCGCAGCGTTCTGCAGTTCCGCTCAATGCACAACATGGCCAAGCATCCGACGCAGAAGCCGGACGATCTCGTGCGCATGCTGATCGAGACCTCCTCGAACCCAGGCGACCTCGTGCTGGACCCGTTCGGCGGTTCGGGCACAACGGCTGTTACCGCCCTGAAGGCGGGGAGGAGGGCCATCACGGCTGAGAAGCTCCCCGAATTCGTCGAGCTCATCCGTTCGCGCGTCGAACACGAGGCGCTTTCCCAACCGGAGTTCGTCTTCGGTTGAGCCGGGCTCAGGTCGTATTTCGCGCGCTATTCGAGGATCTGACCTTTGTTGGGCGCTGCCCTGAAGGAGCGAGCGCCGCTGTTCGCGCGCGGCACGAGGACCTCCTCGCCAGATGGGCAACAGCGCTCGACGTCCCGGCCTGTGAGCTTCAGACCATCGCAGACCCGGAGGACTGGTGGAAAACGCCGTGGTGCTGCTGGCGGCGCTCGACGCCGGGCTCAGTGTGCACATCCTGACGCCAAACCGTCTCCATGACCCGCTTCAAGTGGTCAGGAGCTTCGGACCTGAAGCCTTCGACCCCGACGCCCCTACCATTTTCCTCGGCGCGCCCCTGAAGCACGACAGCATCTTTCCGAATCCACTTCTTGAACAAGCGCCGGCGCTGAACATTATCTGGCCACGAAACGGCAAGCTCGGCGGCGGTGAACGATATTGGGCAAGCGCCGTACTTCGGTCCGCCTTGAACCGCCAAAATCAGATTTCGACAGGCGATGCTGATGGCCCGGACGGTTATACCGGCGCCACGAGGCGTGTTCAGGCCGGCACCGAACGCCCGTTGATCGCCAAGATTATCTTCCAGGCGAAGTACATGCCCCCGACCCGTCTTCCGCTCCCTGAAGGCAGGGAGGTGTCGGATGACGAGATCCGCAGCGCATACATCAGTGCATTCGAATATTGCATGCTCGACTGCGAAGCCCGGCGCGAGGCCTTCCTGATCCAGGAGGAGCTTCCTCTCATCCACGAGTACCGCGTCATGATCGTCGACGGCGAGCCGGTCGCCGGCGCCGGCACGGTGGAGTGGCTCAGCCCCTGTTGGCATGACCCCGCGGACGGTCCGTTCGACCCGCAGCTCGAACACCGACGCGGAGATCGGAACCTGGTGCGAGATCTCGATCTCGTTGCCCGGTATGTCGCGACGGCGCAACGGCTCTGCCGCGAGCTCGGCGCAGAGGAAGGCGGCGAGCGCTTCCGCAACTGCACCATGGATTTTGCGGTGAACGCTGACGACGGCAGTATCTGCCTGATCGAGACCAACCCGCTGGACCGCGTCGGCCTCTATGCGATGGACTATGCGCCGGTGCTCAAAGCCGTTGTCAGGTCGGTCGGAACGCAGCCGCTTCTGACCACATGATCGCCTTACCCGGTCCTTCAGGGCCGGGTAAGGCGATCCGCTGAGCTTGCCCAACCAAGGAATCGAACGTAGTTTCTTTCCCATGCTGCGCCAGCAGGCCTATCGCTTCCGAATTTATCCAAGCCCGGATCAGGCGGGCCTTTTCCGACGGACGGTCGGATGCTGCCGGCTGGTCTACAACCTGTGCCTGGACCAAAAGACCCTGGAGTCTCATCGCAGCGCGCCGCGGCGGTTGAGTTACGCGGATCAGTGCGATGGACTGACCGAGCTGAAGCGAGAGGCAGAGTGGCTGAGGGATGTACCTCATCACCCGTTGCAGCAGGCGATCCGGGATCTCCATCGCGCCTTCACGAACTTCTTTGAGGGACGGGCCCGCTACCCAACCTTCAGGCGCAAAGGCGAAAACGAGTCCTTCCGCTATCCCGATCCGAAACAAATCAAGCTCGAAGAGCGGCGTATCTTCCTGCCAAAGGCCGGCTGGGTGGAACTCGTTCAGCACCGCCGGGTCGAGGGAGCGATCAAGAACGTCACGGTTTCGATGGTCGCCGGCGACTGGTTCGTCTCGATCCAGGTGGAGCAGGAGATACAAGAGGCCGCCCCAAACCTTGGCCCGGCCATAGGCATCGATCTGGGGGTGGATCAGCCGATCACGCTCTCGAACGGGACTGTCTTCCAGCTGCCGCGCGTCTCGCCGCACGAGCGCCGGCGGCTCGCAGCAGCTCAGAAGAGTGTCGCCCGCCGGCGGAAGGGCTCCAGGAACCGCGCCAAGGCGCTGAGGCGCGTCGCGCGCCTGCAGGCGAGGTTCGCCAGACGAAGGAGGGATGCAGCTCACAAGGCCACGACGATCATCGCCAAGAACCACGGCACGATCGTCATGGAGGACCTGAAGGTTAGGAACATGACGGCTTCCGCGCGAGGCACGGCCGATGGTCCTGGATCGAAGGTCCGTCAGAAGGCCGGGCTGAACCGGTCCCTCCTCGATATCGCGCCGGGCATGATCCGCTCGATGCTCGCCTACAAGGCGCCCTGGTACGGATCGGCGCTGATCGCCGTCGATCCGGCCTACACATCGCAGGAGTGTTCTTCCTGCCGCACGGTCGATGCGAAAAGCCGCATCAGCCGCTCGCAGTTCGTCTGCACGAATTGCGGTCTCATCGAGAATGCCGACGTCAACGCAGCCAAGTCCATCCTGGCGCGCGGGCTCGGCTCAACCGGAGGACATCCGGGGATGGCCTGTGAATCGAGCCGCGCTGGCGGCCGGAAACAGGAAATCATGCCTGCGAAGGCGAGAAGCTCGGTCCTTCAGGGCCGAGATTAGTCACTTTCAGACGCTGATGGAATGGTTGGTGAAATCCTTCTGGGGAATTCACCTATGGACCTGAAGACCGACCTCACGGAAC
The DNA here is from genome assembly GCF_057809495.1 of Allobosea sp. FG18. Classification (NCBI taxonomy): domain Bacteria; kingdom Pseudomonadati; phylum Pseudomonadota; class Alphaproteobacteria; order Hyphomicrobiales; family Alloboseaceae; genus Allobosea; species Allobosea sp. FG18. Next base: position 96,868 of record NZ_JBMDKB010000018.1, read on the forward strand.
GCAATCGCGAAGCCCGCGGTGAAATCGAAGCGGGGCATCACGATCAGATCTCGCCGGATGGGCTGCTGCGGCGCTCGGTCGCGCGCATCGTTTCAACGATCTCACCGACCGCCGCGACGCTGGTGAAGTTCCATGGCGGCCCCGGCACCGATGGCGCCCTGCAGCAGCGCGCGGCCCTCATTACCGAGCGCCTGGTGAATTCGGCCTCCACAGCGATCGCCGACGCCGCGCTGGCGTCGCCTGTCCCCGTTCCGCCGAAGTCCCTGATCGAGGCCCTGGCCAAGGAACCGATCGCCGCGACCTCCGACCGCAGCATCGCCGGCCTCGTCCGGCATATCGACAGCCAGGCTTCGCGCGCCGCGCGCGCCGCCGTGGCAGGGATGATTGCCTCGATCCGCGCGCGCCGGGAAAAGCTCGCGCCGCTGGCCAAGTTCGTCACCAACGGGGCCAAGGTGATCACGTTCGGCGGTCCTCGAGGCTCTGCGCCCGCTCAGATGTCTCTCGTTCGCGGCCTCGTCGCTTTGGGCGTGATCAGCAGCTTCAGCGTCACGCTCATCCCCAACGAGGTTGTCGCCGGAGAAAGGTCCCGCCGCATGCTGGCGATCATCGGTGGCATGGCAGCCGGCGCCGCCGCTCCGCAGGTCTACCAGCGGCTTCGGAACAACAATGGCTATGGGATGCAGCCGAACTACCAGAATCAGGGGTACGGCGGCTTTCAGCCGAACTACCGCAGCCCTGGCTACGGGTATCAGGATTATCGCCCAGCTCCGGTCTATGACCATCCGCGCCGCGACTACCGCGAGCGTCGCCCGTACTACCAGCCCAACTCCTACGCCGCTCGCCCCATCCCCATGTCGGACGAGATGACGATCGCCGCCAAGGCGGTCATCGCGGCCGAGGTGAACAGCATCGCTCAAGCCGACGCGATGATCGACCAAGCTATCCGCCAGGGCATGAGCTGCATGAGCCAGCTGGGCTATGGCGGAAACTGCGTCGTGCGCACCGGCAGCGTGACCATGGACTTCGCTCGCGGCCGCTTCGTTGCCGCCCCTCTCGGACGCGTCGTCGCGCGCGAGGAGAATGGGATCTACAGCGCCGACGACATGGTGATGCGGCAGGTCTGGAACCGCGCCAAGGCGCTCAAGGCCCAGGAAGACAGCTACCGCTATGGCGCCGGCGGGTACGGCCCGCGCTTCTGATCCGCAACCACCTGCGCTCGTAAGGGCCGGTACACCCCAATTTGAGATCGGGGCGTACCGGCCCTTCTGTTTTCTGGTCAGGCCGAAAGGGTCGCGAGCGGATCGCTGGCAAGATCCGGGACCAGGTTCAGATCCAGCGCGCGCGCGATCCGCTCGGCGACGACGATCGCGAATTCCTGTGAGCTGGCGCCGCGCGGCCAATCCTGGTCGCCGAATTGAGCGTAGGCGGCTCGATAAGCCTCGAAGCAGGCAGCAGCCCGGACCACGGCTTCGGCCGCCGGCGATAGGCTATCGACCTCCTGGCACGCTCTTTTCAGCTCGGTATACGCGATCAGGAGCTCGAAGGGGGTTTTGCCCAGCTCGCTCGGGGCGATAGCGTATTCGATATCGACCATCGCCCGATGGATACTGGCCGCGACTGGATCGTCAAGGGCACTCTCGTCATGGATGGTGACGCTGCCTTCCCCCAGCCGAACGTCTGTGTTCGGCCAAAATGTGTGAGCGGGGAACCGATCCTTGCTCTCAAGCAGGCTTTCCGCGAAGGCGACGGCTGTTTCCGGCTGATCCCCGCGGAAATATCCGAAACTGGGGCTGTCGCGATCCGGCATCGCAAGCTCGACCGAACCGATGGCATTGGACAGGATGTTCGAGCGCGGATTCAAGCACCAGACTGGCGCCGGCGCGCGCATATGCACGACGCCCCCAATCACGAGGACCGCGTCCATCATCTCGCGAACCGCCCCCGCAATCTCATGCTCGCGGTTCGATTCTAAGACAGTCGCTCCCGGTGGGACTCCCGCGTCGAGAAAGGTGATCAGGCGCCCGGTTCTCCCCTTCAGCGGGTAGTCGATCCAGGATCCGCGCGCTTGCCGGTTGTCGGCCCTTTCCTTCGCGAGCTGGAACTCGCTGGCCCGGATCGGCTGGTCGTCTCCATCGAACATTGGCCGGTAAAGCCGGCCATCGACAACGCGCCAGTCGCAATCATGGGGCGGCAGCGTCCGGCCCCGCATGCTGATAGCAACGGGCGCATCGTCAATCGTGCGGATCGCGATTGGCACGACTTCGCGGTACTCAACGTCCTGCTGGTCGCGCTTCCGAGGGAGTTTCACCCGAGCGGAATAGGGTACATCGAAGTTGAGGATTGTGGTCATATCTGCAGCATATCGAGGTCGTTAGGAGGTTCGGGCGCGAGCACCTGAACGATTTGGGCGGCCCGGCGCGCGGCAAAGCCAGCATGAGCTGCCATTGTGCGATCCATGCGACGCTGAATGATGGTCGGGTCAGCTGGCGGCATGAAGGCCTCCATGCGATCGAGCACATGCGCGAGGAAAAGCGCCTTATCGTTGCTGTTGGGCTCCTGACCGAGCCGGCGGATTTCAGCCCAACCGCTGATGACCTCGAAGGGCAGTTTCTCGAAACCTGGCAAGTCGGCCAACATCACGTCCCCGACGAGCCCGCGGCACACGGACTCCTGGAAATCCGAAACCTCATCGAAGGCGAGGCATCGATCAGAGAAAATCTCGACCTTCCCGACTTGGCTCATCCGATCGCCACGCAGGTATTTTCCCGCAAGCTCCTCGGCTGCTTCCATATTGCTGAGGCGAAACGCGTAGGTATGAGACGACCTCTCAGCGCACGCAGGGGCGGTCGAAGGCCAGACGCCTGGAACCCGAAAATCGACGGTGACCACCGGCTCTCGCGCAAGCCGCCAGGGCATGCCGTCGAGCAGCACCAGGTTCTCCGCCTGAAGCTTCGCGCGGGCAACCGCTTCACCCTCCGTGCTGCTGATTACGCGCGCCGATTTCAGCTGGAGGTAGTCGATCGCGGAATAGTTCGATTCTGGCCAGTACTGGACATGGCAGCCCCGGTACGACGCCTCCTCGAAGGGATTGCTTGAGAAGGTGACACCCTGCGGGCCGACGAGCTCAAGAAAACGCTCGAAATCGACGTGCTCGCCGTTCTCGCCAACGACGCGCTCAAAGAGCCGGTCCCCGACCTCGCGATATTCGATCACCGTATCCATGATCGTCTCGATCCGAATGGCCAAGGGCGCTTCGCTAAGCGACATCTCCTCGACCTTGACCGGCATGCCGCGGCGGACGCGCACAGTACGCTCTGCGCGGCCCTTGGGAGGCACATGCGTGACCTCGTAACCAATCTGCGGCCAGAAGACCTTCATCGGCTCAGCGCGGCCTGGGAGACGGTGCAGGCTGCTCGCCGATCACGACCGACCAGCCGCGCATCGCGACCTCGTCGCCTGCGATGTACGTTCCGGCCGAAACGGAGTGGATCGAGAACTCCCCCTTGATGCTCTTGGCGAGGCTCCCGCACACATCGTCGCTGTCCAGCGAGAGCGGGCCGACGAACAACCCCTTCGACCCGTCGGCCATCGTGACGAACCACGCGGCGACCTCGCTCAGCAGATCAGGATCGGCCTCGAAGTCCGCCGCCGAAATGACCTTGCCCGGAGGAGCGGTGCCCTCGATCGCGCCGGTCGCGAAGACCGTGCCGTCGAAGCTCATCGCCTGGTCGTGCTTGCCCATCGGGCTTTTTGCCAGAGAGACGCCGCCCAGGAGGACGTGTTCGATGGAGGTGTAGCGGGAGCCTGTTAGAAAGCGGTTCTCGATATCGAGCCAAGCCTCGTCTTCGAGGTTGTGAGCGCCCACGCCGATCTTGTTCGGCAGGCCTTCCCCCCGGAGGAGGACCACACCCACGCGCCGCGCGCGGACCGTGCCCGCAGCCTCCAGGGTTTCACCAACACCATCGACATTGAGTCGCATCAGACGCTCCCACTTCCGGTGAGTGCTTATCTAGCCCGCGGCGACGAAAGCCAAAATCGGGTGGGCGCATCGTCGCGCCGTGCCGTCCGACCCTGAAATATCGGGCTTCCTTGGCTCGTTCAGGTGAAGGCGTCTTCGAGAAGGTCGAGGAGCGCGGCAGTTTCGCCGCCGCGCATCTGCAGTGATTAGAGCGTAGGGGCGCGGTTTGGCGGGTTTCCGACCCGACGCCCTCCCCTGGCAATCAGGCGGAGAGCCGGTCGTCGTCGGCGCGCTCACGCTGCATGGCGACCGGACGCTGGCTGCCGGGCTTGTAGGCGAGGCGGCGGTGGCCTTCGCAGTACGAGCCGGTGTTCTCGTGGAGCATGTTGCAGAAGCGGAAGGTGGGGCTCATTGGATCGCCGACAGGCCACTTGCAGGGCTTGCCATCGGCGGAGCGACCGGAGAGTGAGTTGATGGCTTCGGCGCCGAACCACTCGGTGTCCGGCATCACGATCTTGACGGGCGGCAGTTCGGCCCGCGCGATGACCGGGCGCGGCGGAGGAGCAGGAAGCGCGACGGTCGTTCCGTCGGAGGCTTTTGACGCCTTCTGGTAGAGGACGTTGATCGAAGCCGGCCTTGCTGCCCTTTCCGCCTTCTCGCGCTTCGGCCGCACAGGCTTCGGCTGGCCGGCGGTCGCCGCGCGCTCCTCTTTCGTTTTGACCGTGCTGGGGATACGGGCGCCGCCCTTGTAGGCCAGATTGAGCCGATTGACCTTGCCGATGATGGAATTCTTGGTGAGTGACGATCCGTGCCGCAGATTGAGGATCTCGGCGCAGGCCGTTGTGGACTTGCGATCGGTGACCCACAGCGTGTGTAGATCGTCGATCATCGCTTGCGTCCAGCTCATAAACCCGCTCCTGACTGATACCGACCGCGCCCGCGGCCATGGAATGACGATTCAGTCCTACGAACGGTCCTTGAAAGTGTCGAGCGCGAATCATCAATCCATGCAGACTTCCGTGGATAGCCATCGACACTCCTTGATCGGAAGAAGGATTGGCCCTTTTATCCAATGATGACACCAGCGCGAGGTATCTCAGTGACCGCCATAAAGCCCGACTTCATCACCTTCACCGGCGCCGACGATGGCACCAGGACGGAGGAGCTCCTGGCCTTCGCTGATCGTCATCCGAAGACGGAATTCGGCATCCTCCTCTCTGCCTCCCGCGCTGGCTCGTCGCGCTACCCTACGCTTTCCTGGATCCGCGATGTCCCGAGGAGCCTTCACCTCGCCGCTCACGTCTGCGGCAGCTGGGCCGCGGCCTTGGCGGAGCGGGGTGAACAGGCCGAGGTCGAGGCGCTCATCGGTGGGTTCCAGCGGGTTCAGGTCAACGTTGGCCGCACCCCTCAGGATCTAGGTCCTCTCGCCAGCTTCGCTTCGAGGCTCGGGGTCGATGTCATCCTGCAGAGCAGGGACGGAAGAGCGTTCCCTACCGAGAACAGGATTTCATGGCTCTTCGACGCTTCCGGCGGCGCCGGCATCGTGCCGACCTCGTGGCCGCGTCATCATGAGAAGCGGCTGGTCGGCTATGCCGGCGGTCTCGGCCCGTCGAATGCTGCCCAGGTCGTCGCCGGCCTCGACGCGACCGGCCCGTACTGGATCGACATGGAGAGCCGTGTGCGCAACACCGACGATGCCTTCGATCTCAGCCTCTGCGACCAGGTTTCTCGGGCCGTCGGGCTCTAGGGCCATATTAGGCGGTCGCGCGGAGGCCTTGCTCGCTGCGCGACCGCTCAGGGGCGGGAGGCCTCCTGGTCGTCATGCTGCGACGGCGCTCGTTGGCTTCCCGCTTCAGCTCCGGCGCCTCGCCTTGCGGCCACGCCACCAGCTTCTCGGTGCCCAACGCGGAGCCCACGCCCTTCAGGTAGGCAACGAGGTCCACCGACATCGTGCCGATGCGCTCGATGCCCGCCTCCGAAACGCGGAATGCTTCTCCCTCTCGCGGGGACTGTGCGTCGCGCACCGAAGGAGCCGAGCGGGCGAGATCGAGGTGAGCCTCGATGAGATCCTCATTTCCGTGAACGGGCATGGCAAAGCGCGGGCGAATTGCCCGATAGAGGTCCATCAACTCATCGCGATGCCCATGGCCGGACGCGTGGATCGGCAGCCCGCTGTTGGCATCCAGGACGTTCACACCCTTGGCGCGGAGCGTATCCAGCATCATTCGGACGGTCGCCTCGTTGCCGGGGATCGCACGGGCAGAGTGGACCACGGTGTCGCCCGCCTCGATGCGGAACGGACCGGAATTGGAGAACGCTCCAAGCTCCAGTTCAGTCGTCAGCCGCCGAAGAGCGGAACGCTCCTCCGCCTGCGTGCCCGTGCAAACCACGGCCATCTTGCGCTTCGGCATCCCGTGATGGAGGCGGCGAGCGTCGATCAGGGGAGGGGTATTAGGCTGCAGGACGCCGGTGGCGCAGGCCGTCTCGAAATTGCGCTGAATCGAGAAACCCGAGGAAGCGAGAGAGCGTCCGCTGCGACGGGCCGCGCCGCGAATGCCTTCGATGCGGGCGACGTTCGAGGCGAAGGTGGAAACGTAAACCCTGCCGGTGGCGGAGCGCATGACATCGGTCAGGCCATCCATCACCTCGCCCTCCGAGCGCGAGCGGCCGGCACGGTGGGCGTTGGTGCTGTCGGCCAAGAAGGCCAGCACACCGGCGCGCCCGACACGTTCCAGGCTGCCGAAGTCAGTCGGGGCGCCGATGACGGGCCGGCTGTCGACCTTCACGTCGCTCGCGTGGATAATGCGTCCGGCCTTGCAAGCGAGCAGGATCGCCATGGTCTGCGGCGCAGAGTGCGTCACCCGGATCGGAGTGATGTCGAATTGCCCGATCCGGGTGGTGCGCTTCGGATGAAGCTCCCGCATCGGGTGCGATCGACCGTATTCGCGAAGTCGGTTCTGCACCGTGTCGATGGTGTACTTCGTCCCCCAGATCGGCACACGAGAGAGCCGAGGCCAGGCCTCACTGAAGGCCAGGAGAGGTGCGATACCGCCTACGTGATCCTCGTGGGCATGAGTGAGGATGATGGCGTCCAGGCGATTAATGATGTCGCCGAAGCTGCGGGGGTCGGGGAAGATTGACTCGACCCGGGCCTCATGGCGCTCCGCGAATTCAGCGGCGAAATCGTCATCCGCACCGGGAAAGGTCGCACCCAGGTCGATCAGAACCCATCGACCCTTGGTGCCGACGGCGTAACAGTTCATTCCGACGCGGTTCGTTCCGCCCAGCGGAAGAATCGTGATCGCGCTATCGGAGGGGATAGGCGCCCGCTCCAGGATGGGGAGCGCCTGTGAAATTGGATTGGAAGTCAAACGGACCTACTGTCTGTCGTTACGATTCGAGAAAATGGCCTCTATTCCTTCACATCATGAAGGATTGATCCGAAAGTTAGAAGGATCGCTCGAAGGCTTCGGTGGATGAGGGGGGCTTTGTGAGTTGCGTCCGAGAGCGCCACTGTGCCTGGAAGGAGAGTGGATCAATGACCGAAAAGCCCCAGAGCACTGCAGCAGCCGCGTTGGCGGCATTCTTCAAGGACAGCGAGGCTGTTCTGGATTTCGTCAACTCGGAATGCGTCGGGGAGTTTCCCTGGGCGATCGCTCAAGGCGGCGATCAGCTGGTCATTAGCGATGCGGACCGCTCGACGTTCGTCCTTATCCGCCCGGAAGCAGGCGGTTTCAAGGCGGAGCGCTTCCATGATCCGCTATGCATGGTGGACGCAGACATGGTGCCTGACCTGGTCGTCGTCGAGCGTGCGGATTCGATCGAGGAGGCCTTCGCTGCGGCCAAGGCTGAGCTCGGGCTGTCGCCGGCGGCGCTGAAGGCCTGACCATGAAGACGCGCAATGTCACCGTGCGATCGGTCTTCCCGCTTACGATCCAGAAGAAGCGCTCACGCGCACGTCAGACCATCGGTCTTCATCGCGATTTCTCGATTCCTGTCGCTGACCTGGATGGCGATGAGGCTCCCCTCGCCTTGCATCGGGTCGTGGAGCCTGGCTCATGGTCGAACCCGTCAATCACGATGAGGGCTTGGAATGGCCTGCCCGTCGCAAGACTGGACGGCCGTCACCCTGACGAGCATCACCTGCGCGGGCTCCAGGTCGGAGACCCCGATGGTCTGAGACTTCTCGGGGATATCTCCGATCGAGAGCGCGCCCCAAAGGTCGTTTTCGAGACGATGCCCTTTGACGTCGACAAGGTTCTGTACGACGGCGAGGATGACCATTTCCGGCGGATTCAGAAAGCGCTGGATCGCTTCGCCTTTATCGATGGAGTCCTTCATCGCGTCGAACCACTGCCGAGCTATAAGATCACCGTCGGAAACAAGATCGAGCTGAGCCTGGCGCGTGCCAGCGCATCATCGCCGAACTGGCAGTCCGCCTATCGGGGCATCAATCTGAATGTCGACCAGTTCGATCACGCAGTGGAACTGGCAACGAAGATCGCCGAAATCACGCCTGGTGCGAAGGTCCCGACTGTCGATGCGACGTCCGAATGGCAGGTGCTCGATTTCTCTCGGATTGAAACTGCGCGTCTCCCCGAACTGCTCGTCAACACGCGCTGTGCCGTAAACTTGGCGCTCGATTCAGCCAAGACCTCGCTCACTGTTTTGCCGCCTGCGACCTTCGTCAAGCTTGGGGAACTTGCCGCTTGCAAGGCTGAGATCGCAGCGCCCGATCGCGCAAAAGCATTGTCGGGTGTCGATCGTGCACGCGATCTGATTTCCGAGCTTCACGACCAGGAGTTCGGCGTCGCAAAGCATCATACTGCAACCCGCGCCCATCTGCGGCGATGGTCCTCTGTCAGCCTGCTCGCTATCGATTCATGCGAGCCGCCGGCGATGGTGCCCGAGGACGCCGAGCTGGATCCCGACTACGAGCGAGCTGTCGACGATCTCGCCATGCTGAGGTGAGATGTGCTCGTTCACGCCACCATCCCGCTCAGCGTGACCTACGTCCCGCACCGAGCGAGAAACCCTCAGACGATCTCCACCCTGGCATCGGCGCCCCTGATGCTGCGTGAGTTCTCGTCCGAGGAGGTACCGATCGCGGTCACAATGGAGCACCATCGGCGACCTGGTCTGAAGTACATTCGTCGCGTCCGTGGCAGCTCACTGTTTGCCCCGATCTCCGCGAAGGCTGGAGTCCCGCCACTCAGCGCGGTCGATCTGAAGGCGCGCCTGGCTGATCCAGCCTGGGTTACTCGCTTCCTCCAATGGGAACACAAGGAAAGCCATTCCACGCTGCCAGCCAAGCTGAGACGCGTCATCGACGATGGAGGCGATCCCCTGCGCTCGGCCACAGCAGCGCTCTCTCGCATCTTGATCGTCGATGGATTCGCCTACAGGCCAGCCCTGGAACCGGCATTCGTCATCAGAAGCTTCCTGGGCACCTGGTCGGCAGACACCGCCGCGCCGGTTCAGCGGCGGAATGCCTCCGTGGGAGTTCACTTCAGCAGCCAGCGCGCCGAGGCCTGCCTTGAGGTAGTTCGAGAAATGGCTCGCGCCAATGGGGAACACGTCAACGATCAGATGCCGCGGGTGGAGCTTCAGACCGATCCGTGCTGGCCTATATTCCCTGAGGCGATCGTCAACGCGAGAAACCTTCTCTACGAGCTGAAAGGCGTCTTCGGTAGATACACCGCGGACTACGTCCTGGGACTGGAGCACTTCGCCGAAACCAGAGCGATCGAGTGCATGCTTCAGACGGCAGTTTCCTCCGATGCCGATGAGGAGCTTCCTGCCCGAGCTATGGGACTCGCCGCCGCGGTGCTTCAGGACAACCCGGCACTCGACGGTTCGAAGATCACCCGACTCATCAAATCAGTTTCAGACAGCGTCGACTTCGTCACTCACGACGAAGCGCCCGAACTCGCGGATCTCGCCCCATGACCAAGCGAACGGTTGCCGTCGGCTATCGCTATCCAGTGACCTACGTTGCCCGGGGTGGCCGGACCGCGAAGACGGCCCTGATCAACAGCACCTTCGACATGGAAATCCCCTGGCTCTCCAAAGAGGAAGCCCCCATCGCGCTCACCATTCATGAAAAGGGCGAGCGCTCGATGACGAGAAGGGCGTTTGAAGGGCACTGCTATCACAGCCCTTTCATGGTGGATCGTCTCCACGGCCCCGACTTGGTCAACTCCCTGCGTCGTCCCGCGACGACCCACACCATCCTGCAATACATGCTGCCGAACTCGGTCTATCATTGGCTGGGCGACGATCAGAACGCATTCGATGTGCTTCCGCTGGAGACGGCCCGGGTGCTCTCGGACCGGCAACAGGAGGTCGAAGCCGTTGTGCGCAAGGCGTTCGCGAAAGTCGCGGTCATCGATGAGCGCGTCCACGTTCAGCGCCGCCAGCCCATGATCGCAGTGACGCTCGCAAACACCAAGAGCGGCTCTCGCAAGCTCTACGCGTCCACGAGGATCGAGATGCGTAATACGGGTGACCGGGCGATCGACTTCCAGTTCCGCCCAGAGCGCCTGGAGGAGGCGCGCCGGTTCTACAAGGCTTGGGCGAAGGGCGAGATCTACGACCAGGTCACAGTCACCGCTGTCGACCGCAATACGAATTTGCTGCCGCCCGCCTCTGAGGCCCTCGTAAATACCGAAGCGGCCGCGAACCGGATGCTCACGCTTCTTTCGAACTTCATCGGCCACTTCCCCGACGATGGCTATCAGCTGCTCGCGCGCGTTGGGCGGGCGCATAACCTCGCGGTGAGCGATGACTCCTCCAGCATTCCGCTGCTGTTGTCCGCAATGGACGACCTGGAGGCCGCGAAATGCTTCTCAGACGACATGTTTTGGGCACGGACCGAATTGGAATTCTGGATGCCGATCCTCCGCGACGCTGTCACGAACTCGATCGATTATCCGGAGCTCGCGTTCGGCCGCTCAGACGACCCCGATCTCGCTCTCCTCACGCCCTGAGGCGAGCCGCCACACCGACGCTGATGGCATCATGGACGTCCGGCGCCGGCATCATGCCATCGACATTGAGCAGCAGCCCGCGGGAGGCGAAGAACGCTCCCACGGGCTCCGTCAGCTCTCGCCAGATACGGATGCGGTCGGCGACGACAGCTGGATCGTCATCAGCCCTCCTGGCCTCCCCGGCGGCGATCGCAGCGCCCGCCCGTGCGGCGACACGCCCGACGACTTCCGCCTCGTCGACCTCGATTTGAACGACCGCGTCGAGAGGACGAGATACCTCGTCGAGAATGTCCAGGCAGAGCTGAGCCTGTGCCAAATTCCTTGGAAAGCCGTCAAGAATGAAGCCTTCGTCCGGATGCTTGGCGAGCCAGTCACGGACAATGCGCGCGCTGAGCTCGTCGCTGACAAACCCGCCGCCCGCGATCCTCTCCCGAACCTCCCGACCCAATTCGGTATCGGTAGCGGCCATCGCCCTCAGCATCGCCCCCGTCGAAAGGTGCGAGATCCCAAGGCTCCTCGACAGAAGCGAAGCCTGGGTCCCCTTACCAGCGCCCGGAGGGCCGAGGAATGCAAGGCGTGCCGCGCGCATTGGGGGTCGATTCCTGGATTAAAGCTGAATTCCTTGAGCAAGGCCGTGGATCCGCGCAGCGTCAAGGATTGTTTTTAGTTTCGCCCAGCGCTTCCATGATCCCCTCAACAAGATCCCGAGGAGATCGATTTGCTTCACATCGAGCCACAGACAGCCGGGCCCCGACGCCCGGTCATGCGCTGGCTCGGCGGCAAGTGGGTGCTCGCTCCGCGCATCATCGCCAAATTCCCGCCTCACCGTATCTACACGGAGCCGTTTTGCGGCGCCGCGAGCGTGCTGATGCGGAAGCCGCGATCCTATGCTGAGGTGATCAACGACGTCGACAGCGACGTCTGCAACCTCTTCAGCGTGCTCCGAGATGAGACGGAATCGAAGCGGCTGATTGAGCTCCTCCACCTGACGCCTTTCGCGCGGGAGGAATTCGAGCTCGCTTATGAGCCGGCCGAGGACCGCATCGAGCAGGTGAGGCGTATGGTCGTGCGCTCCTATCTCGGCTTCGGTTCTGAAAGCGCCAATGTCGAGGCCAGGACAGGCTTTCGTGCGAATTCGAATCGCTCGGGAACGACGCCGGCCCATGACTGGGCGAATTACCCTGAAGCGCTGCCCGCGATCGTGGAGCGCCTGCGGGGCGTCATCATCGAGAACAGGCCTGCAGTGTCGATCCTGCGCGCGCATGATAGCGAGGAGACCCTCCACTATCTCGATCCGCCGTACATGCCGGAGACGCGATCACCGAAGTCTCGGAAGGGCGCCGGCGGCTACCATCGCTACCGCCATGAAATGGAGGTGAGCGACCACGAGGAGCTCCTCGACGCGATTCTCGAACTCAAGGGGATGATCGTAATCTCCGGATACGCTTCCGCGCTCTACGACGGCAGGCTCGGCGACTGGGAGCGCATCGAGATGGATGCTCTGGCCGACGGAGCGCGTCCTCGCAAGGAAGTTCTTTGGCTCTCTCCGAGCGCTTCCAGTGCGGCCCGCCGCCATGCAGCGGGCCCGCTCTTCAATCTGGAAGCCGTCGCCTAGCGCATGGCGAAGGCGGGAGCCTCGTCCTCGAGGTCGACCGCACGCCTGGGCTCGGCCATTCGAGGTGCAACCGACAGAACGGCCGGCTCGACCTCCGCCTCCATGAACGCAGCCATAAAAGGCGGCAGCTGACCGCCGACCAGGCCGCGGCGCAGTTCCTGCAGCGAACGAACGGTCTGCTCGAACGCCGTCTGCTCGACGGGCTTGTCATCCAGCGCGCGAGAGAGATGCTCGACAATGGCGTCGAACCGCTTTTCGGCCGTCTCATTCAAGCGCGTGCCCGACTGCCGCTGGCGCAGCTGGGCCTGGCCATAGGCGGCCATCAGCCCCTCGCCAGGGGTCAGGAGGCCGGGAACCATGCGCAGAAGGCTGAGCACCTGCTCATCGAAGGTTTTCTGAGCCCGCGGCGAGGGTCCGTTCGAGATCTCGGCACGGCGGGCGCCGAGCAAGGTATCTCCGAGGTCGCTGCCATGCAGCTCGACGCGGCCGGCCCCGATAGTCAGAGGAGCGATCGTGATGCCGTCGAGGTCCCGCGAAATCGCCACAGGGACGGTTTCGATGGTCCGCGACCCTTCGTGGTCATGAACCGGCCAGCGAGCCTGCAGCAAGATGCCCATGCCGGTCGCACGCTGGTGGACGATCCCGAGGATCTCTTCGGCGACGAAGGGCTCTGCCTGGGGCGCCAGCGTCTGCACGGCGCCATCGGTCGTCCGTCGCCAGAGACGATCCCTTCCGTCGATCGGTCCCGAGCCGTAGGTGGCACCATCCAACCCGGTGGCGACCCGCAGGGGACCGTGGTCACCCTGGACGGTTCGGAATTCGAGCTTGGCCATCTCGGCGAATGCGGGCGACAGGTTCGACATCGGGCACCTTCCTCTTCAGGAAGGAGCCTTCGTCGCGGCGATGAAAGTCACAACGCCTCAGAGCGACAGCGAGTCTAGCTCCGGATCGCTGGCCGCGGCGATGCGGGGACGGAAGTCGAGGAGCTTCAGATCAAAGGCCCGATTGAAGGTCAGCGTCGCGAGCTCGAACTCGGGCAGATGGATTGCGATCTCTCCGAAATGAGCTCGAAGAACGGCCGGGTCGAATTCATTCGGATCGAACGCATCCGCGACCTCGCGATAGGCGAGCCAGGTCTTAAGGGCCGGCTTGGTAAGCCATAGTCCGGAACTGGTCGGGACAAAGCGGACACAGCTGAGGGTCGAGCGGATCAGCCCGAGTGTCATGTCGGTCTTCAGGTAGTCCGGGTTCGCGTTGATCACGCGCAGGTTTTCCAGCTCCTCGGAGACACTGACGCGACCGTTTGGCTTCAGGCTCTCGGCCATGGCCCGAGCAGCCCCCAGATCCGTGAGCATCATCGGAATCACGGCGCCGCCGCGATCGCCCTGATTTCGCGGCATATGGTTCATGTGGATCGACACGTTCGAGAGGGACGTTCGTCCCACATTGAAAACCGGCGCGCTCTCCGAGCAAACCAACTGCCCGGCGACGATCGCGACGTTCTCCCGTACATGCTTCAGGGCCGTCGCTCTCGCGCTCTCACGATTTGTCTCGACCCACTCGATACCCGGCTTGTCGGCTTGGAATTGAGCGAGCGTAGGCGCCTTCAGGCTACCGAAAAGGCTCGCTACCGGCTCCTCCAAGCCCAAGATGTATCCCGGGTCCGCGAACTCGACTTGACCGTGGCGCTTGATATGGGGCTGAGCCCACAGCTTCCCAGCCACTCCATTCAGGATCAGCTCGCTGAACTCCGGCCGGCGGTACTGGGCGTACTGGATATGGAGCGCGCCTGGATCATCAAAGCGGGCGAAGCTCGGGAGATCGACCTCCTCGACCTCTGCCACCTCGACATGCTGGGGGTTGCGCGCCCGCTTCGCGCGATACGCGGCACCATAGACGTACCTGATGAAGGTCTTCACGCCAGCCATCCACCTTTGCTCATGTCTTCAGAGAAGCCGCCGCTTCCGAAAGTCGCAAATCGCACCCCCGCGTCGCCGCTCGAACGCCTTGCCCCATCCACACTCTGGCGCCGGCGAGCGCAAGAAAATGCATGCGCGATCCATGAATCGAGATATCATTCCTTGTAAATTCGGAGAATCGAGCTTTGTCGACTGAACGCACTTTCGCGATGATCAAGCCGGACGCGACACGCCGGCACCTGGTCGGCCAGATCCTGGAGATGGCAGGAGCAGCGGGGCTTCATGTCCGTGCGATGAAACGACTGAGGCTCGACGATCAGGACGCCTCCCTCATGTATGCCGAGCACGAGGGCAAGCCGTGGCTTCCCGAACAGATCGCCTACATGACCTCCGGGGCAGTCGTGGCGATCGTCTTCGAGGGCCAGGACGCCATCACCCGCTGGCGGTCCCTGATGGGACCCACCGACCACACCAAGGCGCCGGCCGGTACGATCCGGAACAAGTTCGCGATCTCCTATCGTGAGAACAGCGTGCACGGCTCTGACTCGCCGGAGGCGGCGAAGCGCGAGATTCCGTTGTTCTTCGCCAGCTCCGAGATCGCGTGAGCTCCACGAGCCGATGCAAGATGCCTTGAACATCCTGACCGACCCCGCCGACAACTGGCCGTGGCTGCTCGCCCTCATCCTCGTGGTCTCGGCGGGCGGCTCTCTCGTCATCATCCTGTCCGCCAAGTTCGCGATGCAGGGCATGGCGAAGGAGGCTGCGCGCGCGATTACGCAGCTGACGAAGACGCCGGTCGCTACCGATTCCAAGCCGAGCATTATCACGGTCGGCGAGGGGCTCTCGCGCTGGCGACCGGGCGCTTTCACGATGCTTCTCCAGCGTCGTGAAGCTGCAGCCGATATCGACAGCGCCTACAGCGCCGGCGAAGAGGCAATCGAGCGCCTCTCCCTACATCTCGTCGACCATCTTGGCGAAATCGGGCTGGCCGAAACCGATATCACCGGGAAGACCTCCGCGGCCGACGCGGCAGATGGCGGTTGCGCAGCGACGGTCGAAGTTCAGGTCGCGCTGATGGATCCATCCCTCCAGCCGAAGATCGCGCAGCTCGCTCTGGCCATCGGCTTCACCGAAAACCGCCGTGGGCAACGGGAGGAAGTCACGCTCGATGATGCCCACGAGCGCGCCGGTCGCCTGGCCTTTGACGAGGCCACCATCAACATGCGGGCGGCGGCCGCGAGCCTCTCCCGTGCCGAGAAGGTGAACTTCGAGGAGATGGCGCTCGTCGACGTCAAGATCGAGAGCGTCTCGTCGCTGCCTGGTGAAGACATTCGCAAGCGAGCGACGCTTGGTTGGCGTTCGACTGCACCCGCTCCGGCGGCCTGATCACCCGATCTTGCCTTCTTCGGGCGATCAGACCAGGCTCTGGGCCCAATTCGGAGTCCGAATGAGACCTCTGATTGTCGCTGTAAGCCTGCTGGCATTGAGCACTGCCCAGGTCGCTGCGCAAACATCCGTTCCTGCGTGGCAACTCCCGTTGCGCGGTCGGGAACAGCCGCAACCGGCTCCGGCTGATCCGGCCCCGCCTCCTGTGGCCCCAGCGCCCCCCTCCGCACCCGTCGCTCGTCCACCAGCGCCTCAGGTCGTCCCGCCATCGGCGCCGATCCAGACCGCTCCATCCCCGGCGCCGCGGCAGCCGCCTCCGGGGCTCAATTGGCAGCCGGGGCAGGGGACCGTCATCGTCACGCCGCCTGCACCTACCATCCATGTCGCGCCCCAGCCAATGCCTGAGGCACCGCGTGTGTCGCCGCAGACGCCGGTTCCGCGGGTCTCCCCGCAAAGCGTCGTGCCGCGGGTCTCCGCTCAGCCTGATTACAGCGCGCCCCCGCCTCCGCAGCAGCAGCCATCTCCGGGCCTGAACTGGTATCCAGCACCGAACCAAGCGCAGCGATGGGTGCCCCCGCCTGCGCAGACTGCTCCCGCACCGGCCCCGAGCACGGCGCCACGCGCGCCTCGTCAGATGAATCCGGCTCCCGCCGGAGGAACGAGCGTCTTCATGCCCGGCGCTGGCGTTCGCCGGATCGAGGATGTTCGAGCGCGACGCCAGCGCTTCGAGGAAGCCGGGACGACCATCATCCGCGAGCCAGGACGCGTCATCACGCGCGAGCGCGGCCAAACCGTTCTCCGCCATGACGAGAATGCTCGCTTCCAAAGGTTCGGCGCGCCGATCTCGCAGGAGAGACGGGGAGGGGAGATCTGGACGACATGGGCCCGCCCGGGCGGGGGGCAGCTCGTCTCGATCACGGATTTAGACGGACGTCTCCTGCGCAGGATCCGCCGCCCAGCCAATGGCGGCGAACACATTATCGTCGACAACGGGTGGCGCCGGCCGCGCCATGGAGTACGCCCCGCCATCGTGATCCTGCCGCCGATCGAGATGCTCAATCCGGGAGAGCTGACCATCCTGAACGATGGCCGCGAGGCCGAGACTTTGAGCTCGACCTGGTCGCTTGGTCCAGTGGTGCCACTTGATCAGCTCTACGAACTCGATCAGGTCCGCTTCAGCCCAACCTTACGGTCAAGGATGCGCGCGGTCGAGCTGGGCGGTGTAAGCTTCGACACCGGCAGCTGGGCGCTCGACCAGACCGATCTCAACGCACTCTCCCTGGTCGCCTCTGCGATCCAGAGCGTGCTCGGAGCAAGCCCCAACGAGATTTTCCTCGTTGAAGGCCATACGGGGAGGAGCGGTAATGAGATCGACAACCTCTCGCTGTCCGACCGGCGAGCGGAAGCCGTCGCGGAGGCGCTGACCCAGATGGGCGTCCCGCCGGAGAACCTCGTCGTTCAGGGTTATGGCGATGCGGTGCCTCGGGATGAGGGTCGCAGTCGTTCAGCGCGCGACGACAATCGTATCCTCGTCCGCCGGATCACGCCGCTGCTCGCTCCGGCCGGCTGACGTCAGAGCTTCAGCTCGCTCAGCTCCGGCGCTTCTATGCCGGCATCCATAGCGACCGTGGACGCTTCCAGCTGAGCGTAGGGCCTGCTGAGCCAGACGCGGGCGTGATCCGGTAGCGAGCTTCTCAGCCGCATTGCTGCCTGCGTACCGGCCTCGACGTCGATATTGTCGGGATTGAGCGACTGGGCCAGGAGCCCGAGGCTGATGATCATCGAAACGGGGACGTCGTCCAGCGCCAGGTGAGCGATCGAGGACCCCATGTATTCATACAGGTGCTTGACGACTGAGAACCGTGGATCATCGACGCATTCACGGGACACATCGATCTCGCCAACGACCTCGACATCAAGCTTGTCGATGTCCAGATCTCGCAGGGACTCGTGCGTCGAGGCGAATGTGTCCGCATAGGCGAGCGCGCCCGCCAAGTCATCGGCCCGAAACGCAGCATGTTGGGCGGTGTAGTGGTGCTCCGGAATGCTGGCTTCGACAACGATCCGTGGCGGGCCGAAGGTATAGCGCACCATCCATATCGGCTCTCGGGCGGGAACGAGCAACGCGCCGTTCAGCTCGCGCAGGCGGCCGGCCATGGCTTGCAGGCTTGCGACCTCAATCGCGCGCTCGTCGTCGACGAAAGCCTGGAACTCGCGCCCTTGCAGTGTCCGGTACCCGGGCACGGCATCTTGCCGCCTCATCGCCGTCCCTGCGGTGCGAACCCGGCGGCTCTGCCGGGCCGCAACCTTGAGAGCCTGGAGATGATCCGGCGGCCATTCCGCGTTGAAGAGGCTTGCGCCGGCCAGGGAGAGTCCGTCGTCGCCGGGGCTGCCGTCCTTGCAAAGGGGAGCACGTTTGAGACCGCCGTCGATATCGAAGAACTCGATGCGCTCGCCGTGGCAGACCGCAGTGAAAGCCGGCTCTGGCTTGGTTTCGAGAACAGCAATGCGCACCGGCTCTGTATCGGTGACGAAGCCCGTCTGGATGTGGCGATTCTTCCGCTCGCGAAAACGCGCCTCGTAGATCAGATCCATCCAGCGAATGACGTCGGCCATATCCGCACCCTTTCCTGCTCACAGCTTAGGGCCGGAGATCGCAAGAGAGGATAGGCTAGGCGGCCTTGTCGAGCGGCAGGAAGGGCAGGAGCGCCGCTTGCGCACCGGGGACGAGGGAGAACCCTTTCATCATCGCCCCTGCTATGACTGGGTCTTCCGCCCGACTGGCAGAGAGCAGGACCGGGTTGGCGGCGGGCAAGCGCCCGAAGATGATCGATGCGAAGGTCGGCGATTTAGACACTGCCTGCTGGATCGCGAGCTTTGGAGACCGGAATGAAGCGCAGACTTCGAGAACGCCTGACCAGGCTAACTCAACTCCGAAGTCGATGGCGCTTCGAGACGCGAGACGGACCATTGCAGGCGACGGCCGCGAGCCGACCGCCCAGCCCGCTCCGAGCCCCAGGCGCGCCGCAGAAGCGATAAGCGCAGGCGCTGCCTGATCCGCCTGCCAGACGCACGCCTCAAGCCTCTCCAGGGCCCTGTGGGGCCGGCCAGCACAGTGATCCACGAGCGTCGCCACAAGGAGCCGAAGCGGCGTGTTCATCATTTCTCCACGAAGCGTCGCCTTTCTGGCAGCGAGGCGGGCGAGATAAACGGCGTCGCTGAACTCATCAGCGAGAACGGCTCGAAGCGCGATAACGTCGGGATGATCGGGCGCCGCGTTTTCCGCGTTTTCAACCAACGCATTCCTGCGGCTGTCGCTCGGACACCAGAGCGCCGCGAGAACGTGCTCGATCGCGTGGCGGGCGCCGTCTGATACAGAGTGCTCCATCATAGGCCGGAGCATTGCGCAAAACTCTTAAGGTTCGATTGAGTCGACTGAAGGATTCGTACGGACCCGCAGACGAGAAGGTTTGTGAGTCCGTTCCTTAGAGCGTGGGAAAGTCGTTCGTCCTGAACTCGGGGAACCGGTCTCGAACGCTGGCACACCACTGCGCCTTCGTGGGCACCTCAGCAGGGTCCCTGACCTCGGAGCAGCTCAGACAGACCGCCACGTCCTTCGGCGCGTACCAGTACCCGGTGGGACGAAAGCAGAAGCAACAATGCTCCCTGACGCGGCCAGGGGCGTTATCGGGATCCGGCGTGAGCTTGATAGCCATAATCGAGATTTACATACGCAGGACGGGGGCGAAAGAGGCTAGTTCCACCTCTTTTCCATTGAGGATCACGCGCTCGAAGAGCGGCCCATCGATGAAGGGCGGATCAGGCTCTTGGGCGGAGCGCTGCCGCCGCGCTCCGGAGGCCATCCGCGCCACGTTTTCAATGCGGACATGACGGGCCCGATCGCCCCGAGAAAGCAGGACAGCGACCGGCATCTCGGCATCGTTGGTGATGCTGCGGACACAGTGCGCCCTGTGCCGGCCCTCGTGAGAGCGAATCTGGATGGTCTCATCCTCCTGATTGATCGCCAGGAAAGGCATCCCGATCGGATCGCCGGCGCGCAGCTTCGCTTCCATGCCGTTGAATTCGAGCTTCAGGGGAGGGCAGAGGTCGAGGTAGACCGACGGCCGCATCAAAACCACGAACCCGGTATAGGCGATTTGGGCCACATCCGGCACGGCTCCCATCCCGTCCCTTTGGTGGTAGATCACGCCATTCAGTGCGAAGTACCCGAGGCTCTTCGGCGAAAATGCTGGGACGTCGCGCGCGCCGGTCATCTCAGGCTGCCCGACCGATGTGGCAGGCGAGCTCGAAGGGGACCGTTGTCGGGCGCGTGATGATGACCGGCACTTCGTCCGCCGACTGGCACCCGCGAAGGATCTCAGCGAACACCTCGCGCTCGTCGCTGCGGCGCGCGGTCATGGAACGGCGCCTGCCACCCTGGTCCTGCCACTCAACGGCAACCGCTGCGATCTTGATAATCCTATGGCTCTGCATTTCAGCAGCCTCTTGTTCAACAACTGCTCACCCATCACAAGGAGCGCAGCACGATGCAAGGATCTAGAGGGAATCAATCCTTGGCCGTCCACCGTCAATCCTTAATACTGGCAGCGGCAGAAGCGAAACTGCTCATCTGATGCATCGGAAGGATTTTCGCCGTGCCCATGCCGACCTACCGCAACCTTCACGGAACAATCTTCTTCGGGAAGGACGGGGAATTCCGGCACGTCTGCGACGAAGGGCAAATGCTTAGTCTGGTCTTCGACAGCGAGAACGGAACCGTTCACAAGCACGGCGTCGCTGATCGGATGAGGGCTTGGCTTGATGCGACCCAGGCAAAATTGCGGGCGAGTGGTGATTTCGGAGAGTTGATGGCGAACAACCTGGAGATCGCGAGCTTTCCCGCTTGCGACGCCACGCTCAAGGTGCTGAATGAGCGGGTGATCGATCAGACTCCGGCTCTGCCCAGCCTGCTCGAAGCCCTTGCCGAAGCGAGCGCCGAAGCTCCCGCCTCAAAGGTTCTTCCCGGCCTTTGAGCCTCTTGGTTTGATTTTCTTGAAGCTCTGGATCCTGTCTGACCTTCATTTTGAATCGGTGCCGTTCCCGGGCGCGTTTCGCCCAACGGCGCCAGATTTCGACGTGCTTGTTTCGGCCGGCGATATCTGGTCTGGCGACCCGAAGCGTGGCTTCGAGACACTGCGAAAGCTCGCAGGCGACAAGCCCGTCGTCACCGTCCTCGGCAATCACGAGTTTTTCAAGGGCGAGGTCGAGAGCACGATCGCCTCGGCGCGCCTTGCGGCCAAGGCGTCCCGTGTCTTCCTCCTTGAAGGAGATGCGATCGAAATCCGCGGCGTGCGCTTTGTCGGTTGCACGCTCTGGACCGACTACGCGCTCGGCGGCGACCTCAACCTGGATGCACCAACCGGCGAGGCGGTCACAGTCTGCGTCGACGGCGTCCTGCGTCCGCTCCGGATCAGCGACGTCCAGGTCCTGCATCGTCCCGCGCGTGAGCGCCTCTCAGCCCTGCTCGACGCACATAAGAGCGCTCCTAAGGTCGTCGTGACGCACCACGCGCCGCATCCAGCCTGCTTGACACCCGCAGAGCTCGGGACCTGGGCCGCCGGAAACTGCGCGTCGGATCTCTCTGAGCTGACAGACTCCGGACGCGCTGCGCTCTGGATCTATGGTCACATCCATCGAAGCGCTGGCGGAAGGCGCCCAGGCGGCACGCGCCTCCTATCGAATCCAGCTGGCACTCGCTTCTCGAACCAAGCCTTCGATGAACACCTAGTCGTCGAGTTGGATCGAGCTCAGACTGCCTAGGGCGTCATCGACTGCGAAGGCTGCGAGGCGAGATGTTCGAGCGCATCGGCAAGCGCAGTTGCCTCGTCGCATTTCCCGATCAGCAGGCCCTCTCCAGGCTCGCTGTAGAGGATGACATCCGGGGGTCCCATGAGGACCCAATCGCCGTCGCCGTCCTGCTCAAGCGAATAGCCGACAGGAAGCGCCCCCGGCCGATCGTTTTCAGTGCTCATTGGATCCAATTGCATTCTCCGGATTGAGCCTCAGGGAGATGGAGAAGGACCGGCCGGGACCGGCGCGAAGTGCTCGGCTCGATCGATCGCCTTCGTCGCCGTCTGCCTGACCCAGCCGCGGTCAATCCAATTTCCCTCGGAAGCCAGCTTCTCCTCGATCGCGGTCAGGCCGGCGCGGAGCGCGACATTGCGATTGAACTCTACCAGCACGGCATCGCGGTCGTGCTCGCTGATCACGTCGTCACCCGCGATGGCATAGCTCACCATCTGCCTCAGCAGCGAAGACGAGGTCGCATGGCGATCGAAGCCGCCCTCAACGGCGAGAAGTGCCAAGTCCTCGATGCTGGTGCCTCGATGATCGTTGGCGACTTTTTCGATCTCCTCAAGTGCCTCCCGGTGGACCGAGTTCGCCTTGGCGAGCTCCTCGACGAGCGAACCGAAAGCGAAAGCAGAGAGATCGACGCCGAGCTCGCTGGCCATGTCCCGGGCCCTTCGCTGAACGCTCTGCGCGTCGTCGCCGGGCCTGAACCCATTGAAGAACCCGGAGACGGCCTCGAGGCCCGGCACGGCCGAGGGGCCGAAGTTCAGCTCGCCGCGGGAGGGCGCGTTCGCCAGGGTATCGGATGCCATCTGCTGAAGAGTGCGCAGGGCCGTCCCGGCAGGCATCTTCGAAAGATCGGCAGCTGCCATCGCGCGGATCGCGCCCTGGTAATAGTTCAGCGCGACCCGATCGATCTCGACCTGCATCTCGGCCATTCGCTCGACCGACGTGGTGGCAACCGCGGCTGGGCGCACGGCGTCCAGCGTCTCAGCGCGGGCTACCGCCATTCCGGTGACCACAAGCCCGCACACCAGGGCGCCGGGCAGGACGCCCCGTGCCATCACATCCTTGAGACTGGCGACTTGCCTGACGAGATCTGCAAAGCGCGTGGTCATAAATGCCTCCTGAAGCTGACCTGGAAACGTACCGAGTCGGGATGCAACCGACTAATGTCCGCCCAAGGACCTCTGGATGTCGCGGACACGCGACTGGGTCAGCCGTCCAGAGCTGGCCTTCACGACTTCCTCCACCCGCTTGCGCGCGGCCAACTCCGCATCCTTCGACGCGGCTTCATCGACCCGCTCATCAAGCGCCAGGAGAAACTGGGCGTACCCTTCGGCATCTGTTCGGCCCGCAAGCTCCATGGTTTCGAGGAAATCCTCTGCCTCCTTGGGCGTCACGCCTTCATGGATCACGAGGTGATGCTTTCGACGCTCGCGAATGGACTGGTCTGACATCTGCTCCGGCCAAGTGGTTTGGATTCGGTAGAATAGGATTGCTCGAATGCCACGACGGGTCGAGGCCCGAACGCCTCATTCAGCCTTCAGAGTCCAGGAGCGGAGTTTACTCGTCGGGTTGGCCAGACTTCGTCGATGGGAACGACCTCGATCTCCTCCCAGATCAGTCGAACCTCGCGCATCGGTGTCAACAGAGGGTGTTGGCAGGAGGGATCGAATTGACGGGCCGTCAGGTCAATGGCCTGACCATCAACCTCCACGACGTAGTGGATCCACCACGACGGTTTACCGAGCTTCAGCCATCGAGGATCTGCATCAGGGAAGCTCTTCGCAGCCTCCGTGAGGCGTAGCACCTTGAAATCGACTCCGGCGCGCTCAAGCTGCGTCCCTAACGCAGCCGCTACCTGCTTACATTTGCTGAAGGCGCCTCGTGGGGTAGCGAGCCCGCGGTGCGCGCGAAGGACAGCGTCGATCGCGGCCTGAACCTTTTCTGAAGGAGCTCCCATTACAGCCTCAGGCTCGGCCCAGCGGCTACAAATTCAGGCAAATCAGGCGTGACCGTATCCTGCCGGGCGTTCGGCTGATCCAGCCTCGGCTCGGTGGCAACGAAAGCCTCGATCTCAGCCCGCTCGGGCGCCGTTGCCGCGAAATCAGGGTCCGCCAAACGGAGTTTCGAGAACAGGCGGAGGAAGAAGGGGTCGAACTGCGCGCGCCCCAGCCCGCTGCGGGACGGTCGGATCATCGCACAGATGATCTTCCCTTCAGGCTCGCCCGGCTTGTAGACCCGCCGGGAGCAGAGCGCATCGTGAACATCCGCGATCTGAACGATCCGGGCTACCGCCGGGATAGCGTCGCCCTGCAGCCCCTCGTAGCCCTTGCCGTCGAAGCTCTCATGGTGGAAGCGCGCGACCAGCGTGAAGACGGCCGGCAGATCTGGGATCGCTCGGAGAGCCAGAAAGCCATAATGCGCGTGCTTTCGCATCTCGGAACGCTCGATGTCGGTCAAGATGCCGGGCTTGTTGAGAATGGAACTCCCAACATCGAGCTTGCCAATGTCGTGCGTCAGGCATGCCGCGCCGAGCTCTAATACGTCCCGCTGGGCAAATCCGGCCTGACGGGCGATCGCCATGGCGCTCCTGGCAACGCGACGAGAATGCCCGGTTAGGTCGCTGTCTGGAAACGCCGCGTCGAAGCCGACGATTTTCGCCCAGGCACTTTCGATCGCCGGGAGAAAGGCTTCGTCATCGTCTACCAGGTCTCGCGGGCTCAGAAGGCTCATGGGTGCTCAGTTTCAACCCAACTCTCCCGGCGGGACATGAAAGCGACAAGGACCGCTATCGAAAATCTTGCTGGATCCCAAAAACCATAGGATCGTCTACTTGAACCCTTTAAGCGATCGAATCTCTGCGACGGCGGAATGAAAGCTGATCTCGTCGACCTGAACTTCTCGGACCTCTACCTGCGCCTCGATAAGGACGGGCAGGCGATCTACCGGATCGGTCCCAACAACGAGGGCAAGTCGGGTCTGGCTGCCGTGCCGGATGGCCATGACAGCGACCTCGCTGCCGTCCGGAACGCGATCAATGACGACGGAACGAACTCCGGCACGGTCACGTACGACGAGATGAGGCTTCGCTTCGTGCGGATGCCCACCGTCGAGGATCAGGTTTGGGCGGCCATTCGTCGTATCCCTTTGTCACCACCGACGCTCGACGAGCTTGGGCTGCACCCGGACGCGGTGACGATGATGCGCGGCTTCGCGGCCAGGCGAGGACTTGTGCTTGTCGGCGGCGCGACCGGAGCCGGAAAGACGACCACAGTGTTCGGCGCACTCCACGACTACCTGAAGATCCGCGGAGGCGTCGCCATCACTCTGGAGGACCCGCCCGAGCTGCTGCTGCAGGGACCCGTCGGTGCCGGCATCTGCTTCCAGATGGGTATCTCGGAAACCTACACTTGGCAGATGGCTGTAATGGCTGCGCTCAGGTCGCGGCCGCGATACATCCTCATCGGTGAGATCCGAACACCGGAGGCGGCGCAGCAGGCTCTCATTGCGTCGCAAAGTGGCCACCTCGTTCTCACGACCGCTCACGGCGGCTCGGTGGAGGAAGCTGTCGAAACCATTATCGGCTTGGCCGAGGTCCGGCTCGGCGAACAGGCGGCACGCCGGCTCATGGCCGGAAATCTGCTCGCCGCCATCCATCAATCACTCGGCCACTACGGGCCGAGCCTGGAGGTCGTTCAGACCAAGTCTGGCGGCACGCGCGCCCAGGATCCCGTGCGCTCGGGGATCATCGACAATCGCCCCGACGTGCTGCGCCAGAACTTGGTGAAGTTCACTGCGCCGCCGCCGAGAGCAGCGGCAGCTGAATAACCTTGGCGCTGCGCAGGGGCATCGCCGGGATGTCCTCCGGCTCGCCCGAGTTCAGCTGACGCATCGAAGCCATCTGCCCGATCTGACGAAGAGCGCCGAGATCGTTTCTGGCCACTTCGATCAGCCGGTTCATGGATTCGTTGAGACGTGCAACGCTCCGCTCGCTGTCCGCGAGCTTCTGACGCAGCACGGCGTTTTCGTCCTGGCTCGCGCGCAGCAGACCCTCCTGGTCGTCGAACCGCTTCTGGATCTGCAGAGCGAGGTCGCGCCGGCGCTCGGCATGTGCCGCGTTATTGGCTTCCAGCTCCTGCTGGTGGCGCACCTCGGCTGCTGCGAGAGCATCACGTCCGCCGATCAGCGTGCTTTCCAGCTCCGAAGTCAGCGAACTGACCTGCTGCTCATGTGCCTGCACGAGTGCGACGCGGTCCACACGGGCCGTCTCGATGACGCGGGCGAGCTCCGCCTCCAGGGTGGCGATGCGATCGCTAAAGGTCGCCGCCGTTTCGGAGCGAACCTGTTCGGTCACCGCGACGAGGCTCTGTCTCTCCGTCTCGTGTCCTTCGATGAGAGCGGATCGCTCCGCCTCGAAGGCCGAGATCAGGCCGCGTTTGTCGGCTTCCACACGCTCCAACAGCGCGTTCTGAGCCGCAGACGACTCTTGCTGGACGCGAAGAACTTCCGCGTCGCAACGGTTGCGCTCGGCTTCGAGTTCGTCCCGGACCTTCTTCATCAGGCCGGCGAAGCGTTCCTGCAGGCCCTTCAGCTCGTCGCTATGCGCGCTGCCGAGGCGACGAACCTCGTCCGCGTGGAGCTGATTGAGGCGCTCGGTCAGAGCCGCGATTTGCTCGTTGTGCTGGGTATGGATCGTGGTCAGGTGGCGACGGGCATCGTGCCCTTCCACCTTTGCCATCATCAGGTCCTTCTCCAGCTCGACGATCCGCTCACTTTTGGTCTGGATGGTCGCTTCGAGCTGCTGGAGGATCGAGGACAGCGCCCCGCGCTGGCGCTCAACAGCCGCTTCCATGATCGCCTCGGTCAGGCCGCGCGCGTCATGGAGGAGCTGGTTCGTGTCGGTATCGCTCATGTCAGGCTCCAGTCGCGGTCATCGGTTGGGCGCCGACCCGCTGCGTAAGGGTGCGCAGCGAGGCTGCAAGATGTTGTTCTGAGGTTTGCTCGCCACCTCGGCCGCCACGCTGAAGGGAGAAGTCGGGCATCGGCTCGAAAGCGTCAGCCGGCTCTGCGGGCGGAACGATCGCCGTCTGGGACGAGGTCATGACAGGCCGCGGCGCGGGGCCGACTTCGACGATCGTGCTGTTGGTGCCGGGGGCGGCTGGGAGATTGGCGGCAACCTCCGGCTCGGCGGCAGAGCGGAAACCGCGGAAGTTCCGGAGCATGGTTTCCGTCGCCACCTGGAGTTCGCCATGGGCGCTGACAGCGTTA
Organism: Allobosea sp. FG18; assembly: GCF_057809495.1. Lineage (NCBI taxonomy): Bacteria > Pseudomonadati > Pseudomonadota > Alphaproteobacteria > Hyphomicrobiales > Alloboseaceae > Allobosea > Allobosea sp. FG18. Next base: position 123,859 of record NZ_JBMDKB010000018.1, read on the forward strand.
TCCCGCTCAGCCGTCAGCAAAGCGTTTGCCTGCAGTGCGGCAGCCAACGAAGCAGTCGTCTGCTCAAGCTCTGCCTGCAGCGCCTCCGAGAGACGCGTGGTCTCGCGCAGCTGGACGAGAATGTTGTGCGCACGCTGCTCGGCCTGGTGCAGTTCTGCAGAAAGCCGCTTCACGTCAGCCTCACGCTGAGCCGAAAGCTGCTGCAAGGCATCCGTCAGCCTGGCATGGTCGACATTCTTGTCGCAGGTCACCTGTCGGAGGTCCGCAGCAACCGCGTCGCGCTCTCCCTCGACGCGGGCCACTCTCTGGCTGAGCTGCCCGATCTGGTCGTCTTTCCGCGCGACGAGCTCCTGAAGCTCGGCGATCTGCCGGTCTCGCTGGGAGATTGAATCCATCACGGCATCGACCATCGCCTGCCGGCGCTCGTGGATGTGATCACACAGCGCACCGACACGCGAAAGCGTGTCCGCAGCGGCGGCATCCCCTGTCGGGTTCGGATCGGGATTGGGCGTCACAGTCACTGGCACGATCACCACATCAAGAACAGCATCAAGGATTGAAACTCAAAACCATCACAAGGTCGGCGGTCAAGCGTTCAATCCTTGATCCACCGTGCTCGCCCACCGTTTCCACACTGCCTCGTCGCCGAGCTTCCCGATGAAGGCCTTGTGCTGCTCCATCTCCTCCGGCGACGGCTGGATGACGCCTCGCCGCGGAAACCACGATTGAAGGGCGCCGGCGGCCGCGACGATCTTGCGCTGCTCGGGCTCAGCCTTCTCGGCCGTGAGCTGAAGCTGATCGAGGCCGAGAAGCTTGAAGTAGACAGGAATAAGCAGCTGGCTGTCGAGCAGGGCCCCGTGAAGCGTGCGGGAGGACCGGTCGATATTAAACCGATCGAGAAGTGCATTCAGGCTGGCAGGGCTGCCAGGAAAGCGTTCGCGCGCGAGGAGTAGTGTGTCCACAGTCCCGCTCCAGGGCACATCACCGATGCCGCATCGACGCAGCTCCGCCAGGATGAACTCGACGTCGAACTTGGCGTTGTGGGCGACAACCTTGGCGCCGCCGATGAACTCGACGAGATCCAGGGCGATCTCGTTAAAAAGGGGCTTGTCGGCGAGGAACTCATCGCTCAACCCGTGAATTTCCTGGGCCTCAGCGGGCATCTTCATCTGGGGATTGATGTAGCGATGGAAGACGTTCCCGGTTTCGACCAGGCCGACGGTCTCGATGAGGCCAACCTCGCAGATGCGGTCGACATTCTTGTTCACGCCGGTCGTCTCGGTATCAAAAAAGATCAGCCGTTCGTTCATCACTGGCCCGCGGAAGCGAATTAAGGATTGATTGCGCAATCCTTATCACCCGCACTCGCATGCCGAAATGAAGATGCGGCGCCCGTCCCCGCTTTTCAGGCAGGCGTCACAATGACCGTCGTACGGGGCGTCCGCGAGCAGATTTTCGAGACGACGGCGCGGCAGACAAGGCGGTCATCCTTCCAGACGATGCGGTTGCAGCCATCGAGGATCGCCTTCTTGGCGTTGTCGAGGTCCGGATCGGTGACGTCGGTCGGCCATGTGTCGGGATCGCCTTCCATCTCGAAGGCGATCTCAACGCAGACGGGCCGCTCGATAGGAGCTGTGCTCCGCATTGCAGCCTTCGCAATCTGTGCGACCAGGTCCTCGTACTCCTTCGTCTCCTTCGGAGTGAAGCTACGGCTCGGCACCGCCTTCAGAAGCCTTTCGAACTCGGAATACGACCCTCTTGCCCGGCTGAACGCCTCGAGGATCGCGCGGCTCGACATTTGTGTCCTCGCGCGCTGCTTCGTTCGCGGTTCACAATCGATGACGAACCTGATTTCGAACGGCTCTGCCGCCCCGATCACGCCACGCTTGGCTCGCCCGCCCTTGTGGGCGCGCCGCGGCGCGGACGGAACACCGGTGAGATGCCGCGGAGCGGGGCGCCGCGGGGCCTCGCCATCCTTGATGATCCCGAGCCTGCGGGCTTCTGCGAGAGAAAGGCGACTGGTCACCTGGCTGCCCTCGCGACGCGGCTGGAGCGGTCACCCTCGGCCTTGTCGGCGACAGACTGTCGGACCGCGAGAAAGGCGCCGGCAGGGCATTGCTCGTCGAAGTAGTCCTGACCCGCCTTCTCACGCCCTTCGGCAAACCGCCCATGGGTGAAGAGCCCGCGCGCGAACTGTTCGCGCATCATCGCGTCGCCCAGGCTGTGGAGAGCGGTGAGGCATGCTTCCGACAGGCCGGCGCCCTCTCGTTCAACGATTGCCCCGGCGGGGCTCTCGATGGCAGAGCGCCCCGAGAACGAGGAATGCGGCCACAGAGAAGTGACGATCCAGAGATCGCAGCCTGCAGCCACCAGCAACAGCGCGCCACCGACCCAGGTTCGAAATCTCTGCGTTCCCATCTTTCCAGGCTCGACGCCTGATCCGAAAGTCACAACGCCCTCACAGAACCGGAGCAATCGGCTTCGCGCGCGAGAACCCTTTGCCCCGCATCCCCGCCTTCGGCTTGTCGTCAACGAAGGGGTCGAAGAAGCTGTCGATGGTGAGGCCGCTCTCGGCAAAGAACGGCGACGGGTTCACCGCCCGCCCATTGCGGATCGACGCGCCCGATACCCAGAGCGACTTGCGCGCACGGGTGAAGGCGACGTGAACAAGCCTGCGCTCCTCTTCCATGCCGCCCGCGGACGGCCCGAACCACCGATCGCCGGCCTTGCCCCTTACAGGCTCGCGCAGCGCTCTCGGGCTCGGCACGACGGCCGAGTCCACGCCAACGCAGAGCACATGGTCCCACTCCAGCCCCTTGCTCGCATGCATGGTCGAGATCGTGACCGCACCGCGCTTGCTGCGCTCGATGGCGATCTCTCCACCAAGGACCAGCCTTTCCAGGAAAAGCGGCGCGGAGGGCTCCTCGTTGGCGATCCGGCGCAGGACGTTCAGGTTCTCGACCCGGCGCTTTGCAGCCCGGTTCCCTGCCTTGCCAGCAAAATCCTCGTAACCGACGCCCTCAGGGCGAAGCACGAATTCCAAAATCGTGGCCGTGTCTTCCTCAGCGTGCGCGTGGGCGCGATGGAGCGCCTCCAGAAGGTTGGAGAGTCGCTTGAGCGCCTCTACGGCTTCCGGAACGATCCGCCCCTGGGGATTTGCTGCAATGCGAGCGCAGACCTCGTGGAAAGGCTCTCCGGTGGCCAGGTGCTGATCAACGAGCGCGTGCTCAGCGACAGGTCCGAGCTGACGCGTCGGCCGGTTGACGATCCGCTGGAAGGCAAGGTCGTCCCATGGGTTCACCGCCAGGCGCATGTACGCCGCGATATCGCGAACCTCCTCGCGGTCGACAAGGCTCGCACCACCCGCCAGCTCGTAAGGGATCTTGGCCTTGAGGAGGCCCTCCTCGATTGTCGGGATCACGAAGGCCGATCGAACGAGAACGGCGATGTCGTCGTATTTCTGTCCTGCCTTCGCAAGTTCGGCGAGACGCGCGGCGACAGCCCAGGCCTCTTCCCGCTCGCCCCCATAAAGGCCGTGCTGGACACGTTCTCCGGACGTCCCGGATGCCAGGCTTTTCGGGAACTTGCGGCGGTTCCAGCCCACAAGCTTGACCGCAGGGGCGAGGATCTCGTCCGTGCAACGACGATTGATCGTGAGCGGATAGACCCGCGCGTTCTCTCCGGCGATGTGGTCCATCGCCTCGGGATACCCACCCTGAAACGAATAGATGCTCTGGTCGACGTCGCCAACGACCATGACGCATGCGCCACGAGAGGCCAAAAGCCTCGCAAGCTCCACCTGGGCTTGATTGGCATCCTGTGCCTCGTCGACGAGTAGATGACCAATTCCACCGATCTCGACATCAGCGACTTCCGGATGGTCCCGCAATAACGCCGAGGCGCGCACGACGAGATCGCCAAAGTCCATTACGCCGCGGCGATCGAGCTCGAACTGGTAGGCGACGTAGAACTGGGCCAGACGCTCCTCTTCCTCCGATCGGCGGGGGCGCTCGGCATCTTCGATCTCAGCGACCGTCAGGCCCCAGCATTTCCAGCGACGGATTACCGTCGGCAGCGCTGAGATATAGCGGTCCACCTTGTCGGCGCGCCCGGGCGTGCCTTCCGGGAAATGGCGCTCAACACAGCTCTTGATCAGCCGGAGGGCGTCATCGTCGTCGATGATGGTGAAGTGCTTGGGCAGTCCCGCTGTCTTGTGATGCCGCCTGAGGATCCGCGCCGCCAGCGAATGAAACGTGCCCATCTGGATGCGTGAGGCGCTGCCGATATCCAGGAAATGCGCTATGCGCTCTCGGATCTCTTTCGCCGCCTTGTTGGTGAAGGTCGCGATCGTGATCGCCTCAGGTTTCACGCCTCGTTTCGCGATCAGATGAGAGACCCTCGCAACCAGCGTCCTCGTCTTGCCCGTGCCGGCGCCGGCCATGACGATAACGCTCGCCTCGGTCGCATTGACGACAGCAGCCTGGTCCTCCGAAAGGGCCGGCTCCGTCTTCGCTGATTCATGCTGTGAGAAAAGATCCAACGCACACACCGATTCTCTATCCACTGCCGTGACCATGGATTGATCGAATGGTCCTTGTCCATTTCACATGGATTGTGGAACTGGTTCTATCAACCAGTTTGTGATTCAGCCTTGCTGACGAGGCCCTAGTGACCCAGCCGTTCGTTCATTTCCGAGTCCAATCCGTCTTTTCATTCGGACGCACCGCTTCGGCGGTCGAGGATCTGGTGAAGCAGGCGGCGAAACTCGGCCAGCCCGCCTTGGGTATTGCCGACGAGCACAATCTGCACGGTGCGATGGCGCTGGCGGACAAGGCGAGCGGGAACAAGGTTCAAGCGATCGTCGGTGTGAAGCTCTATATGCCGACGGCGTCGAAGGACGTCACCGGCTCGGTTCTGCTCTTCGCGCAAAGCGAGATCGGCTACATCAATCTCTGCCGGCTGCACAATCTCGCCGTCGCTCCCGGTCGGACGGAGGGACTCCTCTCCTCAGACCTGCTGGGTGTCATCCGACAGCGGAACCTCGGTGAAGGCGTGATCGCGATCACCGGGTGCGGCTCCGATAGCCTCATCGGACGCATGATCACGGCTGCCAAGCCAGCCGAGGCCGATCTGCAAGCGCAACAGATGCTCGGCTTCCTGAAGATCCTCTTTCCGGAGCGCCTCTACATCGAGGTCTGCAGGAACGTCCCGCCGTCCGCAGAGCAGGCCGCCATCGAGAAGCGCGTGCTGAATCTCGCCCTGCAGGCGCAGCTACCCATCATCGCGACCAGCGAGGTGCTCTACGCCACCCCTGATCGGCATGACGCGCTCCTCGTGTCCAAGGCGGTCGCGTCGTCGGAGAAGGTCAAGGCCCTCGACGACGGCTCGATCATCGATCACTCCGAGGAACGCTTTCACCTCCGGTCGGAAGAGGAGATGTCCGGGCTCTTTGGTGATCTGCCGGAGGCGATCGAGCAGACCGCCGCCCTGGCGAAGCGCTGTGGCTTTGCCCCAGGCAAGCGCAAGGAGATCCTTCCTCCGTTCAAAACCGAAGGCGGCCGGACCGAGGCCGAGGAGATTGCCTTTCAGGCAGCGGAAGGGCTGGAGCGGCGACTGCGCGCCCATGGCATCTCGGAGGACGACGCGCCGCGGTATCGGGAGAGACTGGATTACGAAGTCCGCATCATCAACCAGATGGGCTTCCCGGGCTACTTCCTGATCGTGTCGGACTTCATCCGATGGGCGAAGGCACGCGATATCCCGGTCGGACCGGGCCGCGGCTCGGGCGCCGGCTCGGTCGTCGCCTGGTCGCTCGAAATCACCGACCTCGATCCCATCAAGTTCGGGCTGCTGTTCGAGCGCTTCCTCAACCCCGAGCGCGTCTCGATGCCGGACTTCGACGTCGACTTCTGCCCTCAGCGGGTGGAAGAGGTGATGGCTTATGTCGGCGAGCGCTACGGGCGCGAATGCGTCGCCCGCATCGCGACCTTCACGCTGACCAAGTCGAAATCCGCGATCAAGGATGCGGCGCGCGTCGTCATGCATCATGAAGAGCTCGGCCTGACGGTTCACCAGTCGAACGAGCTCTCGTCGCTCATCATCGAGGATCCGACCAAGCCCACGCCGCTGACCGAGGTCTACAAGAACTCCCCCGACTTCAAGGAGCGGGTCGACAACGACCGCCGCGCCCTCGCGGTCTTCCGAAACGCGGTCAAGATCCAGGGTCTCTATCGGACGTCGTCGATGCATGCCGCGGGCGTGATCATCGCCGACCGGCCCCTGACGGAATTCGTCCCGGTCGGCTTCGACGCAAAGACCGGCAGCCAGGTCGCTCAGTTCAACATGAAGGAGGTCGAGAAGGCCGGGATGGTCAAGTTCGACTTCCTGGCCCTCAAGAACCTCACCACGATCAACGATGCCATCGGGCATATCGCCAACACGCGTGGCATCAAGATCGATCTGGCCACGCTGCCGCTCGACGACGCCGGCGTCTATGCCATGCTTGCCACAGGTCGCACGAACGGCGTCTTCCAGTTCGAAAGCGATGGCATGAAGGACGTGCTCGTGAAGATGCGCGTCAGCCGCTTCGAAGACCTGATCGCAGCGGTTTCGCTCTTCCGTCCGGGTCCGATGGAGATGATCCCGTCCTACTGCAAGCGCAAGCTCGGCCAGGAAGAGCCTGTCTATCCGGAGCCGGCCGAGCGAACGAAGCCGTTCCTCGAAGAGACCTTCGGTATCATGGTCTACCAGGAGCAGGTCATGCGCGTCGCGCAGGAGGTCGCCGGCTACAGCCTCGGCCAGGCCGACCTGCTTCGCCGGGCCATGGGCAAGAAGATCCCCGAGGAGATGGCCAAGGAGAAGGGCCGCTTCGTCGAGGGCGCCGTCAGCAATGGCACCCCGCAGCGGAAGGCGGAGGAGCTCTTCGATCTCATCGAGAAATTCGCTGGCTACGGCTTCAACAAGTCGCACGCCGCGGCCTACGCCTTGATCGCCTACCAGACGGCCTGGCTGAAGCACCACTACCCCGTCGAGTATTACTCAGCGCTGCTTACCCACACCCCGAAGGTGGACAAGGCGAAGAACGACAAGCGTGGTCTCATCAAGATGGAGATGGATGCGGTCGGCGTCACCTTCCTGCCGCCAGACATCAACCGGTCGTTTGATTGCTTCGTTCCCGAGCAGGATGCCGAGGGTAAGTGGTGCATCCGCTTCGGCCTGACGGCTATCTCCAACGTCTCCGAAATCGGCGACTTCCTGGCCGAGCGTGAGGCTAACGGCCCCTACGAGAACATTCCGGCGTTCTTCGAGCGTGCGATCGCGATGTTCAACTCGGCCCAGCTCACGAACCTGGCGCATGCCGGCGCCTTCGACTGCCTGCAATCGGTGAACAACCGCCGGCGCATCTGCGACTCTCTCCTGTTCCTGGCCAAGAATGCCCGCAAGTCGGCGGACAAGAAGACCGGGGACCTGTTCGCCGGCGCGGCGACGGTGTCGGTTCCCAAGGACATCGAAGACGTCGACGATTGGAGCGATCGCCTGGACAAGGAATTCGAGGCGGTCGGCTTCTACTTCCAGAAGCACCCGCTCGATGACCTGGAACCCGAGATGCGCGTCCGCAAATACCGCCGGCGCAGCGCGGTGCTGGCCGCGCTCCGTGCCAAGGGCCTGGCTCAGTACAAGGATGTCCTGCTTTACGGCACTATCGAGCGCGTGGGCGTGTTCGAGACCCGGCGGAAGGACACCTATGTCCGCTTCGACCTCGTGGAGAAGAACGACCGCTACAGCGTAAGCGTATTCCCCAGCGCGTCCGGTCACGAGTCGATCGAGAGCACTCTCGTCGCCCAGCAGCTTCTGGAATCGGCCGCTCGCAACAAAACGCCGTTCGCGGTCAAGGCAGACTTCGTGCTGCGTGAGAACGGCGACGCCGCGATCTACGGGCGCGCCCTTGTCTCGGCACCCAAACTGATCGACGACAACCCACTGCCTGCGAAGTACGAGATCATCATCGATCCGAGGCTGGCGCGGCTCAGCCCCGATGTGACCGATAAGCTGGCTCAGCTCGACGCAGAAGCCATCGAAGCCAAGAGGCCGGAGGAGGACACCTTCGGCGAGTCGGTGCTTCTCACGAAGTCGGTTACGCACGACATCCTGGACTCGCTCAAGGATGTGATCTCGAACTGCCCTGAGAACCCCAATGGCGAGGACCGGTTCGAGTTCGTACTGCAGTTCAGGTGCGGCAATTACGAGCGCCATATCTCCGTGGTCGACGACGAAATCCCCACCGATCGTATCGTCAACATGGCGGCGATCAAGGCGATGACCATGACCTCAGGCGTGCTGTCGGTGAGAAAAACCGAGATCCCGCGGCACTGAGTTCCGAACTACCAACGAGAAAGGGCCGCCCGAGGGCGGCCCTTTCTGTTTCTGGCTTTCGGATTGGACCCCTCACCAGCCTAGTCGGCCAACGAGCAGCCCCAAGGTGAAGCTGGTCAGCACGAGCTGGACCCCGGCCAGGAGAATGATGAGGGGCGGGCGTCGTTTCAGAAGGACCATCATGGCTCCGCTATGCCACCGGCAGGGAAGCCCGCCGGCCCGCGGGCTCAAGCTGCCATGAAACGCTGGCGAAGCGAAGCGAGGTATGGCCCCTTCGCCTTGTTGGGCAGCAGCGGCACCTTGTCGAGGTTCCACAACATGTTCTGGTTCCGGGTCGCCACCAGAACGGCCAGATCCTTGGTCTTGTCGTCTCCGCCCCAAGGCAAATTGCGCGCGTTGAAGACGCCCTCAGGCACATCGTTGAAGACCGGGACAAGGCCCTGCTGCAATCCGTCAGCAATGAGCTGGGAGACATCCTCCTCGGGCACGGTGCACTTGACCCACCCGATGCCATAGCCGGTCACCGCATGGCCCTTCTGGGTCAGCTGGTGGGCGTGCTGGAACATCAGGACCTTGTCCATCGACCGTATCCACAAGCCCTGCCACGAGGTCTGCGCCTTCTCCTCGCCGTCACGGATCGGGCCAGCCTTCGACTTGTCCTCGCCGAGCATCGACGCGCGCCACAGGCACTCCGACACGATGCCGACGGACCAGGAGTATTCGGCCAGGCGATCGCTGAGGAAGTCCTTCACCGGCTCGGGCAGATTGGGCATGATCACCCAGTATTCCCGTCCGATCCAAAGCTGGCGGACATCGACCTCGGCCATGTCGGCCAGGTGTTTGAATTCGGGGTGCGCAACCCACTCGCGCTGCGTGCGCTGTTCCTTCTGGGTGGCGCTGCCGAATACGTAGATCTCCGAGACCTCAGGCTTGATCGCCTTCAGCGCGACGTTCGCCACACACGGCCGATCGCTGTTCAGAACGAACGCAGCCTTGTCTGAGGCCTTCGAAAGCATGTCGCCTCGCGAAACCCACTCGAACGGCGCGCGCGGGACTGGCGTCTGCAGGAGATGGTTGGCGTAGGAAATACGGGGCCAACGCAGCGTGATCCGGCGCCCGCCGCGTGGCGGCTTGACCAGAGTGGGGCTGAACTCCTCCCAGGCCTTGCCGGACTGGAACACCTCCGCCGCGGGTCCCTTGGGGTATTCCAGATCAGGAAGAAGGCAGCGGACGTCCTCGCGCAGCGTGCGTCCGCGGAACGCCGAGCGAATGTCGGTCTTCGGAAAGACGTCGCGGATCAGGCGCCATGCATTGCGCATCACGCGATCAAAGGCGCCCGAGCAGAAGCGGCAGACGAAATCAGGGTCGGCCGATTCCGGGTCGTAGCCCCACTCGCGAAGGGTGTCGACATGGCTGACCACGAGATACTTGTCGTGCTTCAGGCTCGGGATGCGCCAGATCTCTGTCTGTCCGCGGAAGAAGTGCTCATAGGCGACGTTCGTCCACCAGATGGTGTCCGTCGACAGCTCGTGCGCGCCCGAGAAGCGGTCCGCGTCACCACCGGCGACCGCGTACCACCCCGAACGTGGGTCCTGTGGCTCGTCGAAGACCACAACACCGAATTTGCAGTCCTCGCTCTGCATTTCGCCTTCAATGCTGATGGAGATTCTGAACCAGGTTCTTCCAGACCGCGGGCTTGATGTTCCCGTAAGGTCCGCCAGGGCCCAGCCAATCGTCGACGATCTGAGGCATCATGTCCGTGCCGCGCTCCTTGCAGTGCGGCCCGAGCAAAAGAAGCCTGTAGGGCGACAGGGACTCGATGCGACGCTCATAGTGCTCGTCGTTGAGCTTGAGCAGCGCATTCGCAAGGTCGACCGGATCCGATGAGCCCAAGCGAGCCTCGGCGAGCGCTTCCCTGGAACGGAACCGATCCATAAGGACGTCTGCGGACTCGGCGATCAATCGAGCTGATTGCTTCCGATCCTCCATTTCCTTGGGATCCGCGACCACCTTCTCGCAGTAGCGGCGCGCGACCAGAATCGTGCGGCACAGATGCGAAAGGTGAGCCTGGGAAATCTCAGGCAAATAGATGATCGACGCCTCCCGGCCCGCTCCGCGGTCTTGCCCCCAGAAGCCGATGTGGTGGACCGCATGGCAGTGCATGCAGGTCGTCACGAGGTTGTCCGGACGGTTGTCCGAATGATCATCGTTCCGGTGGTGGACCTGCATGTAATAGCCGCCCTTGGGGGAGCGGAAGCCGCAGAAGCGGCAGCTATCGTTGTCGCGGGCCCGAACCTGCGGCTTGACCATCTGGAACTCGGCGTCGGCGCCCCCGGACTCAGGGTCCGTGCCGCGCCAGTTCTTCGCCTTGACCGAGATGATGAGGGGCAGCGTCTTCATGCCGCTCACCGCTGAACGATGACGCCACGGTCGGTGATGACGATGAAGTTCTTCTCGTACTTCGAGACCTGCTTCACGACACCGCCGTTGTCCGGCAGCACGTCACCAGCCTTCACCTGCAGGGTGCTCCCGGACGGAGCCTTGACCCAGGCCACACCGCGCGAGACGCCTTGCAGCGCCCAGCCAGAGAGGACCTCGGGCTTCAGTGGCACCTCGGTCGTGGGCTTGGGCATCTGGGAGACGCCACGGGCTTCAAGAGCCCCCAGGCGCTCTTCCAGCCCCTTGGCGCGCTGCTCCAGATCGGTGCGAGCGGTCGCCGCGGCGCGCAACTGCTCCTCGAGGCGGTTGATCCGCTCGATCGTCGCAGCATCGGGCTTCGCAGCAACAGGAGCGACCTGGGGCACGGGAGCGGGCAAAGAGTTGGCGGCAGGCAGCGACGGCGGCGGCAGGCTCGGCGCTCCACCAGCGGGCTGCATGCCCTGAAGCGGCGGCAACTGCCCCTGCTGCTGCACAGGCCGCTGGCCAAACTGCTGACCCACCGGCTGCGGCGCGCCAACCTGGACGACTGCCGGCTTGTCGAGGCCGATCAGCGGACCGATGTACGGCTGGATGACCTGCGTGAAGCTGAAATACAGCAGCGCGAGGCCACCGACGCCGATGCCGGCATAGGTCGCGAGCTGGATCAGCCGTGCCTTCTTGTCAACGGCCCCTTCCTCGCCCTCGTCGCCTTCCTCTTCGTCGCCGTCGTCCTCTTGATCACCATCCTCGTGGTCACCGGCATTGTCGCCTTCGTCGTCGGAATGCGAGCCAGCGCCACGGTGATCCTCGCCGCGGCCCTCGTCCTCATCGTCATCACCGCCGAAGCTGACGCGCTCGTGCTCCTGGCGAGCCGGCGCGCGGCTGGCGGTCGCAACCTCCGCCTCTTCGTCGCCACCAAAATCGGAAGCCTTCAGCGGACGCGCAGCGGTAGCGCCGCCGACATCCTCGAAAGAGGGCTTGTCGTCATCGCCGCCTCCGAAGCCGCCGAACGCATCCTCGGGCACGGCAGCGGGCTTGCTGGTCGGGCGCGAGGGCTTCCCTTGGACGGGGGCCTCGTCGATGGAAAGATCGATATCGGGCTCGAATTCCGGGCCAGACTTGGGGTCGTTGCCGAAGCCGCCGAAATCGATGTCCTGGCCGAACGTGTCGTCCCCGCCGCCCTTTTTCTCTGTGCTCATGATCACTGGTTCCCGTTCGGCAGGAAGAGGATGCCCACAGGCGTCCCGGACGCGACCTTCACGGTCGTCGGGCGGTTGCCGTAGGTCTGATTGAGGATCTGACCAGCCGCGCCAGCTGCGACGCCACCGGCGACGTACAACTGCTGGCGGGTGCTCAGCGCCGGGTTGGAGACGGTAACGCCTCCGAGCCCGATGTTCGTGGTTTGGCCGGACTGACCGATCGCCTGCCCGAAGCCCTGGGCGAACGCAGCCGCCGCGGTGAAGCCGAGGTTCGTCAGGATGTGCCGGTCGATGTCAGTGGCCAGCGCCGTGCCGATTTCCTTGGTATCGACGGCGACCGCGTTGATCGTGACGCTCTTGTTCACCTCGGTGCCATCGCGAAGGTTCTGCACCGTCATCGTCTTGAACGACAGAACGAGCGCATCACGCTTGGTCTCGAACGACCCGATCAGCGTGGCTCCAGCAAACTCGCCTTGGGCAATGCGGGCCAGAATGGGGCCCGGCGCATCCGAGTTCGCGGTCGACACCATCTCGGCGTAAAGGATCGTGCCGGCCAGCGGGAGCTTCAGCCCGCTCAGCGGATCCACGAGCGAGGCAGCGCCGGCGGCGGCGGCCTGCGCCTGCGACGGTCCCGACTGGCCGGCGCCAGCGAGCACATTCTCCTTCGCGTAGTATTTGACGTCGGCCGGCCCAAACTGGATGCGGGCGATCTGCTCCATCTGGCGCTTCATCAGCTCGGCGAGGCCGTCGTCAACCTGGTTCACCGGGACAGCTGCAACGACCGGAGCAACCGGCAGAACCGGCGGCGCGATCACCGGGCGCACGACCGGAGGATCCGGACGCTCGATGCCGTCGCCGTTCCCTTGGCGGTTGCGATCCTCATTGGGCATGTCCACCGGCGCCATCGGCTGCGCGACCACGGTCGGGAGCGCGCTGCGCCCCTCGTTCGCCGCACGCTGCTGGCGATCGCGGTCGGCGTCGTCGATCATCCGGCGCATGTCTGCGGTCGGGGCAGCCGAGCCCGGCACGTTGCGAACGGTGTTCGACGGCGAGCGGATGTCGGACGCCGGCGGAAGATCCCCACCAGAGCTCACGAAATACCCGACGATCGCGACTGTCGCGACAGCGCCGATGACGATGAGGAACCGGCCGCCCCCCTTGACGGAGGAAGAGAGGCGCTGCCCGAGGCTTGCTCGCTCCATGACAGTCGTTCCTTAGCGGCTGATGCGAACGTGGGCCGCCCGGCCGCCGGCCGAGACGATCACGACAGGTGAATCGACGAGGGTGAACACGTTCACGCCAGACACGTTCGAGCTGCGCGACGTGTAGGCGGGCGAGAGAATGTCGCCGCGGGTCCGGACGTAGAGCATGTCCTCAAAGCGCCAGGCCTCGACATCGGGCGAGGTCGTCTTCATCCGGCGGGATCCCTGCGGAGGGACGCCGTCGAGAAACTTGATCATCGTCGAGTCGTTGGTCGGCGCCAGACTGGTGGTGCCGACGATGTCCTGCGCGGCGTTCGGGCCGCGGGCATCGAGACGCACGTCCAGTCGGTAATCGACCTCGGGCTCGCCCTGCCGGATAGCCAGGGTGATCGGAACGGGGTGCCCGACCAGGGTCACGGCGAGATTGCCTGGAACCCACTCCTGGATGGCGTTGACGACAATGATGTTCGTCTTCCCTTCCTCACCGGCGGACTGCGCGGCATAGGCCTGCGGATTGCCCGTCGTGACAGACAGGACCGGCCAGGGCTGGCCCGTGATGTCCGAGAAGGTCATCGTCGAAACGATCCCAGGCTGCACGCGCAGCACAGGAGGCTCCTCACCGGGCCGGAGCGTCAGGCGGATTGCGCGGGAGACAGGCTTCCCTGGATTGAGCGGGGTCGCGATGCCCCGGCGGGTGTCATCCAGCCCCCTGCGATAGGTCTGGATCTGACCCGGCGACATCGGCAGCGTCTCGCGGATCGCGCGATCAAAAGCTTGATCCCGCCGGTTCTGCGGGCTCGGCTGCGCGGGCTGGACAGGCGCAGGCGCGACACCCTGACCAGGCGCAGGCGGCGGCGACGCCAGCAGGAGCTGATCGACACCCTGCGCGAGGCCGGGGGCGATCGCTGCCACGAAGGCAAGCGCATGGGCCATGCCCCGGAATGAATGAGCAATGAAGCGGGTCACGGAGACTTACCTCGCGAAGATCTGCGCGATGCCGAGCCCGCGGGGGTTCTCGACCTCAGGACGACGGACAACAACAAGCTCGACGACGCGCGGCTCGCTGTTGCGCCCAGACACGTTTTCGTAGGTGAGAAGGAGCGGCAGCTCGATGCGCCAGCCATAGCGGCCGCCCTCGACGATGCCTTGGCTGACGATAACGGGAGCCCCCTGGGGGACGGCGGTGCTCGCCAGCTGCTCCTTGATGATGGTCGCGAGCACCTTCGAGCGTTCAAGAGCGTTCTGATAGCTCTTCCATCCGGAGTCGGTGAACAGCAGGCGATGCTCGTTCAGCTGCGACTGGTAGTTCGCGAAGTTCAACGTGAAGGACCGAACGACCGAGTCGGTCGCCCAGTTCAGCACTTCGTTCGTCGTCTGGATCGGACGCTCCAGAGGAATGACCTCCCGAATGCCGCCCTCCGGGTCCGTGGCGAAATAGCGAACCGGAACCGGCCGCATCCCAAAGAACACGTTGGCGACCACCGACAGCGCGAGAACGCCGAAGGTGATGAAGAGCACGCGCAGCAGAAACTCATACCGCTCACGCGAAAACGCGTTGCGCGCGATTTCAGTCGCAGCCGCCTCATCGTGATGCGGGCGTGCGGCGGACGCGTGGAAAGGAGCCGGGGCCTTGCGACCACCCGACTTCCCTTTTCCTTTATGCGATTCGTCGCGGTTCATGCTCGTCCTTCCATGTCATCAAGGTCTGACGGATTGGTCGTTGAAGGCAAGAGGCCTTATTCCTTGACGCACCAAAAGTTCTCGATCACGTTCCTTCGATAGTCAATGAAAGTTGGGCGTATGACGCTGCAGGAAATTGCCCGCCGCCCCTGGACCGAGAGCGACAAGCGCGATCTGATCCGTTTCTGGGATTCGGTAGGGAGTATCTTCTTGATTTCGTTACTAATGGATCGCCCTGAAGGGGCGATCCAGACGGAAGCAAGTCGCCTGAATCTGCCTCGCCGCAGCGAGGAAAAGGGTCGCCACAGAAAGAAGTGGACGAGCGACGAAGAATCGCGCCTGGAACAGGCCGTTGCGCAGTTCAAGGATCCGGATGGAAGGATTCGAATCGTAGAGGTTTCCGAATCCCTCGGGCGCAGCGTCGACGCGATCGCGTCACGACTCGCAGACGGCTTCCACGACATCCGCGATTTCAGGAAGACGATCGCGTTCGATCGCGACGCTTTGCTGGAGAAGGCGGCTCAGCCTGCGGCCGCTGCGAAGCCTGTCGCGGATCGCCGAAAGCTTTCGATGATCCGCACCTGCCTTTCCTGCTCGAAGCCCTTCCATTCTTCCGGCGCCGGCAACCGAATCTGCAAGCGCTGCTCGTCCATGGACGAGTCGGACTGGTACTGACGCCAGCGAGCTCAGCCCGCCAGCGCCATCTGTGGGGCCGTCATCGGCCCTTCCAAGTTCATCCCGTGCGCTACGGCGCTCGCTTCTCCGAGCAGGAGTACACGCGTCATCGAGCCGACACGCCACGCCAGGCTCATATTCCGAGGCCGGTAGTGCAGCTCTGACTGCGCGGCGCGGGCGAGATAGCCGATCGCCGGATCAGTGGCCTCCGCAAGCGATCCAGCCAGCCGCATGAGCGCCATGGCGCCGGTACGATCGAACTTCGACACCAGCTCCCGAGCCGTTCTTACGATCTCTGTCGAAGCCGCAGAGCGCGAGCGGAAACGAGGCCCAGCGCCCTCGCCGAGGCGAAAGGCCACGTCCCCGCAGCACGGCGCCTTGAGGCGCTCACGAGCCAGCGGAACAGATGCCGCGCGGCCGAGCCAGCGCTGGAGCCCGTAATCGGTCACGACCTCTGCCTCGGGCAGCCGGTCCACCTCGACAAGCCACGCGCGCAGGCAAAGCTCGAACTCGGCCGCGGCTTCAGCGATCAGAGTTCGATCATCCAGCCGGAGCGACTGGGAGAGAAGGATCTGCCCCGGATGGGAGGCCGGCCAAAGCGTCGTGAAAACGCGATCGCCCGCGGTCTCGATGTCGAAAGTCCCAACACGGGTGCCAGCGTGCTTGATCTCACCCGCTGCGAGGCAAAAGCCGAGCGCCTGGGCGATTGTCGCGTAGCGATTGATGACGTTGCTGCTCATGTTCAAGCTCCTGGCCTGAGCGTGGCCGCCGGCGATGAAAGGCACAAAATGCGGGGCAAACAGTGGACGGCCGGCAGAAGCCGGAGCGCCGATCCTTGAGGCAACGGCGTCCTTGCAGGAGAATGTCGCATTCCTTTCCGAGGCGCTCGATGCTCAAGCAACTCTTCGATTTCAAAGCCAGGATCCACCGCGGCGAATTCGCGGCCCGGATGGCCTGCGCTCTCCTGGCCATTGGCGTCGGCAACTGGTCCGTCGGATACGGCATGGCCCAACTGCAGGCTTCTGGATCCCAGAACGTGAACATCCCGGGGTTCCTCGGAGCTGCGCTGCTTTGCGCCGGCCTGACAGGCGCGCTTGCGGCAACATTCTGCCGAGGCCGGGATATCGGCCTGAACGCGCTGCAGACCATCGCCCTCGCGATGCTGCTCCCCGCTCTCCCACTCGTTCTGTTGGGCGAAAAGGGCGAAGCGGCCGGCGCGCTCATTCAGGCTGCAGTGCTGTGCATCTTGCTCGCGATGCCTCCTCGCAAGGGCAGCGGTTCCCTGACGAGCGCAGCAAACGAAAATTGATGCGGCGCAAAATCCCGGATTGACTTCGAGGATAGCTCAAAGGATCGTCTCCACTGTTCTTGCTACGTCGGCGCCGCCGGCGCCACCAATGGAGATTCAAGCGTGTCCACCACTGCCGAAATGACCGTCTCTGACCGCGTCAAGAAGGTCATCATCGAGAGCCTCGGCGTAGAAGCCGACCTCGTGAAGCCCGAGGCTCGCTTCAAGGAAGAGCTCGGTGCCGACTCGCTCGATCAGGTCGAGTTCGTGATGGCGCTCGAAGAAGAGTTCGACATCACGATCCCGGATGACCTCGCGGCCGAGACGGTCGGCGAGCTGACGAAGCAGATCGAGACCATCCGCGGTCACTGATGGCTCTAGCATATTGATTTTACATCATGATATCGCCCGCTACTCCAAGGTAGCGGGCGATATCATTTGGGATGCTGGGTAGCCTCGCGCGCGCCGTCTATGTGGCGGAGCGAAGTGTCTTATGGCGGCGAAAGTCCGCGCCTAGGCCTCAAGCGGCACATCCCAATAGAGCCAATCCAGCCAGGTCTTATGAAGATCCGGCACCGGGTAGCTCCTTCCGATTTCCCGAATCTGGGCGACCGTCGGCGCATACGGCTTGCGCCGCAGAACCATCCCTGCCTCTTCAGGTGTCCGGTTCCGCTTCCGCGAGTTGCACGGACTGCAGGCGAGAACAATGTTCTCGGCTGTCATCGGCCCGCCACGCGAACGCGGCTGGACATGGTCGAAGGTCAGTTCGTCCTTGGCGCCACAGTAGCAGCACTCGAATCGATCCCGGACCGAGATATTCCAGCGCGAGAAGGCCGCCGGGCGGTCAAGGTCGACATACTGCCGAAGCATCAGCACTGACGGCAGATGCATCTCGAAGGATGGACTGCGCGCGACCTCGTCGTAGTGCGCGAGCACCTGAACGCGATCGGCGATGACGGCACTCACAGCGTCCTGCCATGACCAGAGCGACAGCGGATGGTAGCTGAGCGGTCTGGCATCGGCGTTGAGGACGAGGGCCGGGAAATGGATGGCCATGGTCGTTCTCTCTCAGGAATCTCGGGGGAGGGGTGCCGGCCAACCGGCTCCCCTCGACTACTCAGCCGCCTGCATCGCCGGCGGGACGCGCAGGCCGCGGGCCTCGGCGAATGCGAACAGAGCATCGCTCCCGGCGAGTCGATGGCGGGCGTCGATCACGAACACGCCGTCCTCACGGATCACCGAGTAGCCACGGGCACGGATTGCCGCGATCGTGGCTTCCAGCGGATCGGCCTCAGGCCGCTTCGCCCCTCGCTCCGCGAGGAAGCGCGCCACCTGGTCGGCCATGCCAGCGCTCAGCGCCAAAGCTGCGTCGCGTCCGGTGTCCTTCCCGCGCGGAGCGGGAGCGACCCAGCCGAAGTTGCTCTTGCCCGGCTTGCGGACGAACTTCGCCGGCGCCGGCGCCACTGCCTGGACGGGCACAGGGGCCTGGACGGGCTTCGGGACAGGCGCAGGCGCGACACGGACTGCGGGAGCAGCCACACGAGGCTCCACAGGCCGCGGCGCCGCCTTCGGCACGATGCGGGGCTTCGCAGGAGCTGCTCGGGGAGCCGGCTCCTTCACCACGACCGCCTCGATGCGTCGCACGGGCACCGTCGAAGCTGCCGCGAGCCGCACCATCTCCGCCTTGAGCTCGCGCTGAGTGGGCGCACGAGGCGCAGGCGCAACGGCTTCAACCAACCGCGGAGCTGCCACGGGGAGCGGAACACGCATCGGCTTGGCGGGCTTCGGCTTGGCGACGGGCCCGCGCACAGCGGCAGCGAACGCAACTCCCGCCTGGTCAGCGACCTGACGGAGGATGCGGACGTCTCGCCCAAGCGTCTTCGCGGCAACCGTGATGGACATGCCACCGGTCGCCGCGGCGACGATCTCCGCGCGCCCATCTGCATCGAGCGCTCGACGACGGCGCTTGGGAGCCATCATCGCATGCTTCCGCGCCTGCACCTGGATTGCCCGAACCGTGCGCCCGATCTCGGCCGCGATGGACACAAGCGCGTTCCCGCCGTCACCACGCTCCTCGATCAGAGCCCGCAGCTGCGCGAGCGCCTCCTCGGTCCAGGCCTTGTCGACGGCGTCCGGGAAGCGGATCCCGAGCGCGTAGACCTTGGCAAGGACCGAGCCGCGATCGCGACCGGTCGTCTCGACTGCCTCATCAAGGCTCGCCGCGGCGCGCAGCTTGTCGACGTCCGCCTCGCTCCAATGGCGAGGCGGACGCAGCGCGAGCTCCACGACCTTGGCGCCCACCCCGGACTCGGGGCGGCCAAGGAGAGCTGCAAGCTCGGCGTTCGAGATCTTCGGATCGCGCGTGAAAGCTTCGCGGAGGCGCGCAAGCTGCTCCGGCGTCCAGTCGTGACGACGGTTCGGCTTGATGCCGAGGTGCTCCAGCTTCCAGCGGACAGAGGTCTCCGTGCGCCCCAACTCCTCTGCGACAGCGCGGATCGTCAGCTCGCCGGCCCCGACGAGCGCAACGAGGCTCTCCACCTCATCGGCCGCCCATTCACGGCGATCCATGATGAGAGCGTCGATGTTGCGGAAGCGCGCGTAGACGGCGCCGGTGGTGCGTCCGACGCGCGACGCGATCTGGGGCGTGCTGAGCCGCTCGTCGCGACGGAGGCGGACGATCTCGGCGTCGAGTTCAGGGGTCCAATCTGCGCCGTGCATGGGCTCGGCTCCTCGCTTCGGGATATTCGTCCCGGGCGAGGATCTCGAACGTGCTGACGTTCAGGGATCTGGTGCGACCGGAACTTGGGGGTCCGGTCGTGGTGTCCTCAATCGGCTATAGGCTCGATCGGGTTTCACTCATGATCCGGGAAAAGGTGCCTTCGGTGACCACTGGGGACTGCGGCTGCAGACCCAAGCTTGACGGCGAAAGGCAATAGGCTTCACGTCCCCGCCAATTTCTTTTGGCGAAGTCCGACATCGACGTACCGATGTGGAATGTGTGGCCCACTTTTCCAGAATCCTTTGAGGATCAACGAGAGCGAGAAATACGCGTAATCCTTGCGTCCGACAAGCCGCTTCCTGCCGAATGGTCAGGTCCGTGGTTCGAGCGCAACAGCCGGGCAGCGTGCTATCAGGCCAGCGCCGAGCGAATGGCGGCGTCGAAGTGCTGCTGGCAGAAGGCGAGAGCATCCTCGATCGCGGCGCCGACATGCCGCCGGTTTTGCATCTCGGCACGAGGCAGGGCCGGCAGGATCGCGTAGGCCTTCCCTCTCTCTTCCCACGCAACGAAGCGACCGATCACGCTATCGGCGAACCTGGTTTCCTGCCCGTTCTCGACCTCCAACTGCCAGGGAAGGCTCTTGATCTGGATTTCGGCTGCGGACATCGTGCGCCTTCAGAAGCTCGGCATCGGAGCCAGGGCCTCTTCAGGCTCTGCAAGCTCCTCAAGCTCGGATTTCAACGCCGCGACCTGCTCGTCGAAGAAGCTGACCTCGGTTCCCCGGCGGCTTTTCAGCTGCTTCAGCTTCTCCTTCCGACGAGAGATTTCCAGCTCGACCTGGGCGATTTCTTCGTCGATCCGGCGACGGCTGAGGCCGACAGCGACGAACTCAGCCTCGATGGAGAGACGGCGCCTCGGCCCGACCACATCGCGAAGCAGCAATTGAGCGGCTTGCACGATCGTCGGCGGAACCGCCTCCTTGCGGGCGTCGGCATTGATCGTGTCGACCGTCACCCATGCAAACCGGTCGCGTGACCAACGTCCTGTGAAGTCGACGCGCAGACGCATGCCGTTCACGTTCAGCGGAGGAAGCGCCGGCCCACCATCGACGAGGTTCGTCACCCGAACCAGGCGCTGTGCCTTCGCGGTGAAGATAACGGTCCCTTCGGGAAGTTCCACGCGATGAACGAATGGATTCGCGCGGCGGGGCGAGGGCGTTTCTCCCAACGCGGCGAGGATCTTCTGAACCGATGAAGGATTGCGTGCTCGTTCCATTACCAAGTTATGGATCACAGGGCAAACAGGCACAAGGACCTTCTAGAGCGACAACGTCGCCAATCCCTCGTCATATGCAGGCTCGATGAACAGGTGTGGATAAGCCAACCTGGTGGCCGCGATCTGCAATGCCAAATGATCCGCAAGCTGCTCTGAGCTGGCGTCCTGTGCGTGGACGCGGGAATGCTCCTCCATCTCGGCTTCCAATCTGGTTACCGCGCTCGTGAATTCCTCAAGCGCCACGGTGTCATCAAGGAAGCCGCGAGCAGCCCGCAAAGCATCGAGTCGCGCGCGGGCGGCCTTCGCAGTCATTCCGCCTTCACCGGTGGCGGTCACATTGCCGGGCAGGCCCAGCTTCTGGATTTCCTGAACAGGGGAGGGCGCCAGGATGAGGATCGCAAGCACGCGCGCCGCCATTGTGTCATCATTCGGCTTTGGCTGGTCACCTATCAGCTCCGGCAGCAGCGGAGAGACTTCGATCTCGACAGTCTTCTCGGGCTTGAAGGGATGGAGTTCAAACGGATTGCGCGGAACGCGCTGACGGCGCTCCGCCACCATAAGCGCGAGCTCGCGCGCGAATTCGAGCGCATCAGCCTTGGCTGCGAGCGGAAACGGAACGGCCAGGCTCACCCCCTGGCGATGCGGCGCCAGCTCGCGATGCGACCTGGCTCGCTGCGCGCTGAAGTCTAGGCTGACGCTGATGTGCTTGTGCTCGCCGGGCGCTCCGAGGCTGACGAGCAGTACCGGCGGGTCGCACGGTACAAGGACGGCTCGACGATCCACGTCGACGAACGCGCCGCGAAACGTCATCTCCAAAGCCGCAGCGATGCGATCTCGATCGGAGCGCAACACCGTGCCTTCCGGCTTGCCGCGCTCCTCTGCAGGCGACGTCGTGAAGGCGAGCGGCGAGTAGGCCCAGTCGTCTCCGACCAATTCACCAGCCTCGTTGACATCGCCTGACCAGAAGAGCTGTCCGTCGATCAGGTTGTAACGCGAGAGCTCGAACCGTCCGCCTTTGAAAGCGGGTTCTCTAGAGATATCACTGCGCTCATCGAGCCGCAGTGCGATCCGGTCCGAGGCCTTGAACGGGACCGGATGCTTTGCCCGCTTGCGAAGCAGATCCAGGGAATAGGTGAAGTCGACCCAAATCGCGCCCATTAGATCAAGCCTCTGGGCTGGAGCTTCACGGCAGCGTCGAGCTCACGGCGCAAGGCGATAACTGCACTCGCCCTGCCAGCTCGCTCGATCAGCTCTCCGATCCCGGGAATTCGACCGACGGCGTCGCGCAAGGATGCCGCGAACTCAGCTCCAGTCGCGAATATGCCTTCCGGGTGCTCCGCCTCGTCCGCCTCGAGGAAAGCGATCCAAGCGTGGGCCGACCGGTCGTCGAGCGAGATCATCTCGACTTGGCCGACGAGCTTTCGCAACTCGTCGGCATAAATCTGGGCCGTCACCGCGATCTCATCGACCAGGAACGGCATCGAGCCGAAGCGTTCGATTTGGTCCTCGGGGCTCGCAATCGGCTCGAACCGCTGGCCCGCGGCTGTAGCGAAGGCCTGTGCTGCCTCGTAGGCATCGGCGAGCTGGTTTACGTCGAAGAAGGTGCCCAGGCGCCCGTCTACGAGCATGCCCGAGGTCATGTTGTTGCTCTCGTCGCTCGTCCGGAGATCCGGCGCCCGCGGCGTCACCCAGCATCGGCGGACGCACCATGTCCCGGCCCGGACGCCAACGTGCCAACCGAGTGTGCCCCTGGAAAAGTAGACCTCGTCCCCCATGACCAGAAATCGCCGCTTGGTCATTTCGCGAATTCGGTCTTCTGCGCCACGAAGCAGCGATGGGTCGATCCCGGGCTTCGAGCGGGCCTGCATGTAGATGCGCCCCCGCTCGGGCTCGTGGAACGGTGAGAAGAAGAGATCCTTCTTGTTGTCGACATCGCCGAACCGGCTGTTGAAGCCGCCCAGTGT
Source organism: Allobosea sp. FG18 (assembly GCF_057809495.1). NCBI lineage: Bacteria > Pseudomonadati > Pseudomonadota > Alphaproteobacteria > Hyphomicrobiales > Alloboseaceae > Allobosea > Allobosea sp. FG18. Next base: position 146,652 of record NZ_JBMDKB010000018.1, read on the forward strand.
CGGCGAAGCGAGCGAATACCAACGCCCATTCCAGGCGATGAGCGCTGGCCCACCGGGAACCTCTCCCTGGAGCTCGCGGCGATCGATCCGCGGCACCTCGACCTCAAGCGGATGACGCGCCCAGCGCGCGGTCACAGCGCCACGCGGGGCGCGATTCTGCGCGTAGATCGATGACTGAGTGTGCAGGATGGCGGTCGAAGGCATCTCTCATCATTGCCAGGCTGGCCGAAAACGACAAAGCCCTAGGAGGAAGCGTTCATCCACTCGGCGACGCCGCCGGCGGCCGCGACAAGCGGCGCGATGAGTCGCGGGGGCTGAAGCGCCGGCTGCTTCCGACATTCTGCTGCGAAAACTGCGGACGAGTCGCGGATACGGCGCTCAAGGCGTGCGCATGCTGCAGCGAACCGCTCCGCACGTCCGGGCTCGGCGGCCACCCATTCGGAAGGCGCTATTGGGCCTCCCCTCAGTTCCCGGGGGACTGAGGGATCGACGAGGCCGAAGCGACGAGCATGCGCCAGCTGTCCGAGATAGGCGGCCTCGATGGGGCCGCCCTCGGCGCTGTCACGGGCCGTATTGTGCGATGTTGACGACATGCTGCCCCTTCGGGGTCTTGATGGTCGCGATCAACCAGGTCTGGTTCTCCAGCACATGGTCGACGCCGCAGCGGGCCAGGGTCTCGTAGTGAATGAAGATGTCGTCGCCGCCCTGCGGATCGAAGAAGAAGCCGAAGCCCTTTTCCCATTTGAAGAACTTCAGCATCGCCGGAAACATCGGCGACACCGCGCGCTGCTCTTCAGGCTCGGCCGTCGAGGCGTCGAGCGAGTGGATGCGGGCAACCCGCAACCCACGATTCGTCCCCATCACCTCGCAATCGAGCGTCACCCCCGGCAGGAGCGAGTCGAACGGAATCGAGTCGGGGACGACGTTCCCATGGAGCATCGCGTCGACATTGCGGCCGGAGATCGTGACGAAGCCATAGCCGCGAACAAGGTCATACCACTTGATCCGGCCAGCCACGCGCTCACCGCAAGGCATCGGGAAAGCCCCCGGTGCCTTTGCGGAGTCGTGCTCCTCTGAGGCGACTGCGTAGTTCATGCTGTCGTAGACTCGTTAGCTGGGTCGCGATCGGGTTCGAACGCGTTCACAAGGATGGTTAGTCAGAGGTCGGGAGGCAGGCAAGGTCCGTCGTCACAATCCTTGTCTCAATCCACTGACCTGTGCCCTTTTTAATTTCTCCCTCAACGGTGTGGCGCATTCCCCGCTTCCGCGTAGGATGGATGGACGATTCCAAGAAAGCGGTCCGATGAAGGTCATCACCACCCTGTTCTGCGAGAAGGCCCTGAAGCTCCACAACGGGCGCAGCCAACTCGTGGGCGTGATCCCCGGACGCGCCGAGATGACCTCCGCTCCCATCGGAGAAATCCTCCCCCTGGACGCCGTGATCTGGCTGGATCGTACCGAGAAAGGCGACGTGAAAAGTGAGCTCCGCATCGAGTCGCTTGCAGGCGACATCCTGGCGGTAAAGCAGGTTTCCCTTTCCTTCAGCGGCCACAGCTGGAGCGAGCTCGTCATCACCAACATTCCCCTCGAACGGGTCAGGCACGGTGGTGTAGTCGTGAAGCTCAAGGAAGCCGGCGGTCAATGGGTCGAGGCTGGGCGGCTGGAGGTGACGATCACCGCGCCCCTCATCGACGTCGAGCCGCTGGCGCGTCGACTCAGCGCGTAACGGCCATCGCGTCGCGATGGCGTTCGAGCCGATCGAGGAAGCCTGAGCGGAAATTGAGATTTTTCGACATGCTCGCGCGCCGGAGGAACCCGGCGGTCGCGCGGGCCGATAGCGGCTTTCCAGGGTGCTCCAGGAAGCGGGAGAGCGGCGGACGCGCAACCCAATGCGGGAATGAGGAGATATCCACCTGCATGCGGCCGCCGGCGCTACCGTAGGCTGCTTTCGGCCATCGGTCCTGAAAGGGACGGCAACGTGAGCGATCGAGCGCGCCCGGGTTTACGATGCGGCTCCCGACCCAGCCGGCGACAGGCACGCACATTGCGTTGCCGATGGCAAACCATCGAGAGGCCTCTCCCCCAACCGCTTCCGCAGGCTTCGTCCAATCGACAGGGAAGCCCTGGAAACGCTCGGCGTCTCGAATATCCGGGGTCACGACATTGCCATCTGGCATGATGACGGCCGGGGCCGAGCAGAGACCGATCGTCGATCCGCTCTTGAGCGTGGGAATTGCATCGCGCACCAGGCCAAGGCCATTCCTGCCCTCGGTCCAGTAGAAGCCGTGCGCCGCCGCGGTGAAATCGGGCAGGTCCTCGGGCGCCTGCGCTTCATCAGCGAGAAGGATGTCAGCGGGATCTGGCCCTTCCCGCGTCGCGAACAGGATCACCCTTTCGCGCCTCTGAGGGACGAAGGACCTGGCGTCGACCACTCTATAGGCCCAGCGATAGCCTCTTTCCTCGAAGGCTTCGGCAAGCCTCGCGATCGCTTCCCCTCGCTGCAGCTTCAGCATAAACGCGACGTTTTCCAGCAGAACAGCACGCGGCCCGGCCTCATCGATCAAACGAAAGACGTGGGAAACTAGGCCGGAGCGCTCACCCTGGATCCCAGCCTTCTTGCCGGGGGCTGAAAGGTCCTGGCACGGAAAACCGGCGCAGAGGAGATCGGTCCGAGGGATAGAGGGGAGGGTGGTGACGTCATCGTGGAACGCTATGCCCGGAAACCTCGACTTCAGGACAGCCGCCGGCGCGGCTGCCTTCTCGCAGAGAAGCTCCACCTCAATCCCAGACCGCGCGAGGCCGAGATCGAAGCCACCAATTCCGGCAAAGAGGGAGACAGCCTTCACAGTGAGGCCCGGCGATCCGTATCCATCCAGAAACGATCCGACGAACCAAGGATTGCCACAACGATTCTTGTGGCGGGGTTGCGCAGAATGCGGGGATAGCCCGCTTGTCTCATGCCAGCGCGAGGCTCATCCTGGCGCGAGAGGTTTATTCATGTCCGGCCAAACGCTCGTCATTGACGTCCCGCTGACCTATGGGGTCGTGCTCACTCCGAAGCGGCATCGCTCCGAGAAGGAGTTCCATGTCGTCGAGCTGGTGCCGGTTGCCTTCGCCGTGTTCGACGACGAGACAGCCCCCGTCTCAGTCACGTTTGAGGGCATCCACGGTCTGACCGCCTCTCCGGACGGCGGGATGCTCTCAATGCGCTCGACCGAGTCGGCGCATTATCGTCCCGCAGGTGTGGATGATGGCGTCCCAAGCAAGCTCGATGCCTTCTGCGCCTATCTCGGTGGCGGATCCCACTACGCCTCGGGCGGCTCGCACATCCTGGAACGCTCAAAGCCCTTCGGTGAGCTCCCCGAGGGCAAGGTTTCTCGCGACAATCGAGATGAGCGCCTCGCGGATCTGCGGCGGAAACTTTCTCGCTATGCCGTGATCGCTGGGACCGTGCATGAAGTGATGCCGGAACCGGTCTTCCACATCAGGCATCGCGAGCGGGGACAGCCATTCCGCGCTGACGTCGTCCTGCCCGGACAAATTCAGGGACAGCTTCGTTCGGACCGGACGTTCGGCCTCCTCGATGCGGAGCGCGCGCGGGACCAGCTCCGCCTGATGAACAATGGCGACAGCGCCGAGATCGTCGGCACCGTCGTGATCATGAGGCCCGACTTGCTGAGGTATCGGCACGACGAGGAGCCGCGGATGCGGAGCTACATCACGAGCTTCGTCTCCTCGATGAAGCTGAGTTTGGAGCGATCCGTCGACACCGCTCCTCTCGAATGGTTTCAAGGGTACCGAAACCTCAAGGCGGTCGCCGATGGCCCAATCGAGGAAGCCGTCGAAGCGCTGCGCGGCCTCGCCACCATGATGCAGGAGACCGAGGCCGGCCGTTCCTTGAACTCCACGTCCCTCCAGCGGCTCGACGATTGGGATCGCTTTGTCGCGTCGCGTTCGGCCGTAGACGACCTCTCGCGCGCTTTCGGAGCCTGATATGAGCCTGGCCCCTCGAATCATCGACATCCCTGTCGTCTACGAAGTCGAGCACCTCCCCCCTCGGCACCGCAATGCCCAGCGCAGGTTCATCCGCGAGAGCGTTCAGATCGCGATCCGGGTTCTGGATGACGAAACTGCTCCAGTTTCGTTCAAGGTCAGCCCCAACGCCTACGGCCTCCATGCGGCAAAGACCGATGTCACGGAAATTCGCACCGTCGATAGGACGCATTGGCGGCCGCTGACCAAAGGCTGGTCTGGAGACGACTCCGAGCTCACGGCCGACTACGTCATCGCCGAGATGATCGAGGGTCGCCGGGAGATCAATCGCCCCGGGCTAACTGACTGGGCGCCCAACTCGGCGGTCGGGCCCGAAGAAATCGCAACCGGGCGCGTGATCGAGTCGGGACGGGAAGCTGCCATCGCCAACGTCATGGCGATGGCTTCCAAGCTGATCGTCGTCGGCGACCGCATTTTCAAGCCGACGTCCGAGCCGGTTTGGGAAATCGTCGAGTTTCACGGCGGCGCCTTCCTCAAGGCGACCAATATCGGTGCCGTGAAGGGCACCCCGTCGGCCGAATCGGTTTTCCCGGCGTTCTTCTACGACCGCGCTGTCGAGCAGCTATTGGCGTCTGGTGTGAGGCGGCGAAACATCGACAACGGCGACGCAATTTCCGGCAAGATCGAGGTTCTGCGACCCGACCTGGTTTTCTACCGACACGACGAGACGCCGCGCTTTCTGGGCGATGCGAAATATGCGTTCACCGACGCACGCCGGAAGATGGGCGAGCAGATCGACACCATTACGGCGCTCCAGCTCGAAACATATCAGGCATTCTCCGCGACGATCCGTGACAACGCCGACCCGCACGAAATCGCTACGCGCTGGCGGGTTCTTGTTGACACCGTGACCGACACGGAGGGGTGGAGCCAATTCTGCAAGAGCGCCAATCGCTCTCTCGAAGCCTGGGATCGCTACGTGGCGGATGTGGCGGCCGAGCAGTCCCTGGGGATGCTCACATGAACTCTGAGACCCCATCTCACCCGAAGACCGTCGTGTGGCTTCCTGCTCCCAGCAAGATCGAGGTCATCAGGCGCGGCTGCCGGGTGTCGAGCGAGCACACTGTCGTCGACCTGAAACCGATTGCGCTCCCTGACCTCAGCGAAGCAGAAGCTCCGCTGGTAGTGGAGATCCAGAGGTTCGCGCGCTACGAACATGTCGAGCCTTATCGCCGCTGGAATGGTGATGCCTGGCGCCCCCTGCTGTCTTCGCAGGCCGAGCACCTCACCGTCGACACCGCCGCCGCGGCCATCGTGGCCTCGATCAAGGAGGTCGCGACGAACGTCTACAATGCGAAGCGCACCTCCCCAGAGTTCCCCTTCGACGAAGAGACACTCGCGATCGACTCCAAGGGGAGGTTCGGAGAGCCGATTGAGCTTGAAAAGGCCCAACTGCGTGAGACGACCAAGGAGAACCTGGACGCGGCGAAGGACGCAGCGGCCCGGGTTCGCCAATCGTTGATCGTCATCGACGGACGCCTCTATATCCGCGCACCGGAACCGCTCTATGTGTACAACCCAACGACCTCTGGAGGAGCACTGCGCGTCGATTATCCGACGTATCACAGCATCAAGGAGGGCAGCGTCCGCTCAGATTACAAGCCGTGGCTGACTTTCCGCACGAATGAGATGCCTCAGATCAAGGCTCTTGCCCACGCGCTTCGCTGCCCCGTGGAGCCGCATTTCGGCGCAGTCCGCAGCGCCGATGGGGATTTCGAAGATCGCGGATTCTTCGGCTGCAGCATGGAGACGGGCCTGATCGAGATCGGCCATGGCCTGGTCAACGCCGGACGCATGACGATTGGCTTTTTCCCGGATGCGTCGCTCGACGCGTATAAAGCCCTCCGCAAGGCAATCGAGGGCACCTCCGCGCGTCCCACCTCGCGGGAGGTTCTGGCGGTGCCACCGGAGAAAATCGCGAGCATTTCCGATGCGATCATCGAGCTGGGGATGTCGACGAGGGGCTTCACTCCTCAGTCTCTGACGACAACAGAGATGCTTGGCGCGGCCCGCATGGCTCTGCGACGCGAACGCGTCCGCCTTGAGATGGTCAATGCACCGGAGCTCGCTGACCTTTCAATCTGAGGCTCAGCGCGCCTCGCCGTCGGCGTCGTGTTTAGCTCGCCAAGCCACCCGACCGGAGCGGAAAGCGTAAGCGGCGGCCACGACATCTTCGGCCGCCTCCAGAGCCTTCTTGGGGTCAGAACAAGAGCTGTTCAAAATCGTACGTTAAGGTCGAACGGAGCGTGAA
>NZ_JBMDKB010000019.1:0-150859 GCF_057809495.1 Allobosea sp. FG18
CTACGTCCCCCTGGATTGCTTCGCTACGCTCGCAATGACGGTTGGTTCGTTTGACAACCGTTGGCTGGATGCAGCGGGTGTCACGCTTTTCTGAAGATCACGCTGAGATTGTTCGCGGGCATCTCTACGATCTCGGGTGTACCAAGGCCGTTGGCGGCGCCGAGTGCCGCGACCGCGTCCAGTTCCCGCAGGCCCCAGGCCGGGTCGCGCCCGCGCAGGCTTTCGTCGAAAGCCGCGTTGCCTGGCTCCAGCGGTCTGCCCGGCCGACGATAGGGACCGTAGAGATAGAGCGGCTGGCCCGGCTTCAAGAGGCGGCCGGCATGGCGGAACAGGCCCTCCGCCGCGGCCCAGGGCGCGATATGGATCATGTTGATGCAAAGGATCGCGTCGGCTGCTTCGAGCGGCCAGTCCGGCGCGGTTGCGTCGACGACGAGCGGCGGAAGAATGTTGCCGAGGCCGGATTCGCCGGTCCAGGCCGCGATGCTCGCGACCGCGTCGGGCGAGGGATCGCTCGGCTGGAAGGTCAGGCCGGGCAGGGCCGCGGCGAAATGAACGGCATGCTCGCCTGAGCCGGAAGCGATCTCCAGAACGAGCCCGGATGGTGGGAGCACACCCGCCAGCACGGCGAGGATCGCATCGCGGTTGCGCTGGGCCGACGGCGCGCGCAGTCGGGGATCGGCATCGGCTTGCGTATCGGCGGCCGGCTGCCAAAAACGGGGCTTGCTCATTATCCGCTCACAAATCTTTCGTCCGGCCCATCGCGTTGGGGCCATGTTCCGCTATAAGGGGCCAGGAAGCGGGCCGCCAGATGTCGTGGCTTCGCAGCAAGCAGGCTGGTTTTGTTAACCGAAATCCTGATCGTCGTGGCGCTGACGATCGTCAATGGACTCCTCGCCATGTCGGAACTCGCCGTGGTTTCGTCACGCCCGGCGCGCCTCAAGGCTCTCAGCGATCAGGGCAGCAAGGGCGCCGCAACCGCGATGCGCCTCGCGGAAGATCCCGGTCGCTTTCTCTCCACCGTCCAGATCGGAATCACGCTCGTCGGCGTGCTCTCGGGCGCCTTCTCCGGCGCCACGCTCGGCGCGCGCCTGTCGGAATGGCTGGGCACGCATGGTTTCTCGCCATCGGTATCGGATACGCTCGGCGTCGGCGCCGTCGTTGTCGCGATCACCTATCTCTCGCTGATTCTCGGCGAACTCGTGCCGAAGCAGATCGCGCTGCGCGACCCCGAGCGGGTGGCGGCGCGGGTTGCGCCGGCGATGTCGCTGCTCTCGAAGGTCGGCGCGCCTGTCGTGTTCCTGCTCGATGTCTCCGGCAAGGCGGTGCTGCGCCTGCTCGGCCAGAAGGGTGAATCCGAGGAGAGAGTCACCGAGGAGGAGGTCCGCACCATCATCGCCGAGGCGGAGACCGCCGGCGTGCTGGAGCGTGACGAGCGCGAGATGATCGCGGGCGTGATGCGCCTTGCCGACCGCTCGGCGCGGGCGCTGATGACGCCGCGCCGCGAGGTCGAGGTGATCGATCTCGAGGACAGTGCCGAAGAAATCCGCGAGCAATTGCGTGCGACGCGCCGCTCGCGGCTGCCGGTGCAGGACGGCGAGGCGGATTCGATCGTCGGCGTGATCCTCGTCAAGGACCTGATCGAGTTCCTTCAGACCGGCGAGGTGCAGGACCTGCGCGCGCTCGTGCAGGAGACTCCGATCGTGATGGATACGGCCGACTCGCTGCATGTCCTGCGCGAGATCCGCGCCAGCCGCGTGCATATGGCGCTGGTCTTCGACGAGTACGGCCATTTCGAGGGCATCATCACGCCCGGCGACGTGCTCGAGGCGATCATCGGTGCCTTCCAGGAAGAGGAAGAGGACGAGCCGGCGATCGTGACGCGCGCCGACGGCTCCTATCTCGTCGCCGGCTGGATGCAGGTCGACGAGTTCTCGCATGAACTCGGCATTCCGATCCCGCGCGACGCCGATTTCCAGACGGTTGCCGGCTTCATCCTGGCCGAGATGAACCATCTGCCGAATGTCGGCGAGAGCTTCGACAAGGGGCATTGGCGCTTCGAGGTCGTCGATCTCGACGGCCGCCGCATCGACAAGATTCTGGTCAGCCGGATCGAGTGAAGTTGCGGCCGGCGTTGACGCCGGCCGCGCTGACATGGTGTAGTCGTCGCCAAGGGGTTTCACCGCGACGACCCCGTGAGGCTTCGGCCCAATGTTCGCGTCCAACTTCCTCGCTTCAGGATGGACGCAAGCCATGTCTTCCAACGAACAGATCTCGGTCGCCCAGCTGTCACGGCTGGTCGGCCTGCCCGATGCTCCGGCGATCGTTGATGTCCGCATCGACGAGGATGTCGCCGCCGATCCATTGCTCCTGCCGGGCTCCGTTCGGCGCGACTATCGTACTGTCGCCGACTGGGGTGCTGAATTCGCCGCCCAGCGACGCGTGGTGGTGGTTTGCCATCGCGGCCTCAAGCTCAGTGAAGGCGTTGCCGCCTGGCTGCGGCATCGCGGCATTCCTGCGGAAACTCTGGAAGGCGGGCACCAGGCCTGGCGTCAGGCTGGCGGGATGGTGTTCTCGCCGGAGCGCCTGCCTCCGGGGGCCTCGGCCAGCGGCAGCGTCTGGGTGACGCGGGCGCGGCCGAAGATCGACCGCATCGCCTGCCCCTGGCTCATCCGACGCTTGATCGATAGGCAGGCCGTGTTCCTCTTCGTCGCGGCCTCCGAGGTCGAGGCCGTGGCGGATCGCTTCGGGGCCACGCCCTTCGATATCGAGGGCGTATTCTGGAGCCATCGCGGGCCGCTCTGCACCTTCGACGCGATGATCGAGGAGTTCCGGCTGGCTTCGCCGACGCTCGACCGGCTGGCGCGCATCGTGCGGGCGGCGGATACCGCGACGCTGGAGGCCGAGCCGCAGGCTGCGGGCCTGCTCGCGGCGTCGCTCGGGCTGTCGCGCATGTACAAGCACGATCTCGACCAGCTCGAGGCCGGCATGCTGCTCTACGACGCCTTCTATCGCTGGTGCCGCGATGCGGCCGAGGAAACCCATAACTGGCCGGTGCCGAAGCCGGCGGGGGAGGCGCGGCGATGAATGTCGTGGAAACGATAGCGGCAGGGCGCATGCCGACGCTCGGCGAGGCGACGCGGGTCTGGGCGCGGATCGGCTTCCTGTCCTTCGGCGGGCCGGCAGGCCAGATTGCGCTGATGCACAAGGAGCTGGTCGAGGAACGGCGCTGGGTCGGCGAGGAGCGTTTCCTGCACGCGCTGAACTACTGCATGCTCCTGCCGGGCCCGGAGGCGCAGCAACTCGCCGTCTATATCGGCTGGCTGATGCATCGGACGGTCGGGGGCCTGATCGCCGGCCTGCTCTTCATCCTGCCCGGGGCGCTGGTGATGCTGGGCCTCAGCATCCTCTACGTTACCTGGCGCCATGTCCCGCTGGTCGACGGCATCTTCTTCGGCGTGAAGGCGGCCGTGCTCGCCATCGTCATCGAGCCGGGCCTGAGGATCAGCCGCAGGGCGCTCAAAAATGAGGTGATGGTCGCTGTGGCGGCGGCTGCGTTCGTTGCGATCTTCCTGTTCAAGGCGCCGTTTCCGGCGATCATCCTGGCCGCGGGGCTCGTCGGCTGGCTCGGTAGTCGCGTCCGGCCGGACTGGTTCGGCGCGGCGGGGCGGCATGGCGCAGCCGGGCCGCCGGTCGTCGGCTTGGTCGACCGGCTGCTTTCGGAGGGGGGGCTCCCGCATGTCCGGCCTTCCGCGGGCAAGGCCATGCGCGTGCTCGCGCTTTGGCTGCCGCTCTGGCTCGCGCCGGTGGCCGTGCTCTGGCTCGTTACCGGCCCGGCCAGCATCTGGACGCAGATCGGCAGCTTCTTCAGCACAATGGCGATGGTGACCTTCGGCGGGGCCTATGCGGTCCTGGCTTATGTCGCGCAGGCGGCGGTCGACGGCTTCGGCTGGCTCACCGCCGGCGAGATGCTGGACGGGCTGGGGCTGGCCGAGACGACGCCGGGGCCGCTCATCCTCGTGCTCGAATTCGTCGGCTTCCTCGCCGCGTTCCGGGCGCCGGGCAGCCTGCCGCCGCTGGTGGCCGGCGGGCTCGGGGCGCTGCTGACGGTCTGGGTCACCTTCGCACCGTGCTTCCTCTGGATCTTTCTGGGGGCGCCCTATGTCGAGGCGCTCAGGGAGAACAAGGGGCTGTCTGCCGCGCTCGGCGCGATCACCGCCGCCGTGGTCGGCGTCATCGCCAACCTGGCGCTCTGGTTCGGGCTGCATGTCCTCTTCCGGGAGGTCTCCAGCCTGTCCTTCCTCGGCATGAGCCCGGAGGTGCCGGTCCTCACCTCGCTGGACTGGCGCGCCGCCGTGCTGGCGGCTGGCGCGGCCATCGCGCTTCTGCGCTTCAGGCTGGGCATGGTGCCGGTGCTGGCGATCTGTGCGATCGCCGGCGTCGTCCTGAAAGGCGGGTTCTGAGTCTCAGCGGCGCGGCTCGTCCGGCTCGATGATGCGATACTCAGCGTCGATGACTTCGACGCGGTCCGGCTGGCGCGGCTGGTTGGCGAAAGGACTGGTCGGGTCGATGCCCGCCGCCTTCAGCTTGGCCTTGAGGCGCCAGACCGCGATCGCGCCGACGATCAGCACGACCGGGATCAGGATGAGCGCAAGGCTCGCGGCCAGCACGAAAAGCGCGACGCCGACGGTGAGGCTCGCCGCCATGGCGAGCCACGCCTGCCAGCGCGGCATGGCGCGGGTGCGGCCGTTGAGCTGCTCGTAGAGATTGACGCGGATCATCTGGTTTCAGTCCCTTCCCTCGGCACAGAGATAGGGATCGATTGCGGCTTTGACGAGATCAGGCCGCATCCTGCCAGTCATAGAGCCAGCCATAGCGATTACGCAGGCCGTCCGGCCCCAGCCGCTTCAGCGCGAAATCGCGGGCGATGCTGAGCGGCCAGCCCATATGATAGTTGCGGCCATTGCCCCGGCTCTCCTCCTGCACGCGGGCGACGCGCTGGGCGCGGGCGGCGGCATAGGCGGCGAAGGCCATGGGCACCCCGGCAGCGCCTTCGCGACTAAGCGTCTCGGCGAGCAGGCGGGCGAGCACCGCGGCATCCTCGATCGCGAGCGAGGCGCCCTGGGCGAGGAAGGGCAGGATCGGGTGGGCGGCATCGCCCAGCAGCGCGATCCGGCCATTGGCCATGGCGGCGGGCTTGCGGTCGAACAGCGACCAGACCTGCCAGCCTTCGGCCGCGTCCGTGAGCTCGCGCAAGGCCGGCGAGGCGCCGGCGAGATGCTCGGTGACGACGCCGCGGTCGCCATCGCGCGACCAGCCCTCGCGGGCCTCCTTCGCCTGGCGGACGACGACGATGTTGATCTCCCGGCCGCCGGCGACAGGGTAATGCACCGCATGGCGGCCGGAGCCCATATGCAGCGTCACGCGCGGCTTGTCGCCAGCGCGGGCCGACACCACGGCGCGCCAGGCCTCATAGCCGGTGAAGACCGGCGGCGAAGCATCGCCGGTGAGATCGCGGACGCGCGACCACAGGCCGTCGGCGCCGATCAATCCGAGAGCGGAAAGCGTCCCGCCGACACCGTCGCGCGCGGTGAGCCCGATCGTGACGCCGTCGGCATTCCGGCTGACCTCATCCACGCTGCGGCCGACCATCAGGCGGATATTCGGCATGGCACGGGCGGCGTCTAGCAGGACGGTATGGAGATCGTTGCGCTTCATCATGCGAAACGGTGTCGGCATGTGCTCGGGGCTGGAGGGCATCTCCAGTACCTGCGAGCCGTCGGCCCAGCGCCGGATCATCAGCCCGTGCGAAGTCACGCTGATGCGCTTCAGCGGCAGGGCGAGGTCGAGCGCATCGAGCACGCGGCCGGAATTGGAGGTGACTTGCAGACCGGCCCCGGTCTCGCCGAAGCCGGTGCGCTTCTCGACGACGGTCGCGGCAATGCCGCGCCGCGCCAGCGACAGGGCCATAGTCAGGCCGCCGATGCCGGCGCCGGCGATGACGAAATGAGGAGCGGACACGGGATCGGACGCCTTCGATGATGGTGCTGGAAGACGAGGCGCGGATGCCCCTCAGAACCCGCGCGCCGGATGCAGTGGACGAGCCTCAGGCCGCCTTGGCCGAGTCCGTATAGGCGCATTCCGGCGGGATGCAGGCGGCGCCCTTCAGCGACGGCTCATATTTGAACAGGGTCGAGCAATAGGGGCAGATGATCTCGTGATCCGCGCCCATGTCGAGGAAGACATGCGGATGGTCGAAGGGCGGCTTGGCGCCGATGCACATGAACTCATGCGCGCCGACCTTGATGACGGGAACGCCGAGGTCATTGTGGAAATGCGGGATGCCAGTCGCGGCCATGGTCGTCGCTCTTCGCAAGTCTGAAATTCGGCCGCAACCTATCGCGTGAACCGCCCCAGCGCCAGAGCGCTCTTTCGCATCAGCGCCCGTCGCGCAGGCAGCCGCGCGCCAGCTCAGTCATCCGGGCGCTTTCCTGCGGCGAGAGGAGGTTGTCGAGCGCCTTCTGCCAGAGTTGCTCGCGCTTGAGGCCATCGACCGTGCAGGCGCAGACCATCCGGCAGATCTCCTGCGGCACGTTGGGACCGGAGCAGCTGCGCTGGCATTCGTTCCGGAAGGCGCGTTCCTCCGGCGAGGTCGGAGCGACGACCTGCATCGACAACATCAGCGCGCCGATGAAAAGCGGCTGGTGGACGAGATAGACCAGCAGGCTATGGCGCCCGCCCCAGGCGACGATTCGGGTCGCCTTGTTGCCCGGCCGCCAGCCGGCGAGCGCGGTACCAGCCAGATGCGGCAGGACGAGGCGCGCCAGCACGATGCCGCTCAGCACGCAGCCGAACCAGGGGAAGACCGGCACGAAATCGGCCGTGTGGATCGGCGCCTGAGAGAAGCCGAGCCAGGCCGCCCAGGGGTGATCGAACAGCGGATGGGCGACGAAGGAGGGCAGCGCGAAGGCGAGAGCTGCCGCAAACGCGCCGGCGATGACCGGCAGGCGCAGGAAGGGCAGAGCGAGCACGCTCGCGACCGCGACATGGTGCAGGATGCCGAAGAAGATGAAATCGCCCGGTATGAACCGCCAGGTGCCGAGCGTGACCAGTGCTGCCGCACCCGCGACCATGGCTAGGCGCTTGAGGTAGGCCTTGAGGTCCAGGCCCTTGCGCGTCGCGAGGACGAGACTGAAGCCGACGATGGTCAGGAAGCTGCCGGCGATGCCGCGCGCGAACAGGCGCCAGCCCGGCTCGGCGACGATGTCGGTCTCGATCAGCCGGAACATCGAGAGGTCGTAGGCGAAGTGGTAGACGAACATGGCCAGCAGCGCGACGCCGCGGGCGATGTCGACGATGGCGAGGCGTGACGATTCGCGGGGCGCGGGCTGGGTCATGCGGCCATCGTTCATCATGGCGGGCGCTCATAAGCAAGCCGCGCCATGGCGGGTACCCAAATCCGCCCGGCCATGGCAGGGAAGGGAACCATTCCGACGTTGCGACCCGAGACCCGTATGCAGAGCTTTTCTTCCGATGGCGTGAAGATCGCCTTCATCGACATGGCGCCGACCGCTGACGAGCCGAAGCACCGCACCATCGTGCTGGTCCACGGCTTCGCCTCCTCGCACATGATCAACTGGGTCAACACCCAGTGGACGAAGACGCTGACCCATGCCGGCTATCGGGTCGTCGCGCTGGATGATCGCGGCCACGGCCAGAGCGAGAAGCTCTACGACCCCGCCGCCTATTCCTCGCAGGTCATGGCCGAGGATGTGCGCCGGCTGATGGACCATCTCGACATCCCGCGCGCGGCGGTGATGGGCTATTCGATGGGTGCGCGCATCTCGGCGCATCTGGCGCTGGCGCATCCGCGCCGGCTGGAAGCATTGCTGCTCGGCGGACTCGGCATCCATCTCGTCGAGGGGGTGGGGCTGCCGCTCGGCATCGCCGATGCGATGGAGGCGCCGTCGCTCGATGTCCTGACCGATCCGATGCAGCGCATGTTCCGCGCCTTCGCCGAGCAGACCAAGAGCGATCTCAGGGCGCTCGCCGCTTGCATTCGCGGCTCGCGCCAGACGTTGACTGCCGAGCAGGTCGGGCAGATTTCGATGCCCACGCTGATCAGTGTCGGTACCAAGGACGACGTATCCGGCTCCGGGCCGGAGCTGGCGAAGCTCATCCCCGGCGCCGAGACCTTCGACATCATCGGGCGCGACCATAACCTCGCCGTCGGCGACAAGAGCCACAAGCAAGCCGTCCTCGACTTTCTCGCGCGTTTGTGAGAGCATGCAGGCGAATACAGGCAATCCAGAAAAGCGGGCGACGCCAATGTGTTGTCGATCTTCCCTGAAATTCTGATTCCGTTGCCTCGCTTTTAGATTCAACTTCGGTTCGGCTTGAGCTTTTGATGCGGACGCCTGCTTCAGGCCGGGTTGTCCTTCCGCTGAACCCGTCTTTCCGGAGAATGACCATGCCGTCGGGGCACTCCGTCGTGGAAGTACGCGACTTCGCAACCGGGCTCGACCGCGTCGATCCCGCCTGGTCGCGCCTGCGGACCGAGGCCGAAGCCGCTGTCGCGGCCGAGCCGGCGCTCGGTACCCTGATCGTCGCCTCCGTGCTCAACCAGCCGAGCTTCGAGGCCGCTGTCGCTCATCGCGTCGCGGCAAGGCTCGGCCATCCCGCCGTGACCGCCGACCTGGTCGAACAGGGCTTCGCCGAGGCGATGGCCGATGACGAGACGATCGGCGCCGGCATGCGCGCCGATGTGATGGCCGTACTCGATCGCGATCCCGCCTGCTACCGCGTGCTCGAGCCGGTGCTGTTCTTCAAGGGCTTCCATGCGCTGCAATGCCACCGCCTGGCGCATTGGCTCTGGAAGCGCGACCGGCGCGATTTCGCGCTCTACCTGCAGGCGCGCTCCTCCGAGGTGTTCCAGACCGACATCAACCCGGCGGCGCGGATCGGCAAGGGCATCTTCCTCGACCACGCGACCGGGCTCGTCGTCGGCGAGACGGCGGTCATCGAGGACGACGTCTCGATGCTGCACGGCGTCACGCTGGGCGGAACCGGCAAGCAGGGCGGCGACCGCCACCCGAAGATCCGCAAGGGCGTGCTGATCGGCGCCGGCGCCAAGATACTCGGCAATATCGAGGTCGGCCAATGCAGTCGCATCGCGGCCGGCTCGGTCGTGCTCCAGCCCGTGCCGCGCAACAAGACCGTGGCGGGCGTGCCGGCCAAGGTGGTCGGGGAAGCGGGCTGTGCCGAGCCTTCGCGCTCGATGAACCAGACGTTCGCCGGCGATTGCGGCGCCTATATCTGATGTGCTCAGTCGGCCGAGCCGGCGAGCCAGTCCATGATCTCGGCCCGGTGCGGATGCGCGCCGGCAGCCATTGCGGCCGCGAGCGTCAGGCGATCGGGCGTCGGCATGGCCTGGGGGAAGGGCGCGACGAGCCTGCCCGACGCGAGATGAGGGCCGACAAGACTCATCCGCCCCATCAGGATGCCTGAACCCGACAGGCAGGCATCCAGTGCCAGGCTGTAGAGCGAGAACGCCGGGCCACGGCTCGGATCGATCTTTGTGCCGGGTACGGCGAAGGATAGCCAGCGCGCCCAGTCGCTGCGCCAGACTGCGTCGTGCAGCAGTGTCTGCGCGACAAGGTCGGCTGACGTCGCGAGCTTTGCAGCGAGAGCGGGCGCGCAGACGGGTAGAATCGCGTCGCCCGCCAATTGAAGCCCGCCGCTGGCCGGTGCGGTTTCCCGATAGAACAGCGAGAGATCATAGGGATCGCGCTGCGGATCGGGCGGTTCCTCCATCGCCGAAATCGAGATCTGCAAGTCCGGGAATGCGGCCTGGAGCGCCGGCAGGCGCGGCGAGAGCCAGAGCTGGGCGATGCAGGGCAGGGCGGCGATGGCGAGCGGCCGATGCGGCTGTGCCTCGCGCAAGGCCTGCACCGCCTGTCCCAGCATGTCGAAGCCGCGCGTCAGGCGTGGCAGGGCCTCGCGCGCGGCTTCGGTCAAGGCGACGCCCTGCGGCAGGCGGCGGAAGACCGCGAAACCCAGCGTTGCTTCAAGCTGCCTGATCTGCTGGGTGACGGCGCCGGCCGTGACGCCGATCTCGTCGGCGGCCTTGGCGAAGCTCTCCAGCCGTGCCGCGGCCTCGAAGGCGCGCAAGGCATTGAGCGAGGGCAGGCGCGGGCGCGGCGGCTTGACCGGCAAGGCGAGGCTCCAGATCGAGGCTGAGAATTCCTCAGCCTGCGAGCGATGAATACTCGTTTGCGCGCGGGCCGGCAAACCGCTGTTATGCGTCGCGACATCAGGCGGGATCGGGAGAACGGCGAGATGACGGCTCTGGGCAGGCGCGACTGGGTTCCGGAAGCGAGCGAGGACTATGTGCTCAAGGTCGCCGGCGAAACTGCGAGCCAGCCGCTCGAGGCCATCGCGGCGCGGATCGACGCGCTCGCCACCGAGAATCGGACGATCCATGAGCGCGACTGCGTCAATCTCAACCCTGCCACCAATGTCATGAACCCGAAGGCCGAGGCGCTGCTCTCGGCGGGGATCGGGGCGCGGCCCTCGCTCGGCTATCCCGGCGACAAATACGAGATGGGGCTGGAGGCGATCGAGCAGATCGAGATCATCACTGCCGAGCTCGCGGCTGAGGTCTTCGGCGCGAAATATGCCGAAATCCGCGTGCCCTCCGGCGCCATCGCCAATCTCTACGCCTTCATGGTCGCGGCCAAGGCCGGCGACTGCATCATCGCGCCGCCCGGCGAGATCGGCGGGCATGTCACCCATCACGGTGCGGGCGCAGCCGGGCTCTACGGCATCGTCACCCATTCGGCACCGATCGATCCGGTGAATTATACGGTCGATGTCGGGAAGCTCCGGGCCGATGCGCTGCGCCTCAGGCCGAAGCTGATCTCGATCGGCGGCAGCCTCAACCTGTTCCCGCATCCGATCCGCGAGATCCGGGCCATTGCCGATGAGGTCGGCGCGCTCGTGCTGTTCGACGCGGCGCATATGTCCGGCATGATTGCGGGCCATGGCTGGCAGCAGCCCTTGGAGGAGGGCGCCCATCTGATGACGATGAGCACCTACAAGAGCCTCGGCGGGCCGCCTTCGGGCCTGATCGTGACCAACGATGCCGAGATCGCCAAAAAGCTCGACGCCATCGCCTATCCCGGTCTCACCGCCAATTTCGACGCGGCGAAATCAGCCTCGCTCGCCGTCTCGCTGCTCGACTGGAAGGCGCATGGCCGTGCTTATGCGCAGGAGATGGCCAAGACCGCGAAGGCGCTGGCGGAAGCGCTCTCCGAACGGCAGGTGCCGGTCTTCGCGCGCGACCGGGGCATGACCACCTCGCACCAGTTCGCGATCGAGGCCGCTGCTTACGGCGGCGGGCAGGCGGCGGCGAAGCGGCTTCGCGCCGTCAATATCCTGTCCTGCGGCATCGGCCTGCCGCTGCCGGCTGTCGAAGGCGACGTCAACGGCCTCAGGTTGGGAACGCCGGAGATCGTCCGTTTCGGCATGACGGCTGCGGACATGCCGGAGTTGGCTGGCTATATCGCCGAGGGGCTGAACGGCTCGCGCCCCGCCGAGGCGGTGGCGAAGGATGTGACGGCCTTCCGTGGCAAGTTCCGGACGCTGCATTTCATGCGCTAGGAATCATTGCCCGGCGCGAAGAAGCAGAGCAGTTCGCCTGAGTCGTCGATGCAGAGATGCCAGTGGCCGTCCGGCGACTGCTTGGCCTTGTCCTGCGGGATTTCGAGCGTCAGTGGCTTCTTGCGCTCCGTTGACCACATCGGATGCTTGCCGGGGGCGATCGTGACGATGAAGCCGCCGGTGACTTCCCGGACGGCTTCGGCATCGATCTGCGCACAGTCGGAATCGAGGCAGCAGTAGAACGGATAGTCCCAGCCCCGCGGGGCCTGATGGGCGCGTGCGACCGTCGCTCCCGCAATCAGGACAGCAGCGATCATCGAGGCAAGAACACGCATCGGCCAGCCCTCGAAACGAAGGCTGCGACCGGAAGGCGGCGAATGCGTGGCGGAGTATCCGCTTCGTCATGCTTGGGTCTCCCTGCGGTCGTCCGAGAATGACGGCTGGGTTCAATCGCGCGTCGTCATCCCGGGCGACCGCAGGGAGACCTGGGATCCATGCCGGAGCACCTCCGATGAAGGCTCAGGCATGGATCCCGGATCTCCGCTTCGCTGCGTCCGGGATGACTTGCGTTCTTAAAAAGCCGAGCTGCCTCAGCCTTGCGCCCGATCGCCGTAGCGCCCTTCCATCTCCGCGCGCATCGCGTCGGCTCCGAGCAGGCGCGAGCCGGCCATTCTGACCGAGCGCACCTTTCCGCCCTCACGTTCCAGAGCAACGGTCTCGCCCGGGCTGTGGAAGCCGGAGGCGCGGAGGATGCGGCCGGTGTCGGGCGCTTCGATCGCAATCTCGGCGGCATCGAGGAAGGGCGTCAGCAGGGCCGGGGCGGCGCAGAGCACGCGGTCGGCAACGGGCACGAGATCGGTCGCGCCCCAGAGCGTCCACCAGCGCCCTGTCCAGTCGCGCGTCTCGACGGGCGGGCCGCCGCGCTCGGCGAAGACCTTCAGGATATGGGCGACGCCATCGAGCCAGGGATGGGCGAGGCCGTCGATGGCGTTGGTCAGGACGGAGATCGTCAGGCCCTGCTTCGGGACGATGGCGGTGCGGGTGATGAAGCCCTGGAAGCCGCCGGAATGGCCGACCCAGCGCCAGTCGCCCTCGCCGCCGGAAATCGTGCCGAGCCCGTAATGCCGGCCGAGGCTGGATTCGTCGTCCGGCCAGAGCCGGCGGATCATCTCGCGGCGGCTCCTGGCCGAGAGGATGCTGCGTTCGGCTTGCGGCGAGAGTTGTGCGAAATAGCGCGCGACATCGGCGGCGGTCCCGACGAAGCCGGTGGCGGAAGCCATGGCATGGCAGTGGTTGTCGGCCGGGATGACCATGCGCTGACCGAGCAATTGCCTGCCGGTATGGCCCTTCGCCATCGGCCTCTGGCCCCAGAGGCCGATATCGGCTGCGGTTTCGGTGAGTCCGACCTTGGCGACGACCTCGTCGGTGATCCACTTGTTGTAGTCCTGTCCGGTCACGGCTTCGATGACGAGGCCGAGCAGGCCGAAGCCGTGGTTCGAGTATTTGAAACGTTGCGAGCCGGGGAGGACCGGCGGCTTCGCGAGATCGGCGAGCAGTTCCGCCTTGCTGCAGAAGGGCTTGCGGTCGAGGAACTGGCCGGCATCGGGGCCGTCGCGGGTCAGGCCGGCGCTGTTGGAGAGGACCTGGCCGACGGTGACCTTGGCGATCTCCGGGTGCAGCCCGTCGATCAGGCTGCCGACCTCGTCGTCGAGCCGCAGGCGGCCTTCGTCGACGAGGCGCAGGATGCCGGCCGAGGTGAAGCTCTTGGAATGCGAGGCGATGCGGAAGCCGTGGCGCGGCGTCAGTGCCTCGCCGGTGGCGAGGTTCGCGCTGCCGAAGGCGGCCTCCAGCACAACTTCGCTGCCATCCGCGATCGCGACCGCGCAGCCCGGTTGGTCATGATGGCTGCGCTGGAAATCGAGCCAGGTCGCGACATAATCGAGGGCGGGAGCAAGCCACGGCTTCATGGTCTCAAGGTCCGTCAAGGTTCCGGAGGTTCGAGAACATGGCACGATTCCGCATGGCATCCACAACCACCGGATGGATGAGGCCTGCCATGTCCGCAGCGGCTGCTTTCGCTTGCCCTTCGTGGCCTGCCGTGGCATCGCTCCCGGCCAATTCGAAAGGACCCAGGACCGTGGACAAGACAGAACTCGCCAAGCTCGAAACCTATCTGCGCCGCACCTTCAACAACCACGCGATCAGCGTGCGCGCCCGGATGAAGAAGACCGACTCGGCCGAGGTCTATCTGGGCGAGGAGTTCATCGGCATCATCCATGTCGACGACGAGGATGGCGACCGCTCCTTCAACTTCACCATGGCGATCCTCGACGTCGATCTCGAGGATTGAGGTCGTCAAAGCCAAAGGCTGGAGCCCTCATCCTGAGGAGCCGCGGAACGCGGCGTCTCGAAGGATGGTCCAGTAGGCTCCAGAGATTTCTGAAGCATCCTTCGAGACGCCATTCCCTCGGGAATGGCTCCTCAGGATGAGGGCTGTGGGTGTTCCCTGCCGCCCTAAAGACTGCTTCCTAGCGGATCAGCCCGTCGAGCGTCCGCCTGACACCTCCCAGCATCACCGCCCAATCGGCGATGATGGCGCGGGGGAAGCGGATGTTCACATCCATGCCACGATGCTGGAAGGTGATGCGGCAGGGTTCCTCGAGGCCGGCGCCGGTCTCGATCGGGCAGCGCGCGGCGAAGCCCTTTCCGTCGGGGACGGAGACGTAGAACTCGTCGTTCTCGAAGGGCGAGCCCTTGCGGAAGCCGCGCACCACAAGACCGCCGGGGTTCGACCAGACGGTCGGCGTCAGGAAGCGGGCATAGGTCGCGAGCTGCCGGGCCGGCTCGTTGACCCGGTCGGGCGGGCTCAGCGTGATCAGCAGCCGCTTGCGGTTATCCGGTTGGGCCGGGCCGAGGTTCGGCCAATCCAGGCGCAGGCGCACCATGCCGACGAGCCGGCTCGTATCGCCATCGTCCTCGATGCCGGTGAGCTCCTTCGGGATCATCAGGGCGACCTCGCCGACGCGAGCGGGCTGCGGGGCAGCCGTCGGCTCGTCGCGCTGCTGGGTGAGGTAGACCGCGAGGCCGGTTGCGAGCACACCCGCTGTCAGGATCAGCAGCATCGCCTTCAGCAAGGCGCCGTCCGCGCGCGGGAGCGGGGCAGCCCGCTGTTGCAGACGCATGCGCACCATCGAAGTGATATGAGCGGCCTGGTGGCCGGGCCGGTGATAGGGCAGCGATGCGGTCATTCCGGTGCCTTGCGATCAAGTCGCAACCACTGAATCATCCCCGGCTTAATGCGGCGTAAACCATAACCGGGCCGGTACGGTTAACCATCGGTAAACTCTGTCCTTCACAGTTCGTAAACCATGCGGCAGGCTCGGGCCTCGTTCCGGTTGAGAGTTTGCGTCCGTGACCATCCAGTTTGCCTTCCTCGAGGCGCTGCAATCCCTGTTCCTCGGCTTCGCCTTCGCGGGACTGCTGGCCAGCGCGTTCGAGCTGTTCACGGAGCGGCGCGCCGATTTCACGCTTCTGCAGACCGGCGGGCTTGCCGCCATCGCCAGCGTGCCGGTGGTGGTCTTCAGCGCGCCCTTCCTGATCCTGCGCAACACGGTGCGCGGCCGGCAGAACGACGGGCGCCCGGTTTCCTTCCTCATGCTCGCGGGCATGACCGCCGGCATCTGGAGCCTGGTCTCGGGCCGCGTCGTGCTCGACCTGCTGCATCTCCTCGGCGCTTGACGACAGGCGTCGCCCGCCTGCAATCCTGAGGGCTCGAACCGTCAGGACAAGCCGATGCCCCTCTATGCGCTCGATGGAACTAGGCCGGAAACCGCGGAGGCCGGAGAGTGGTGGCTCGCGCCCGACGCGCATGTCATCGGCCGCGTCAGGCTGGCGGCCGGAGTGGGGATCTGGTTCGGCGCCGTGCTGCGCGGCGACAACGAGTGGATCACGATCGGCGAGGGCAGCAACCTCCAGGAAGGCTGCGTGCTCCATACCGACATGGGCTATCCGCTGACGGTCGGCGCCAATTGCACGATCGGTCACCGCGCCATCCTGCATGGCTGCACGATCGGCGAGAACAGCCTGGTCGGGATGGGCGCGACCGTGCTCAACGGTGCCAAGATCGGCCGCAACAGCCTTGTCGGCGCCAATGCGCTGGTGACCGAAGGCAAGGAATTTCCCGACAATTCGCTGATCGTCGGCTCGCCGGCGCGGGCGATACGGACGCTCGACGACAAGGCTGCGGAAGGGATCACCGCTTCGGCGAAGGCCTATGTCCAGCGCTGGCGGCAATTCGCGGCCGGGCTCGAACGGCTCGACTGAAGCTCAAACGAAGCGGGCCGGCTTTCCGTGGGGGAAAGCCGGCCCTTGGCGAAACCCGATCCCTTGGGGACGGGTGGGTGGGGACGTGACCGAGCCTCGCCGTCCTTATATCCGCAGCCGAAATCGGGCTGCGGCGGATTCCATCAACGCTGTACCGAGGCGACCGTCGGGGTCTGCGCGCCGCCGAGCGAGGTCCAGCCGGTGCGGTACTGGGACTCCCGCTTGACGTAGACGTAGCCGGTCTGGCTCCAGGGCAGGATCGCATTGCGCTTGTTGTCGAGGACGAAGTCGCCGCGATCGGTGCGGATCATCAGCACGGCATGACCGGCATTCTCCTCGTCGATCACGACGGTGACGAGCATCGCGCGACGCGGCAGACCGGCCTCGGCCAGGCGCTTGCGCTTCAACAGCACATAATCCTCGCAGTCGCCCTTGCCGTCCGTGGGGATGTCCCAGCGGTCGACGACGCCCCAGTGATCCTGGTCGGTGATCGCCTCGATCTCGCGGTTGGCATTGTTGTTGACCGCGACGATCGTCTTCCAGAGCTTCGAATTCAGCTCGATCCGCTCGGCCTCGCGGGTGTCGACGCGGCATTCGGACGGCGTGCGCTTGCAGAAATCCGTCCAGGCATAGGGTGCGCGGGCGTCGCCGGAGGCTTCGGCCGGGAGGCTCGCGACCGGAATGCCGGCTGAACCCTGAGCCTGAGCCGCGCTTGCCCCGGCCATGGCGACCATGGCGGCGAGAGCGGTACCAATCAGATTGCGATGGAGTGAGAGCATGTCGTCCCCTTTCTGTCCCGGGGATGACGATGCGCGGCGGCGGATGGATTCGAGCTGAAATGGAAACGTACAAATTTATGTATTCGGCCGGTGCGGTGGCCAAGTATAGATCAGCCTCAACCTTGTTCGAAAGCGGAAGTAACGATTTGCGTCGATCGTAAAACCAAACGTTAACCCTTAATTGTTCGTTGTACAGAAAGGACTGATTAACCTACGCAATCGTTACCGCGCCGAAGCGGCAGAAAGGGCTGCTGTGGCCTCGGAAATGTGGTCTCGCCGGATCGACTGGAACGTGCGCGCTCGATGAGGGGTTATTGCCGATCGAACCATGCAGAGGGGCGCCTTGATGAGTGCACTGACCATCTGGACCTATGACTGGGTCCCCGAGGGGCCCCCGCGGTTTCGTGCGCGACCTAAGGCTGCGATGGG
Source organism: Allobosea sp. FG18 (assembly GCF_057809495.1). Lineage (NCBI taxonomy): Bacteria > Pseudomonadati > Pseudomonadota > Alphaproteobacteria > Hyphomicrobiales > Alloboseaceae > Allobosea > Allobosea sp. FG18. The sequence continues at coordinate 17,190 of NZ_JBMDKB010000019.1, forward strand.
CCTGCGAGGAGGCGGGCCTCGCTTATGACGTCCGCACCATTCCTTTCGATGGGCGCGAGACCAATCATCTCTCGCGCCAGCCCTTCGGGCAGATCCCGTTCCTGGACGATGGCGCGGCGAAGCTGTTCGAGAGCGGGGCAGGGCTGCTGCACCTGGCGCGCAAGAGCGAGAAGCTGATGCCGATCGATCCGGTCGCGGAAGCGGAAACGCTGCAATGGACGCTGGCCGCGCTCAACGCGATCGAGATGGTCAGCGTGCCCTGGTGGTTCCTGACCGTCACCGGAGCCGCCGACAATCCGCTGACGGGCTGGATGGGCCTGCGCCTCGGTCAGCTCGAACAGGTGCTGAGCGAGCGCGAATGGCTCGCCGCCGGCCGCTTCACGGTAGCCGACCTGCCGATGGCGGATGTGCTGCGGGTCGAGAAGGTCCGTGCCTTCGGCGACCGGCCGGCGAGCGAGGCCTATGTCGCCCGCGTCACCGGCCGCTCGGTCTTTCGGAAGGCGCAGGCCGATCAGGTTGCGCTATTCAAGGCGGCGGACGCCAAGCGGCGCTCTGCGAGCTGACGCTATGGAGGACGCTGAAAGCCCGCGATGCGGGCTTCAGAGCTCGAGATTCTCGTCGAGCAGGTCGGCCGAGAGCGGGAAGCGGAACTCGGCCGCATAGCCGCCGTCGAAGCGGCGGACGACACGCGCCGGCGTCGTGCCGAGGCGGACCGGCGTGTTGATCGGCAGGTCGAGATCGCTGGAGAAGGCGGCGCCCGAGAGCGAGATATCGATGATGCGCACGATATGCTCGGCGCCGTCATCCAACACCAGGGTCGAACGCGGGTTGCGCGGCACGATGCGCTCGTGGCGGCGATCCTCGGGCAGGCCGAGCTCTTCGCGATTGGCAAGCCAGGTCAGCTGGGCGGTGAATTTCTCGCGCTTGCGGCTGGTCGCCGTGATGGTCATCGCGAAACCCTCGGCCGTGGTGCGCACGCAGGCGCCCTCGATGCGGCCGAGATGCTCGAGATAGACGATGACGCGCTCGCCGGGCTTGGCCTTGGCGGGCGCGGCGAGGTGAACGCCGCCGGGTGAGATGTCGATCGTCTGGCAGGGATATTCCATGCGGTTCGGCAGCATGTAGCGACCCAACAACACCACTTTCATACGGAAATGCCGCCTGCGCTCAGCAGGAAAGGCAGCCGCTCGAGGCGTTTTGAGGGCGCTCAACATCAATAACCGACCTAGATTCCCCGATAATCCTAGGCGGGTTTCGGTTAACGTATCGTTCCGCTCAGGCCCGCCCGCCCGGTAATACCACGAGACGGGGCGGTTCGGCACGGCGCGGCGTGACGGGTGGGCGTGCGGTCGCCGCAGGCCAGAGCATCCTGAGCGAGATCATCCGCATCGATTCGATGGTGTCGAGGCCGAGCCAGTCCGGTGACAGGGCGGGCGAGAGCGCGCCGAGCACACGGGCGTGGGTGCGGCCCCGGTAGCGCAGCGGCAGCAGCAGCAATTCGAGATAGATCGGCGTGCCGGTGACCGACTTGCCGGAGAGGCCGGCGACCGCGCCGGCACTCTCGTCCATCACGGTCTGGACGAGGCGGCGCATATCGCTCTGGGCCTCGACATCGGCCCAAAGCGCCGTGAAGGCGCGGCCGCGCAGTTCCCTGCCGATCAGGGCGCAGAGCCGCGTACCCGCCAACCGGAAGACCGGGCCGATCGGCTCGTTTTCCAGCACGAAGGTATCGGCCAGGGCATGCCGCAAGGCTCCGGGCTCGATCTCGCCACGCTCCGGCGCGGCCCGCTCGCCGCGCAGCCCGTCCCAATATTCGAAAACCAGACGTGTGCTCGCGTTCTTCATTCTGTGCCCATATCGCCCGTCTGTCTCTCCCTGGAGCGGCCCGACGTCCGAAGACGACGCGGAACCGTTCGAAAGGAGGGCGAATCAATCTCTCAGAAGATCGCTGACGCATTCGCCGTGCCGTCTTGCCACCCCGCACTGAGTCGGGGGAGGCGGCAGGGGCGTTAGGGTTAATCAAGTCTTACGATTGTGGATGATCGTTAAAATGCGCATCAATCGCTTCGGAATTCGCGGATGCGGACAGCATGCGCAGCACGAGGTGGAGGGGGGCGTGAGCCAGCCGCTCGGTACGACCGGGCGGCCTCACAGCCGGCGAAAAAGGGGACGGCGCGAGCCGCTCCCCTTTTTCGTTGAGTCGGGCTGGTCTGCCGCTTGCGCCGTGCCGGTGCTTCGGCAAGTGTGACGGCCGCATGTCTTCCCAATATTCTCCACCGCCGCGGCGCGAGCCCGTCTTCAACCTGCCGTCCGCTGTGGTCTGGCTGCTGGTGGTCCTGGTCCTGATCCAGGCCGGCCGCTCGCTGCTGTCGGACTATGACGACTACGTGCTGATGTCCTGGCTCGCCTTCGTGCCGGCACGCCTGACGCTCTGGCTCTCGCCGGCACGGATCGACGATGTCGTCGGCGCGATGGCGCAGCTCACTGCAGGACAGGACGTCGTCGAGCGGCTCCAGCTCGTCCGGCTGCTGCTGGCCGATGGCGGGGTCAGGCTCTGGACGGTCCTGACCTATGGCCTGCTGCACGGCTCCTGGCTGCATCTCGTCTCCAACGCGGTCTGGCTTGCGGCTTTCGGCAGCCCGGTCGCGCGGCGGCTCGGGACGGGGCGCTTCCTCAATCTGATGGCTCTGGCGACCATCGGAGGGGCGCTGCTGCATTGGTGGTCGCGGGATCTCGACGTGCTGCCGCTCGTCGGCGCCTCGGCGGGCATCTCGGGGGCGACGGCAGCGGCGATCCGTTTCGTCTTCGCGCCCGGCCTGCGCTTCGGTGAGCTCGGCGACGATGCGGTCGTGCGCGCGATTCCGGCCGAGCCGTTCGGGCAGCTCTGGCGCAATTCGCGCGCCCTGCTGTTCATCGCGATCTGGTTCGTGACGAACATCCTGTTCGGCGCGGGGCTGGTGCCGATCTTCGGCGAGGAGACCAGCATCGCCTGGGAAGCCCATATCGGCGGCTTCGTCGTCGGACTCATGCTGTTTCCGCTGCTCGACCGGGGGCAGAAGCGGAGCTGAAGCGGATGGCGGGTCCGTATTCGCAGGCTCCTTAGAACCATTTCGGAAACCTTGCCTGCGCCAAGGTCTTCGCCCACACTCACCTTATTGCGAAGCACTTCCCGAGCCGGCCCGGCATCGAGAGACTTGCCGGCCCTCGCGAAGTTCCAGCGAAACCGCGCGCCGGCAACGGCGCGCCTGCGAGGAGGGTTGGCCATGAATGTCGAGCAGTTGCTGAGCGGCAAGGGGCACGATGTGATCTCGGTGCAGCCGCATCGGACGCTGGCCGAGGCGATCCGCACGCTGAGCGAGAAGCGCATCGGCGCCGTTGTCGTCATGGGTGCGGATGGGGCGCTCGTGGGCATCCTGTCCGAACGCGACATCATCCGGGCGCTTGGTGAGCTGGGAGCCAGCGCGCTTGAGAGCGCGGTCTCGCGCTCGATGACGTCGAAGGTCGTAACCTGCCGGCCGCAGACCAGCGTCGACGAATTGATGGAGATCATGACGACTGGCCGCTTCCGCCATGTTCCGGTGGTCGAGAACGGCCGCGTCACCGGCCTCGTTTCGATCGGCGACGTGGTCAAGCACCGCGTGGCCGCGATCGAGGCCGAAAGCAAGGCTATGCGCGACTATATTGCGATGGCGTGATGGAAGCCTGTTCGCGTTTCCATTGAAACGCGGGTCATCCCAGCCGTAGCGAAGCGGAGAGCCGGGATCCATGCCTGAACCTTCATTGGAAGCGCTCCGGCATGGATCCCGGGTCAAGCCCGGGATGACCCGCGTGTTTCCATGCAAAATCCGGTAGGCTCGGGCGCCGCCGGAGGGCCTCAGCTCTCGGGCGCGATATGGTTGGCTGCGACGAGGGTGGCGATGTCGTCGAGCGCCCGGCGCGTCGCCTGCCGGCCGAGTTCGATTGTCTCGTCGGCGCGGTGGAAGTCGAACAGGCCGATGCGGCCGAGCTTCGGGCCGATCATCACGTCGGGCGGATCACCCGCCAGCCGCGAGCGCGAGATGCGGTCCTGCGTGATGTTGAAGGCATCGATCATCACGCCCGCGAGGCCGGGACGGTTCTCCGCCGGGCGGCCGACGATGTTGCGGACGCGCTTGGCCGCGCCGCTGATCCCGTCATACCAGCGCGGCTCCGGCTGGATACGCAATTCCGGTATGAGCGGGTCGGGGTCGGAGCTCTGATCCTGGATGGTCGTGCCGCGGCCGGTGAGGTCGCTGTTGAGGTTGACGCAGATCACGACATCGGCGCCGAGCGCGCGCGCCGCCGTCACCGGAACCGGATTGACCAGCGCGCCGTCCATCAGCCAGCGGCCGCCGAGCTTCACGGGGTCGAAGATGCCGGGCAGCGCGTAGGAGGCGGTCAGCGCTTCGACCAGCGGGCCACGGGTCAGCCAGATTTCGTGGCCGAATCCGAGCTCGGTCGCGACGGCGACGAAGCGGTGGCTCAGGTCCTCGATCCGGATGCCGTTCAGATGCTGTTCGAGCAGGCGCTTCAGACGGCTGCCGGCGATCAGCCCGGCGCCGCCGATATGGAAATCCATCAGGCCAACGATGCGGCGCTTGGTCATGCTGGTGGCGAATTCGCTGAGCTCAGGCAGCTTGCCGGCCGCGAGGCAGCCGCCGACCACGGCGCCGATCGAGGTTCCGGCGATGACATCGGGGGCGAAGCCGGCCTCGATCAGCACCTCGAGCACGCCGATATGGGCCCAGCCGCGGGCCGCGCCGCCGCCGAGCGCGAGGCCGATCTTCGGTCTGACCAGGGCCGGCTGTCCCTCGACCGGGCGCATATCGTTCATTGCGGCACCACCTCCGCCGAGACCAAAGGCTCGCCGCGCGACACCATCCCACCGCATGGGCCCGTCCCTCCATGGAATAAGAGGGTCTCAGAAGCCGATGAGCGAAAGATGAACGGCCAGCCTCCGGCGATTATCGCCTGTCTTTGACGAATCCGTGAAGGCATGCCGGCGGCATTGCCGATGCGCGCCGGATTCAAGCTGTCAGTCGCAGAGGATCAGAGGTTTTTCCGTCTCGCTCCGCAGCGGCTTGACCCGGTAGAAGCAGGAGCAGCGCCCGGTGTGACAGCAGCCGCCGTCGCCGGCCACCTTCACCTTGATCCAGAGTGCATCCTGGTCGCAGTCGACCCGCATCTCGACGATGGTCTGGATCTGTCCGGAGGTCGCGCCCTTGTGCCAGAGTTCCTTGCGGGAGCGCGACCAGTACCAGGCCTCGCCAGTCTCGATCGAGCGCTTCAGCGCCTCGGCATTCATATGGGCGACCATCAGCACCGCGCCGGTATCGGCCTCCGTCGCGACGACCGTGACAAGGCCGTTCGCGTCGAAGCGGGGGCTGAGCACCGTTCCCTCCTCGAGGGCGTGCTTGTCGGTCGCGGCGGGGAAGAGGGGCATGGAGGCTCCGGGGAAGGGCGGTCACGTGACGCGCCTTGTAATGAGAATGCCAGGAGCGGCTAATGGAGCCGCCAACTGGTGCAGACAGCTATCGGAAACCCGTCGTCGGAACCACCCTTTGTCATTCCGGGGCGCGCCGCAGGCGCGAACCCGGAACCCACGACGGGGTGCGACATTCCAAGCCGCGTTGTGGGCAGCTCACCCGGTCGTGGGTTCCGGGTTCTTCGCTCCGCGAAGCTCCGGAATGACAAGGGTGGTACGAAGTCGTTGCTGCCCGCCGTCGAACGCACCTACAGCCCCGGCGACTTCACCATCGTGAAAAAGCGGACCTGCTCGGCCGGATCGTCCCGGAAAACGCCGCGATACTGCGAGGTCATCGTCGACGAGCCCTGCTTCTGCACGCCGCGCATCGACATGCACATATGCTCGGCCTCGACGAGGATGGCGACGCCGCGCGGCTCCAGCACCTCCTCGATCACATCGGCGATCTGGGCCGTCATCGTCTCCTGCGTTTGCAGGCGGCGGGCATAGACATCGACGATGCGGGCGAGCTTCGACAGGCCGACCACGCCCTTCGACGGGTAATAGCCGATATGGGCCTTGCCGACGAAGGGCACCATGTGGTGCTCGCAATGCGAATAGAACGGGATGTCGCGGACGAGGACCATGTCGCGATAGCCCTCGACCTCCTCGAAGACGCGGTCGAGGATATGATGCGGATCCTCGGCGTAGCCCTTGTAGAATTCCTTGTAAGCCTTGGCGACGCGGCGCGGCGTGTCCGCCAGCCCCTCGCGCGACGGATCGTCGCCCGCCCAGAGCAGCAGTGTGCGGACAGCGGCTTCGGCCTCTTCCTGCGTGGGCTTGCGAACCAGAAACTTGTCAGCGGAGGGGCCGATGGCCCCCTCGACGGACAAGGACTTAACCACAGGGATCATGTGGTGCCTCCCGTTGGGACGATGAAGCCTCGCGAGCCAGCCCTTGCAGGCTGCGGCTCCCGAGGTCGGTGCGACAAGTTTGATGCCTCGCGGCGGGAGAGGTTCCCATGCCCTCCCGTTTTGCGGCGATCAACCCTATATTGGGTCTGCGTGCCGGTCATTCCAGACCGGCGAGAGAACAAGCCATGCTGGACGACGTCTACAACAAGCGCATCCTCTCGCTTGCCGCCAACATCCCCCTGCTGCAGCGCCTGCCTTCGCCCGATGCGACGGCGCGCGCGCACTCGAAGCTATGCGGCTCGACCGTGACAGTCGATGTCACCATGGAAGGCGATGTCGTGACCGGCTTCGGCCATGAGGTGAAAGCCTGCGCGCTCGGGCAGGCCTCGTCCTCGATCATGGCCCGCCATGTCGTCGGCTCGACGGCGGCGGAATTGCGGGAGGTGCGCGAGCAGGCCCGTGCCATCCTGAAGGACAATGCCGAGCCGCCCGAGGGCAAATGGGCCGATCTCGCCGTGCTCGTGCCGGTGCGCGACTTCAAGGCGCGCCATGCCTCGACGATGCTGACCTTCGACGCGGTGGTCGATGCGATCGACCAGATCGAGGCCAAGCGGCGAGAGGCTGCCGCCTAGCCGTCTCGTCAGGGCGTCACTTTACGCCGAAGGCGACGCGGATTTCCGGCACGGTCTCGTCGAAACGCAGCTTGAAGGCCTGGTCGGCGAGGAGGGCCTTGGCGACGGCGCGCCCGACCTTGTCGCCGGCGACGAGGTCGCTCGGATAGTGGAAGCCGCAGATCAGGCGGCTCTCGCCATAGCTCTTCACCCGCTGCTCCAGCTTGTCGCCGAGCTCGGGCGCCGCGGTCTTCAGGAGTTCGGCATAGAGCGCAGCGGTCGCGGCATGGCCGGAGGGGAAGGAGGTGCCTTCCGGCCGCGCGCCGGGGCAGGGCTTGACGCGGACCTTCGCCCAGAGCTGGAACGGGCGCTGGCGGCTGGTCAGGCGGTGGACGCTCTTCAGGAGGATGCCGAGCTCGACCTGGGCCTCGCGGAAGAGCAGCCGGACCTCGCGATGGGTGCCGTCGACATAGCCCGTGTCCATGCCGTTCAGGAAATTGACCAGCGCAAGGCGCTGGTCGGCGATGGCCGCCTTCTCGCGCTCGGGCGTCCGGTTCAGGGTGATCTGCTGGACCTGCTCGAACTCGGCCTTGCCCTCGGGGCTGTTCTGCGCCGGCGGAAGGCCGATGATCTTGGCGATGTCGAGCTTGGCGCCGTCCAGCCAGAGCAGGTAAGGCCGCTGCTGGGCCGAAGCCGGCATGGCGAGGCCGAGGCCCAGCGCCAGTCCGGCACCGAAGAGGGCGGTGCGAACGGAGGCCTGGCGAACAAGGGCTTGGCGAAAGCGAGCGGCGCGCATCATGTTTCCGGTATCGAGCAAGGGAAGCGGTTCTGATTGTGGCTGAACGAAACGAAGCAGACGATCTATTCCAGCGTCTCTTTGTTAAGCAAAGATTTTCGCTGCTGCGAAGCGTCGCGCTTTTCCCCCGAAAAGCCGCACATTTCGCCATTCGCGGCTATCAACTGAGCCTTTCCATGCTGGTCGGACGGCATTGTCGGCACTGGCCGAGCTGCTCGGCCTATACCGACGAGGCGATCCTGCGGTTCGGGTTGTGGCGCGGCGGCTGGGCCGGCTTCGCCCGAATCTGCCGCTGCAACCCCTGGGGCACGAGCGGCGTCGATATCGTCTGCGAGGAATTGCCGCCGCACGCATCCTGGTATAGGCCATGGTCCTATGGCCGCTGGCGCGGGACAAACGTGCCGGCGGCTTTCGATTCCGACGCCGAACCGGCCACGGGCGGCGGAACGCACCCTTCACATCCGTAGCCGGCCTAGTCTTACGGGGCTTGTATCCCCGAGTGAGCAGGATCTCGATCCATGACGATCTCCCTGACATTTCCCGATGGCGCCAAGCGCGAATTCCCCTCCGGCATTACCGGAGTCGAGATCGCCAAGGGCATTTCTCCCTCCCTGCTGAAGCGCACCGTCGCGATGGCGCTCGACGGCACCGTCGTCGATCTCGCCGACCCGATCACTGCCGATGCCAAGATCGAGCTCCTGAACCGGGAAGACCCGCGTGCGCTCGAACTGATCCGGCACGACACCGCCCACGTTCTCGCCGAGGCCGTGCAGGAGCTGTTTCCCGGTACGCAGGTGACGATCGGCCCGGTGATCGAGAACGGGTTCTTCTACGATTTCGCCCGCAACGAGCCCTTCACCCCGGAGGACTTCCCGGCGATCGAGAAGAAGATGCGCGAGATCATCGCGCGCGACAAACCCTTCACCAAGGACGTCTGGAGCCGCGACAAGGCCAAGGATTTCTTCGCCGCCAAGGGCGAGGCCTACAAGGTCGAGCTGGTCGATGCGATCCCCGCCGACCAGACGCTGAAGATGTATGCGCAGGGCGACTGGATCGACCTCTGCCGCGGCCCGCACATGACCTCGGTCGGCAAGGTCGGCAACGCCTTCAAGCTGATGAAGACGGCCGGCGCCTATTGGCGCGGTGACAGCAACAACGCGATGCTGACCCGCATCTACGGCACGGCCTTTGCGAAGCAGGAAGAGCTCGACGCCTATCTCAAGCAGCTCGAGGAGGCGGAGAAGCGCGACCACCGCAAGCTCGGCCGGGAGATGGACCTGTTCCATTTCCAGGAGGAGGGGCCGGGCGTCGTGTTCTGGCACTCCAAGGGCTGGCGCCTGTTCCAGGAGATCATCGCCTATATGCGCCGGCGCCTTGCCGCCGACTATGAGGAGGTGAATGCGCCGCAGATCCTCGACAAGTCGCTCTGGGAAACCTCGGGCCACTGGGGCTGGTACCAGGACAACATGTTCGCGGTGAAGTCGGCCTCGGCCTTCGAGAACCCGGCCGATGCCGAGCGAGATCACCGCGTCTTCGCGCTGAAGCCGATGAACTGCCCGGGCCATGTCCAGATCTTCAAGCACGGTCTGAAGAGTTACCGCGATCTGCCGATCCGGCTTGCCGAATTCGGCAATGTCCATCGCTACGAGCCCTCGGGCGCGCTGCATGGGCTGATGCGCGTGCGCGGCTTCACGCAGGATGACGCGCATATCTTCTGCACGGAAGAGCAGCTCGCGGCCGAATGCCTGAAGATCAACGACCTGATCCTGTCGGTCTACGAGGATTTCGGCTTCACCGAGGAACTCGTGATCAAGCTCTCGACGCGGCCCGAGAAGCGCGTCGGCTCCGACGCGGTCTGGGACCATGCCGAGCAGGTGATGACCGGCGTGCTGGAGCGGATCGCCCAGCAGTCCGGCAACCGGATCAAGACCGAGATCAATCCGGGCGAGGGCGCCTTCTACGGGCCGAAGTTCGAGTATGTGCTGCGCGACGCCATCGGCCGCGACTGGCAGTGCGGCACGACGCAGGTCGACTTCAACCTGCCGGAGCGGTTCGGCGCCTTCTATATCGGCGTCGATGGCGAGAAGAAGCAGCCGGTCATGGTTCACCGCGCCATTTGCGGCTCGCTGGAGCGCTTCACCGGCATCCTGATCGAGCACCATGCCGGGCATTTCCCGCTCTGGCTGGCGCCCGAGCAGATCGTGGTCTGCCCGATCACCTCCGAGGCGGACGCCTATGCCGAGGATGTGACGATGGCCCTGATGGGGGCCGGCCTGCGCGCGCGTGCCGACCTGCGCAACGAGAAGATCTCGTACAAGGTGCGCGAGCACTCGCTGGCCAAGGTGCCGGTCATTCTCGCCGTCGGCAAGCGCGAGGCCGAGGAGAAGACCGTGACCGTCCGCCGTCTCGGCAGCCAGGCGCAGACCGTGATGACGCTCGACGAGGCGCTTGCGGCGCTCGGCCAGGAGGCGCTGGCGCCTGATCTGGCGCGCCGGAAGGCCGTCAAGGCGGGCTGAGCAGTAGCGCCGTACAGTTGTCATTCCGGGGCGCGCCTTTTGGCGCGAACCCGGAACCCACGACTGGGTGAGCCGCCTGTAACTGAGCGTCGGATGTTTCACCCAGTCGTGGGTTCCGGGTTCTTCGCTGCGCGAAGCCCCGGAATGACAGCGGTGTTAGCTCTCCCCTAGCGAATCCCGGCCCTGCCGTGGCAGATTGCCGGCGATGCTGACAGGCTCCTATCGCAAGCGGCTCGAAGCCGATCTTCCCCGCTGGGTCGCCGAGGGCTGGCTCAGCGCCGAGAATGCCGGCGCGATCCGGCGTTCGGTCGCACGCGAGCAGGGTGGCATCCGCCTGCCGGCCGTTATCGGCCTGCTCGGCGGCCTGCTGATCGCGGCGAGCGTCGCCGCCTTCGTCGCGGCGGGCTGGGAGGATATCCCCCGCCTCGTCAAGCTCGGCATGATCCTCGCTGCTATTGCGATCTGCATCGCCTATGCCTTCCGGCTGGAGCGCCAAGGCTCGCCACGCGGCGCCGACGCCGCCGTGACCTGTGGCGTGCTGATCTTCGGCGCGGGCTTGGCACTGGTCGGCCAGATGTACCACCTGCCGGCGGACTGGCCGGCCGGGGCCTTGCTGGTCGCGCTTGGCGGCCTGATCGCTGCCGTCCTGATGCGCTCGAACGGCGCGCTGGCGATCGCACTGATTGCGATCTGCGCCTGGAGCGGCGGGCGCTGGGAGGAGGCGCGCAGCGGTGCCCATCTCGGCTTCTTCATCCTCTATCTGCCTGCCCTGTGGCTCTCGCTGTCGCGCGACAACCGGCTGGTGCATCACCTCGTCGTGCTCGCTGCGGCTTCCTGGCTCGCCATGGCGCCGGGCTACGGGCTCTTCGACCGCTTCGACTACGGGCTCCTGGCCTATGGGTTGGCGCTCGCCGTGTTCTATGTGGCGCTGGGCGCATTGGCGCTCGATCGGGGCCTGCCTTCGGTCCTGACGGCCTGCCTGCCCTGGGGCCTGCTTGGGCTGGTGCTGGTGCTGAACACGGAGCTGATCCGCATCCTCGATCGCGACGAGGCGCGGGCCGGGCACGCCTTCCGCTTCGTCTTCCTGGCCTATGCCGTCGCCATTCCTGTCGTCGCCGTGCTGGCGGGCTTCGCTCGCGAGCGGCGTTTTGCGTGGCCGCTGACGGCAGGGCTTGCCTTCGCATTGCTGGTGCCCGCCGTGTTCTGGACCGGCATCGTCACCGCGATGACCGGCAAGATCATCGTCGCGAGCCTCGTGCTGCTGGCCGCGACGGCGCTGGTGGTGGCCGGGTCCGTTGGCGGCATCCAACGATTGGTGCTGGCCGGTTCGGTGCTGTTCGGCGTCGCGATCCTGATCCTGCTCTGGCAGACGATCGGCACGCTGCTCGACCAGTCGCTGTTCTTCCTCGTCGCGGGCGCGGCGCTGCTGGCGATCGCTTCCGGCGCACGGCGCCTCTTCGCCCGGCTCAACCCGCCTGAGAAGGAAGCGGCCTGATGCGCGCGCTTTCGGCCGATAGCCTTGTCGCCAAGGTCCCGCTGGTCTGGCGCGCGCTGGCGACGGCGCTGCTGCTGGGGCTCGTCCTGCTGGCGCTCGTCGAGCAGCGGGCGCGCATCCTGCGGGGCGGCACCGAGATCCGGCTGCGGAGCGTGCCGGTCGATCCGCGCGATCTGTTCCGTGGCGATTACGTCGTGCTGAGCTATCCGATCAGCACGGTGGAGACCGATGCCGCCGGTAAGGCCGAGTTTGAGCGCGGCGAGCGGGTCTATGTCAGTCTCGGCCGGGACGAACAGGGCTTTGCCAAGGCGACCGGCGTTTCGCGCGATTGGCCGAAGGCCAGTGACGGTGTCGTGGTTATCGCCGGGCGCGTCACCGCGAACTCGGCCTGCGCCACCATGGCTGACGGCTCCTTCGATTGCAGCGGTCGGCGTAACCGCCTGCGCATCGCCTACGGGCTCGAGAGCTATTTCGTGCCGCAGGGCGAGGGCAAGGCGATCGAGACCACCGACAAGGCCCGGATCGAGGTCGTCGCCGCCGTCTCGTCGTCAGGTGAGGCCGCCATCAAGCGCCTGCTGATCGACGGCAAGCCGGTCTACGCCGAGCCACCATACTGAGGCGCACAGGCGGCTTGCGCTGCCGCACCGCGACTTCTCAAAAGCGCGAGTCATCCCGGACGCAGCGAAGCGGAGATCCGGGATCCATGCCTGAACCTTCATCGGGAGCGCTCCGGGATGGATCCTGGGTCAAGCCCGGGATGACCCGCGCAATGTCATTGAGCGCCAGACTCCGAAGGGAGGAGGCATCACATAGCCGTGTCGGCGCCGCTTCGTCTCAACCCTGCCGCAAAGCCGCTCATGATCCGCCACACGCGCTTGTGACAACACGCCGCGTGACGCGAATCCTCAGGAGTTATATGAACGGCAGATGAACGAATTCGACAACGAACGTTCATCTTGAGGGTGGTGAGCCGGGAACCTGCATCGGCCGTCGGCGTTTCGATCCTGATTTCCGGCCTGCTGAAGGACTGCGGTCCCCATGTCCTCCCATTCTTCCTTCAGGCGCTTCCTGCTTCTCGGCCGACCGGCCGTGGACGCCGTGCTGTCCGCGCCGGGGCGGGATGCGCGGATCGATGTGATCCGCGGGCTCGCCCTGCTGATCATCTTCATCAATCACATGCCGGGGAACGTGGTCTCAGTCTATACGCCGCATAATTTCGGCTTCTCGGATGCTGCCGATATCTTCGTCTTGCTGGCCGGCGTCTCGGCAACGCTCGCCTATGGCGGGCTGATCGAACAGCGCGGTTTTCCGGTCGCGGCGCTGAAGCTCGGCGCCCGGCTCTGGACGCTCTACATCGCGCATCTCGCGGTCTTCATCATCGTCTGCGGCGTCGTCGCCACGGCGGTGACGCGGACGCAGAACCCGCTCTATATCGAGGCGATCAACATCCAGCCCTTCTTCCGCGACACGGTCGAGGCGTTGATCGGCGCGCTGACGCTGACCTATCAGCCGTCCTATCTCGATATCCTGCCGCTCTATATCGTGCTGCTCGCGCTCTTCCCGGCGATCTACTACGCGGCACGCCTGAGCCCGCTGCTGACGCTCGGCTTCTCGCTGGCGATCTGGCAGGCGGCGATTGCCTTCGATCTCAACCTGCCCAATGGCAGCGCGGGCGTGTGGTTCTTCAACCCCTTCGCCTGGCAGGTCGTCTTCACCCTCGGCGTCATCATCGGCCGGGCGGCGCAGCTTGGCATCCGCGCGCCGCGCCTGGTCTGGCTCGATGTCGCGGCGCTCGCCTTCATCGTCTTCGCCTGGGTGGTGAAGACCTCCAGCGGCAACCCGACCGGCATCGCAGCGTTGAATGACTGGTTCGATTCCGTGCAGCTCGGCTCGGACAAGACCAATCTCGCCTGGACGCGCATCCTGCATATCGGCGCGCTGGCCTGGCTGGCGATCCGCTGGCTGCCGGCGGGAGGCGCCATGGCGAAGGTCGCGCCCGGCCGCATCCTTGGGCATGCTGGGCAAAATTCGCTGCATGTCTTCTGCGCGGGCATCGTGCTCTCGATCATCGGGCAGATCCTGCTCGCGGAAACATCCTTCGATCTGGGCGTTCAGTTGCTGATATGCGCCGGTGGCGCTACAATCCTGACAGGGTTAGGGATTTTCCTGTCGTGGTACCGTTCGATCACGAAACGCGGCGCAAGCGCCGAGTCTGCCCCGGCGCGTGGCGCACCGTCGCCGCGGCCTTTCTTCTCCTCGCGCTGAATTCGGTATCGAGCGCGGCGCCGCTGCCGCCGCCACTCGATGCGCGCTGCCGTACGGAAGCGGCCAAGACTGCCTTCCAGCCAAGCTTGCCCCTTGCCCGCAAGGCGCTTCAGGAAAGCGGCCGCCTGACCATCGTGGCGCTGGGCTCCTCGGCCACGGCCGGCTCCGGCGCGAGTGCCGACGACAAGAGCTATCCTGCCGTCCTTCAGGCCGAGTTGCGCCGGCGCCTGCCGGGTGCCGAGGTTCGCGTCGTCAACAAGGGCGTCGGCGGCCAGTCGGCCTATGACATGCTGCTGCGCATGCAGACCGATGTGATCGACGAGAAGCCCGCCATCGTGATCTGGCAGACCGTCATCAACGATGCCATCCGCGATATCGGCGAGGACAAGCTCGGCAAGATCCTGCGCAAGGGCGTGAGCAAGGCCCGCACCGCCGGGATCGAGATGATCCTGATGGACCTGCCCTGGCTGCCGCGCGAAGGGCGCTATCCGCATTACGACGATTACCGCGCGGTGCTGACGAAAACGGCGCAGGACCAGGGCATCTCGCTGTTCCCGCGCTATGCGATGATGAAGGGCTGGTCGAATTCCCGGCAGTTTACGCCGGAGGAGCTCGTCGGCATGGATGGCCTGCATCTGGTCGATGCCGGTTATCGCTGCCTCGCGCTACGGCTGGCCGACGGGATTATCGCCGGGATCGGTCCGGTCAGGATCGAGTCGGCCGGAGCCGCGAAGCCGACGAATTGACGGCCCTTGTCATTCCGGGGCTTCGCGTAGCGAAGAACCCGGAACCCACGACTGGGTGAGCCGCTGGCAACTGCGTATCGGATGTCCCACCCAGTCGTGGGTTCCGGGTTCGCGCCTGTGGCGCGCCCCGGAATGACAACGGGCGTGCGAAGCGGCTGCCGGCTTACTTTGCGAGAACCTCGATATCGCGGTCGCTGCCCGACTCGACCTTGAAGTCGCGCGAGTAGACCTGCCCCTCCTGCCGGGCGATCAGGACATAGTCGCCTTCCGCCAGGATGACCTGCGGGAAGGCGCCGATCGCCTCGCGGATCACGTCGCCGCCCGGCGTCAGCACGCTGAAGGCGGTGCCGGCGAAGGCCTCGCCGCCGGCACTGGCGACGAGCTTCAGCGTTACCTTGGCGGCGCGATGATGCAGCGTCGCATCCGTGACCTTGCCAGTCTCGACCTTGACGTCGGCACGCTGGATCGCGTTGGAATCGCCATAGGTCGAGACGACGTGATAGGTGCCCTCCGGCAGGCGGATGATTTCGCCCGCCTTGGCGCCGCTGGTGATCAACCGGCCTTCGGAGTTGCCCTGCAGGGGCACGAAGACCGAGAAGGAGAGCAGGGGAGCCGGGATCGGGGCATCGCCGATCGAGCCGGCGAGCGAGAGCGCGCCTGCGCTGATCTGAACCTGATCGCGCAGGCCCTGCTGACCGAGGCTGACGCGCTTGGTGCCGCTGGCGAAGCCATAGCCGGCATGGATGACGTAATTGCCTGATGGCAGCGAGAAGGCCGGCTCCGGCTCGGAGGAGCGCGCGACGATCCGGGACGAGGTGCCGTCAGCGCTTTCGCTGAGGACCCGCCAGTTCAGCCCGGAACGGATCGGCTTGCGGTCGGCGGCGAACTGGGCGGAGACGGAGAGGCGCGCCAGGCCGTTCGGCGCAACCGGCTGGCCTTGCAGCGGCGCGGGGGCCGGAGCATCGGCGCCGGGGCCGGGATCGACAGCCTGGGCACCGGCGAGGGCAGGCGCAAGCAGGACGGCCATGGCGAAGACGACCCTGGCAAGGCGGCGGCCAGCTTCAAAACCATTTGAAGCATTTTCGCGTTTCCATGAAACGCGAAAATCCTCCGCCTTTTTAGTCTGTCGCATTTTCTTCACGCGAACCGGTGTCCACTTCGCTTGAAAATGCTCCAATTCAAGCATGCTTTTCGTCCTCGGCGGCTCTGCAGCGATGTATGAGCAGGCCCGCTTGTCCTCATCATGGCGAAGGAATAGGTCAATTCCAAAGCCACTGTCAGGATGTTTCATGACCGATACGCTCTCGCTGCTCAAGCTGCGTCGCTCCGTGCCGCCCCAATTCCTCACGGCTCCCGGCCCCGACGGCGCCCAGCTCGACGAATTGCTCGCCATCGCCGCGCGCGTGCCCGACCATGGCAAGCTCGCGCCCTGGCGCTTCATCGTGTTCAAGGGCGAAGCCCGTGAGGAGGCGGCGGGAACCGTCGCGCGCATCTTCCGCGAGAAGAACCCGCAGGCGAGCGAGGATCAGGTCGAGTTCGAGCGCAAGCGCCTGCTGCACGCACCGGTCATCGTCGCCGTGGTTTCGCGGGCACGCGAGCACGCCAAGATCCCGCTCTGGGAGCAGGAACTTTCGGCCGGCGCGGTCTGCATGAACATGCTCGTCGCCGCCTATGCCATGGGCTATGCCGGCTCCTGGCTGACCAACTGGTTCTCCTTCGACCGGCAGGTGCTGAGCGCCTTCGGGCTGGCTGATGACGAGCGGATGGCCGGCTTCGTGCACCTGGGCACCCCGACGGCGCCGATCACCGATCGCGACCGGCCGGTGATGGCCGATATCGTCAGCTATTACGGGACCTGACGCGATGATCTATTCGGCCACGAAGGCGGATCTCGGCTTCGCGCATGATCCGTTCAAGGCGATCGTCGCGCCGCGGCCGATCGGCTGGATCACCGCGCTGAGCGCCAAGGGCGAGGTCAATCTCTCGCCCTACAGCTTCTTCAACGCGATCTCGTCGCGGCCGAACATCGTGATGTTCTCCTCGGAGAACAAGAAGGACGCCGTCGCCTTCGTCGAGGAAACCGGCGAGTTCACCTGCTCGCTGGTGACCAAGGCACTGGCGCAGCCAATGAACATGACCTCGGCGCCGCTGCCGCGCGGCGAGAGCGAGTACGCGCATGCCGGGCTGGAAATGGCGCCGTCGCGCTTCGTCAAGCCGCCGCGCGTCGCCGGCACGCCGGCCGCGCTCGAATGCAAGCTGCTTTCGGTGCAGCAGTTGCACGATATCGATGGGCAGGCCGTGCCGCGTTGGATGGTGTTGGGGCAGGTCGTCGGCATCTTCATCGACGACGCCTTCGTCAAGGACGGGCGCTTCGACACGGCCGGCGCCAACCCGATCGCGCGCTGCGGCTATGCCGATTATGCCGAAGTGACGAGCCTGTTCTCGATCACCCGTCCGGCCGGTGGGTAGGGCAGTCAAACACCGTCATGCTCGCCCTTGTGGCGAGCATCCACGTCTTGACCACGATCTTCGACGAGGGAAGACGTGGATGGTCGGGACAAGCCCGACCATGACGAAGAAGTCGCGGGTTAGTGGTCAACTTCAACCTGCCAACGGCTTGGCGCGATAATCACCGAGCTCTGCCAGTGCCTTGTTGATCGCCTCCGCATCGAGCTTGGCCCCGTCCGGCAAGGTGAGGCGCGGCGGGTCGAGCGTCACGGTCGCGCCGGGAGCCAATGCCGTCGCGGCACGCTGGACGCGCGAGGCGCAGCCGCCGCAATGCATGCCTGAAACCTCGAAAACCTGAGTCATTCGAATCGCCTCCGGCGGTTCATTCAGCCAGTTTGCGAGCTCGCGCGACGAGCCGCTGTGCCTTGATCAGATGGGGGCGATCCAGCATTTCGCCATCGAGCCCGATGACGCCGGCGCCGGGATTGGCCTCGAACAGCGCGATGATCTGCCGGGCCTTGGCGAGGGCCGCCGGCGAGGGCGCGAAGATCTCGTTGATGATCGGCACCTGCGCCGGATGGATCGCCATCTTGCCGGTGAAGCCGTCGCGGCGCGCGGCGAGGCATTCGGCCCGGAAGCCGGCATCGTCGCGGAAATTGGTGAAGACGGTGTCGATCGCGTCGACCTGCGCCGCCGTCGCCGCGAAGAGCGTCAACGCACGCGCGAGGCGGTAGGGATCGGCATAGGAGCCGTCCTCCAGCCGGTTGGTTTCGGCGCCGAGATCGGCCGAGAGGTCTTCCGCTCCCCAGGTCAGCGCCATCAGGCGGTGCGAGGAGCGGCTATAGCTGCCGAGCCCGAAGATGGCCTTGCCGGTTTCTGTGCCGATCGGAAGGATGCGCGTCATGCCGTCCGGTAGGTCGGATTCGGCCTCGCGCACCGCGATCTTGGCTGCGAGATGGCCGACATCGGTACCGCCTTCCGATTTCGGCAGCATGATCGCGTCGGGCGCGCCCGGCATGACCGCGTCGAGATCGGCATCGCTCATGCCGGTGGTCAGGCCGTTGATGCGGACGATCAGCAGGGGGCGCTTCGGCAAGGCGCGGGTGGCTTCGAGGAAGGCGCGGGTGATCTCGCGCGCCTGCGGCTTGCCGTCGAGCGCGACAGAATCCTCAAGGTCCAGGATCAGCGCATCGGCGCCGCAATCCAGGCCCTTCTGCTGCTTCTTCGGGCTGTCGCCCGGCACGAACAGGAGCGAGCGCATGATCAGACCGCGACTGTCTCGGGGGCCGGGCGCTTGCGCATGAAGGCCTGGCGGCGGCACTGGGCGACCAAGGTGCCGTCCTGCTTGTAGGCCTTGTGCACGAACTCGACGATGCCGGCATCGGGCCGCGAGCGCGACTCGCGCTTGGCCGCGATCTCGGTGGCGCAGTTGATCGTATCGCCCTCGAAGAGCGGCGCCGGGAAGAGCACGTCGGTCATGCCGAGATTGCCGATGGTGGTGCCGACCGTGGTGTCGTTGACGGAGATGCCGATCATCAGGCCGAGCGTGAACAGCGAGTTCATCAGCGGTTTGCCCCATTCGGTCTCGGTCGCACAGAAATGCGCATCGATATGAAGGGGTTGCGGGTTCAACGTCATGTTGGAGAACAGCATGTTGTCCATCTGCGTGACGGTGCGGGTCAGGCCGTGCTCGATGACCGCGCCGACCTGGAAATCCTCGAAATAGATCCCGCCACGCTTGTGACGCACCACATCCGCCATAGACGCCTCCGCCTTCTTCATGCCGGCTGCTGAGCCGGGACCAGAAGTCGTAGAGGGACCTCCGTCGGGAGGAAAGCGGAAAGCGCGAGCGCGCCCCTGTGCGGGGCCGATCTTAACGGTTCGCTTACCATAATGGAGGAGTTTCTTAAGCGTGCCCGAGCATTGCGCGCGGGCCGCTACCGAAGGTCTCGATGTTCCTCTTCACCACGCCGCAGAGCCAGAGCCGCGAAACGCAGCCTGCGAACCCGGTCGTCAGCGCCATCCGCCAGGGTGCGGAGCGGACGGGGGCGGGGTTCGACTATCTGCTCAAGACGGCGCAGCGGGAATCCTCGCTGGAGCCGACGGCCAAGGCGAGCACATCGAGCGCCACGGGGCTCTTCCAGTTCATCGAGCAGACCTGGCTCGCCATGGTCAAGCAGGAGGGGCCGAAGCAGGGCCTCTCGCAATATGCCGACGCGATCACCGAGAGCGGCGGGCGCCTCAGCGTCTCCGACCCGGCTGCGCGCGAGAAGATTCTGCAATTGCGCAACGATCCGCAGGTCGCGGCCGTGATGGCCGGCGCGCTGACCCAGAAGAATCGCGACCAGCTTGCTGGCAGCCTCGGCCGCCAGCCGCAGGCCGGCGAGCTCTATATGGCGCATGTGCTCGGCGCGCGCGGCGCTTCCGATCTGATCCGCGCTGCCGCGAGCGATCCCAGCCGCGTCGCGGCGCGGGATTTCCCGGAGGCCGCCGCCGCCAACCGCGGCATCTTCTACGACAAGGCCGGCCGCGCGCGCAGCGTGCAGGAGGTCTATGGCGTGCTGGCGGCCAGCCATGCCGGCACGCAGGTTGCCGCCAAGGTGGCGCCGAACGCGCAAGCGGGGCAGGACGAGATTCCGGTCGCCGAAATTGCGGCGGCGCTGCGGCCCGAGCGCGCCAAGGGACTTGTCGGTCTGTTCTCGACCGGCGGCTCGCGCGACCCCGTCTCGAAGGCGGTCGCCAATCTCTGGACGACACCGCCTCGGGGCGGCACGCGCATGGCTTCGCTCGAAGGCGGCGAACGCTATTTCCCGCGCAGCGGGCAGAGTGAAGGCACGATGTCCGACGCGAGCCCCGCGGCGAGCGGATCGATCGTCAGTTCTCCGGCCAAGGCGGTCAACGCGCCACTGCCGCCGTCGCGCCCGAGTGACCTGTCCCAGCCCGACCTCGCGGCCGCACAGCCGGCAGGCAAGCGCCGCAACGGGCCGCTCGACCTGTCTTCCTTCATGATCCAGCGGAGCGGAACATGATCGTTCGGCGCTTCCTGCTTTGGGCCCGGACCGCGCCTGCCGAGGCCCGTGCAAGCGGGGCCGCCGCGCTGGCGGGAGCTTATCTGCGTTCCGGCATGTCCGACGAGGACCGCCATGAGGCCGAGACCGCGCTGATGGCGCTGATCGACGATCCCTCGCCGCTGGTGCGCCGCGCGATCGCCGAGGAAATGGCGCCCTCGATGCGCACGCCGCGCAATCTCGCGCTTTGCCTGATCGCCGAGCAGAGCGATGTCGCAGCGCTGGTCCTGGCACATTCGCCGGTGTTGACCGAGGCCGATCTGGTCGATGCCGCCGCTGTCGGCGACATGCTCGCCCAGAAGGCCATCGCCATGCGCCGCTGCCTGCCGGTCAGCGTCTGTGCGGCGTTGGCCGAAGTCGGCTGCGAGGAGGCGCTCGTCACGCTCGCGGGCAACCGCACCGCCGAAATTCCCGACTTCTCACTGGAACGGATGATCGAGCGCCATGGCGACAGCGGCGCGCTGCGCGAGGCGCTGCTCGAGCGCGTCGATCTGCCGGGCGGCCTGCGGCAGACGATCGCGGCCAGGGTTTCCGACACATTGGCGAGCTTCATCACGGGCTGCGGCTGGCTGACGCCGGAACGCAGCGCCCGGCTGGCGCGCGAATCGACCGAACGGGTCGCGGTCGCGCTCGCGGCCGGCGGCGAGGCGAGCGATGCGCCGGCCATCGTCGAGGTGCTCAGGGTCACCGGCCGGCTGACCTCGGGGCTGATCCTGCGCTCCCTGCTCAGCGGCGAGCCGGCTTTGGCCGAGGCTGCTTTCGTTTCGCTGTCCGGCTTGCCGGAGGAGCGCGTCGCGGCCTTGCTGCGCGACAAGCGCGGCGCGGGACTCAAGGCGCTCTGCCGCAAGGCCGGGCTGCCGGCTTCGCTGGAGCCGGCCTTTTCCGCCGCCATCCTTGCCCTCAATGCGCGCGGCTTCGACCGTGGCGGGGCCAGTAACGGCATCGACCGCGGGCTTCTGCGCGCGGTGCTGATCGCCTGCGAGCGGCTGGAAGGACCGGAGGTCGACGGGCTGATGGGCCTGTTGCGCCGCATGGATGCGGAGGCTGCCCGCGAGGAGGCGCGCAGCCTGGCGGATTCTCTGGCCGACGATGCCGCGCTCGCGCTGCTGGTCGAGGCGGATCCGTCCTTCCTGATCGAACTCGCCGAGAGCGATCTGCGCGACGCGGCCTGAGCGGCCGAAACAGCCGCAGAAGCCGGTTTGGCGATATCCTGCGAGCCCTCATCCTGAGGAGCGATCCGTGAGGATCGCGTCTCGAAGGATGCTTCAGGAGGCTCCCGAGACCTCTGGATCATCCTTCGAGACGCCGCGTGCCGCGGCTCCTCAGGATGAGGGCTGCATTTACAGCCCGGCCCTCAGTAACCGAACTGCTCGCGCAGGATGCGCTCGTCCAGGCTGTGGCCGGGATCGTGCAGCATGACCAGATCGACATTGCGATCGATCTCGATCGAGACGGAGCTGACCTCGTCGATCTGGGTGTGATCGGCGACGGCGCTGACGGGGCGCTTGTCGGCTTCCAGCACCTCGATGAAGACCTTGGCGTGGTCCGGCAGCAGGGCGCCGCGCCAGCGCCGCGGCCGGAAGGCCGAGATCGGCGTCAGCGCGAGCAGTGGCGCGTCGAGCGGCAGGATCGGGCCGTTGGCCGAGAGATTATAGGCAGTCGAGCCGGCCGGAGTCGCCAGCAGGAGGCCGTCGGCGGTGAGCTCGGACAGGCGCACCTGGCCATCGACCGAGATGCGCAGCTTCGCGGCCTGATAGGAGCGACGCAGCAGCGAGACTTCGTTGATCGCCTTGGCCTGCACGGTCGCGCCGTTGCGGTCGATGGCCTGCATAGAGAGCGGATGCACGATGCTGCGCTGGGCTGCGTCCAGCCGCTTGGTCAGGCCGCGCTCCTTGAACTCGTTCATCAGGAAGCCGACCGAGCCACGGTTCATGCCGTAGATCGGCTTGCCGGTGCCGAGGAAGCGATGGAGCGTCTGCAGCATCAACCCGTCGCCGCCGAGCGCGACCACGACATCGGCTGCGGCCGGATCGGCATTGCCGTAGCGCTCGACGAGCTTGTCGAGCGCCGCCTGCGCTTCAGGAGTGTCGCTGGCGACGAAGGAGATCGCGCCGAATCGTTCGGTCATAGCGTGTCCTGAAACGGCAGGCCCTGCGGTGTCGGGGCAGGCTTACCATGACCGGACCGCCGGCCGCGAGGCCGAACGTCCAAGAAAAAGGCCGGGCGACATGCCCGGCCTCGATGCGAAACAATCAGGACGGCTGGTCAGATCGCCGTGCTCCACTGCACCGGCGCCAGCTCGAAGCCGTTGCCGGCCTTGGCGATATGGCCCGTTGCCGGGAAGGGCGCGTGATAGAAGGCGACCTGCATGCGCTCGGCCGAGACCATGTCGAGCAGCTTGCGCCGCGTCGCTGCCGCCTGCGGTCCGTCCATGTCGAACACGGCCGACCAGTCGGGATTGCGCACGAAAAGGGCGGGATGGTTGGTCGTGTCCGACATGATCATCAGCTTGCCGTTGCCGGAGCTCAGCGCGAAGACCGTGTGGCCGGGCGTGTGGCCGGGGGCCGCGACCGGGGTCAGGCCGGGCAGGAGCTCCTTGCCCGGCTCGAACTGCTTCACGTCCTTGGCTACGGGTGCGAAGACGCGGCGCACGCCGGCGAAGGCGCCCTTCATGGCGTCGGGGGCGGCATTCATCCTGGCGTCGTCCATCCAGAAGGCCCATTCGGCCGCCGGCACCATCACCTCGGCGTTGGGGAATACGGCCGTGCCGTCCTTCAGGCGGAAGCCGTTGATATGGTCGCCGTGGAAATGGCTGAAGACGACGCTGGAGACGTCCTTCGGATCGAAGCCGGCGGCCTTGAAGTTTGCCATCCAGGTGCCGGAGGTCGGCGCGCCGGAATCGCCGTTGCCGGTGTCGACCAGGGTCAGCTTGCCGCCATGCTGGATTGCCAGCGTGGTGAAGGTGATGTTGAGCGCGTCCTGCGGCAGGAAGGCCTGCTCCATCGCCTTCTTGACGTCGGCGAGTTCGGCATTGCGAACGAAGCCTTCGAGCGGGCGCCTGCCGAAGCCGTCATTGATCGCAGTCAGCGTGATGTCGCCGATCTTGTAGCGATAGAAACCGGGAGCCTGATTCACGGGGACTCCTTGTGCCTGGGCCGGGCTGACGCCGGGCAGATCGAGTGTCGCAGCCGCAACGAGCGCGCCGGCGCCAACAAGGGCGGCACGGCGCGAGAATTCTATGTCCTGCATGGTCTGTTCTCCCCTCGGGTGGCAGGCAGACTAGCGACGGTCATCCTGCTTTCAACCGCAAGGGCTTGCCGGAAGGTCAAGTTTCCGTGAGGCCGGAATCCGGGGCAGCCGGATCGCGCCGCGCCAGCGCGCGCAGCATCGCGGCGCAGAGCGCGAGCGAGCCCATGACGCCCTGGCCGGAGCAGTCTGCGACGAGCGCCTGGAAGGCCAGGGTCTCCTCGTTCGCAAGGCATTGCAGGCTCCAGCTCCAGCCGGGCGCCTTCTGCCGCAACAGCGAGACGGCGATGTCGATATCGGCGCTGACGGTGCCGAGCGTCTTCCAGAACGAGCCGTGCTGGTAGATGCCGCCGGCCGGCGTGCGCCGGTTGACCAGCTGCGCCGGCTTGCGCCTGACGACGAAGCCCAGTGCCTCGTAGATATCGGCGTCGAGCTCGCGATCAGGCTTGCTGGAAGCCTCGCAGCGGGCCGCGAGCGCAAGAAGTTGTGTCCGGTCGTCCATTCCGGTCCGTCGGTCCAGCGAAGGGGTCGGTGCGCGGCATGCCGGCATCGCGAGCTGCGACTTCTAGCCATGATCGCGCCTGCCCGCCAGCCATGGAATGGCGTGCGGCCGACGAGACAGCTCAAGGGCCGATGACGACGCCTCGGGCGTGGCCGCCCGGCACGCGGCAGGAGCAGCCGATTCCGAGCGGTGCAGGCTCATAGAGCGTGCAGGTCTTGACCGGCGTGCCGCACATTCCGCCGTCCACGGCCGGCACCATCTCATAGGCCGGATAGACGGGGTAGCTGGGATAGACGGGGTAGGCCGGATAGGTCGCGATCGCACCGAGCGTTGCTGCCGCAGCCAGGCCCGTGGCTGCGCCCCAATAGGGATAGCTGCCACGATAGCCGCGATAGGGATAACGTCCTGCGTAACGCCAGCCCCAGCCGCCGCCATACCGGCCGGCGCGGATATGTGGTCGATAGGCGGGAAATGCCGGCCGCATCCCGTACGGCCTCATGCCGATGCCGCG
This sequence comes from Allobosea sp. FG18, assembly GCF_057809495.1. Taxonomy (NCBI): domain Bacteria; kingdom Pseudomonadati; phylum Pseudomonadota; class Alphaproteobacteria; order Hyphomicrobiales; family Alloboseaceae; genus Allobosea; species Allobosea sp. FG18. The sequence goes on from NZ_JBMDKB010000019.1 coordinate 41,790, forward strand.
CGCATGGAAGCCGCCATGCCGGAAGCCGGCGCCGCCGAATTGGGGTTGGGCCGATGCCGAAAGGCCGGTGGCCAGAAGCAGCGGTGTAACGGAAGCCGTGACGAGAAGAAGGCGACGCATGCGAACCTCCCTGGATTCAACCGGGGTTTCGCCCCACGAAGAAACGTGGCGCGGCGCGCGGGGTTCCGCTCGGCGACGATCTCAGTCGTCGAACCTCATCTTGTCTTTGCAGCGGTAGCCGACAAAACAGGCCTGGGTATCGGCACTCGGCACGAAGGCCGGCTCGGTTCCTTGATTCACCAAGCAGAAGCCGCGATCGCGCACGAAGCGATCATAGGTATAGCCGCCCGTCCCGAGAACGATCGCGCCGTTGACCTGGACATCGCGCTGGCTCGCCGCGCAGGGCCTCGAAACGGTCGAGGGGCGCGTTTGCGCCGCCGCGATTCCCGCGGGAAGCAGAAGGGCTAACGTGAGGACGATGGCTTTCATGGAAGCCTCCCGAGCTGAGCCAGACACATAACCGTCCGGCTCGCCAAACGTTCCCGGAGCCGTCGATCTGTCAAGGCGGTTCCTTGATGCCGCTGCGCGGTTCGGCGCATGGCGCCGCCTCATTCTGGCCTTGGCGCCCGTCTTGTCTCGGCGCTAGCCGATTCATTCTGGAAGGCACCGTCCATGAAACTAGCGTTGATCGCCGTGCTCGGCTCCCTCATCGCGCTGCCCGTGGCGGCACAACAGCAGCAGCTGCCGGAGCGCAAGCCCGGGCTGTGGGAAACCAAATCGACGGGCAATGATGGTGAAACCACCGCCAAGCAATGCGTTGGGCCAGGAACCGACCAGTCGGCCGTCGGAGGCCTGGCTGCCGGCGCCTGCTCGAAGATGCTGGTGACCAAGACAGCCACGGGCTACGCCGTCGAGACGGAATGCACTGTCGGCCAGATCAAGGCTTCCGGCACCAGCGTCATCACCGGCGATTTCCAGACGACCGTCCGGACCGAGGGTACGACGAAGATCAGCGGCATGCCCGGACAATCCGCTCCGGTGGAGCGCAAGCTCGTGGTCGAGGCGAAGCGTCTCGGCGAATGCGCGACCGGCCAGAAGCCCGGCGACATCATCATGCCCGACGGCAAGGTGATCTCGATGCCGTCGGCGAAGCCTGCCCCGTAGGAGCAGGTCGCGCGCGCAGGACTGCCCGTCATGCCGGGGCCCTGAACAGAAACCGAGGAGGGGCCATCCACCCGGTGTGGGGGAGGGAGATGGTGCCGGCGGAGAGGATCGAACTCCCGACCTTCGGTTTACAAAACCGCTGCACTACCGCTGTGCTACGCCGGCGCCGCTGGCTGGTTGGCCAGAAGGCCGCCGACGAGATCTTCTCCTCGGCGGCGATGTCGTAGCGGTTACCAGCCGATGGCCGCCAGAGCAAGCGCCTCGGCCATGGCCACAAGGCGGCCATGGTGCGGCATGCACGGGCAATGGCGTCACGAGGACTGTTCGCGTATCGGCCTGGCTGCGTCGCCCGGCGGGCATTTCAGCTCACGGAGCGGATGATCTCGCGATAGGCCGCCTCGGGAAAGGCCTTGAGGGTCTCGGCACGGACGTTGCCCATCATCGCGAGCTGCAGGCAGAATCGCGCCTGGACCGCATCGTCGGGCGCCTCGCAGACGATCACCATGTCGTACTTACCCATGGTCATGAAGAACGTCTTGATGTCTCCGCCCATTTCCTTGAGCGCCTGCTTCGCCGCATCGAGGCGGCTCGGCGAGGCCTTGACGTTGCGGGCGCCCTGATCGGTCCAATTGGCAAGCATGATGTAGGTTGTCATCGCGCCACTCCCTGAGACCGGCCCGGCCTGTTTGTCGGAAGCATCTGACGGCGGCTCATCGTCACCGCTGGTGCGGGTAGGCTTTGGCTCAATGCCGGGCCTTGGCAGGCAGAATAACACGGCAGGGCACGGCGGGAACGGGCGGGCGGGCCTGGGTAAAGGAAAAGCCCCGCCTGACCAGGCGGGGCTCCTCGACGATGCTGGCCGTTGAGGCTCAGTTGTTCTCGTAGGTCATGATGTCGCGATCCTTGGTCTCCGGCACGAAGAGCATGCCGATCACGAAGGTCATGAGCGCGATCACGATCGGGTACCAGAGGCCGTAGTAGATGTCGCCGGTACCGGCCACCATCGCGAAGGAGGTGGCGGGCAGGAGACCGCCGAACCAGCCGTTGCCGATGTGATAGGGCAGCGACATGCCAGTGTAGCGGATGCGGGTCGGGAAGAGCTCGACCAGCGCGGCCGCGATCGGGCCGTAGACCATCGTCACATAGATGACGAGCACGGTCAGGATCGCGATGATCGTCAGCGACTGCGCATTGAACAGGGCGTTGACGAAGCCGGTCTTGACGATGCGGGCATCGCCCGCCGCCGGATAACCGGCTGCAACCGCTTCCTTGGAGAGGTTCGCCGCGAAGGTCGCGTCGATCGCGAGATCCTTGCCGTTGACCGTCACCTTGGCGGGAGTGCCGGCCGGGGCCGGGGTCTGCGTGTAGACGATCGCCTGGGTCGCCAGCGTGCGGCGGGCGATGTCGCAGGGCTGGGTGAAGGTGCGCACGCCGACCGGATCGAAGACCGAGCCGCAGGTGGCGGGATCGGCGACGACCTGGACCTTGACGTTCTCATGCGCAGCGGCGAGGCCCGGGTTGGCGGCCTTGGTGAGGGCGCCGAACAGCGGGAAATAGGTCAGCGCCGCTATCAGGCAGCCGGCCAGGATGATCGGCTTGCGGCCGATCTTGTCCGACAGCGCGCCGAAGACGATGAAGCCGCCGGTGCCGAGGATGAGCGACCAGGCGATCAGCACGTTGGCCGAGTAGAGATCGACCTTGAGGATGCTCTGGATGAAGAACAGCGCATAGAACTGGCCGGTGTACCAGACGACGGCCTGGCCGGCGGTGAGGCCGAACAGCGCGAGCAGCGCGATCTTGGCGTTCTTCCACTGGCCGAACGCCTCCGAGAGCGGCGCCTTCGAGCCCGTGCCCTCTTCCTTCATCTTCTTGAAGGCCGGCGATTCCTGCATCTGGAGGCGAATCCAGACCGAGATCGCGAGCAGGAAGATCGAGGCGAGGAAGGGAATGCGCCAGCCCCAGGCGGCGAACTCCGCCTCGCCCATGGTGGTGCGGATGCCGAGGATGACGATCAGCGAGAGCAGCAGGCCGAGCGTCGCCGTGGTCTGGATCCACGAGGTATAGAAGCCGCGACGGCCGACGGGGGCGTGCTCGGCGACATAGACCGCCGCACCGCCATACTCGCCGCCGAGCGCCAGGCCCTGGAGCATGCGCAGGGCGATCAGGACCACCGGCGCGATCCAGCCGATCGTGGCGTAGCTGGGGAGGAGGCCGACCAGGAAGGTCGAGGCGCCCATGATCACGATGGTGACGAGGAAGGTGTACTTGCGGCCGATGAGGTCACCCAGGCGGCCGAAGAACAGCGCGCCGAACGGGCGGACGAGGAAGCCCGCCGCAAACGCCAGCAGCGCGAAGATCGCGCGGGTGTTGGGGTCGAAGGCCGAGAAGAAATGCGCGCCGATCATCGCGGCGAGCGAGCCGTATAGATAGAAGTCGTACCACTCGAACACCGTGCCGAGCGACGAGGCCAGAATGACCTTCTTTTCCTCCTTGGTCATCGGGCGGGGCGTGGCCCTCGTTCCCGATGCTTGCGATGCCATGCTCATGGCGTTTGTCTCCCCTGGTGAAGCCCTGAAGCCGGGGCTTAAGCCCGGCAACCTCGTTTCGCGCGGTTCACGTTCTCAGTGACGGTGGCCGCGCGGCCGGAAGACGGGTGAGTCCCGTCACTCCAGCTCGCTTCAGAGGATTGCGCGCGGATTGTCGCAGGGGCAATCAGGCACTTGGTCTTGCACCGTTCGTCTATGAGACTAACGGCGAGGGAGATTTTGCGGGCCGGAAACCGCAGAAAGCGCCTCTTTTTCCGGCGCCGGGAGCCTGCCGCTCAGCGGCGCCGGCTGGCCGCGTAGAGCGCGATCGCGGTCGCGTTGGAGACGTTGAGGCTGGTGATCGTGCCGGGCACTTCGAGCCGCGCGACATGGTCGCAGAGTTCGCGCGAGCGCTGGCGCAGGCCCTTGCCCTCGGCGCCCATCACCATCACGAGCGGGCGGTGCAGCGCGACATCGTCCAGCGAAACGTCACCGTCCGAATCGAAGCCGATGCGCAGGAAGCCGCGCTTGCCCAGCGTGTCCAGCGCATCGCCGAGATTGCGCACGGCGATCAGCGGCACATGCTCCAGCGCGCCGGAGGCGGATTTCGCCAGCACGCCGGTCGCCGCCGGGGAATGCCGGATCGTGACGATCACGGCGGCCGCGGCAAAGGCTGCGGCCGAGCGCAGGATGGCGCCGACATTGTGCGGATCGGTGACCTGGTCGAGCGCCAGCACGACCGCATCGTCCGGCAGGCTGTCGAGATCGGGCGAGGGCAGGGGATCGCAGACGAGATAGAGGCCCTGATGCACCGAATCGGGGGTGAGCAGCCGGTCGATCTCGGAGGGGCGCACGATCTCGGCCTCGAGCGGCAGAGGGTCGATTTGCTCCTGCAGGCGGCGCAGCCCATTCTCCGTGGCGAGCAGGCGCCGGTGGCGGCGCTGCGGATTCTTCAGCGCCTCGACGACCGGGTGCACGCCGTAGAGCACGGCTTCGTCGATATCGCCCGGCCGGTGCGGCGGCGGCCCGTCAGGGCGGCGGGCGCCCGGTCTGCCCCCTGCGGGCCTGGCATGTTTCGGGCGGAACGGCGGAGCCATCGCTCTCTCCAGTGATTGCCGGATTGCCGTGCCACGGCACGGGCCGCTTGGCCAGCGCGAACCATCTTTTGCCGACATATCCCACGAGAAAAGGAGCCAAGATGCCACAGGAATCGGACAGGCTGATCGTGATTACCGGCGGTCCAGGTTCGGGCAAGACGAGCCTGATCGAGGCGCTGGCGGCCCATGGCCATGCCGTGCGCCCCGAGGCGGGACGCGCGATCATCAGGGAGCAGCAGGCGAACGGTGGCCGGGGGCTGCCCTGGGTCGATCCGGCGCTGTTCGCCGAATTGATGCTGGCGGCCGATCTGCGCAGCCATGCCGAGGCTCGTGCCGGCGGGGAGCGCGTCTTCTTCGACCGGGGGCTCCCCGATATCGCGGGATATCTGGCGCTTTGCGGCCTGCCGGTTCCCGGCCCTGTCGAGCGGGCCGCGCGGGAACTGCGTTACCGCCGGACGGTCTTCATCGCTCCGCCCTGGCGCGGGATCTTCTCGCAGGATGCCGAGCGCAAGCAGGATTTCGCCGAGTCGGAGCGAACCTGCGCGATCATGGCAGAAACCTATCCCCGCTACGGCTACGCACTCGTCGAATTGCCCCGCGTGAGCGTCGCGGAGCGCGTGAGCTTCGTACTGGACCGCATGTCGGCTGCGGATTGACCGATTTTCCAGGTGGCTTGCCTTGCCTTCACAACGAATTCGCCTGATCGGTCTTTTTGCCGTTGACAGGGCGCGGCCCGGTCACCATAAGTCCGGCCGCGCCTACCGGTCGTCGCGAAAGTGACATGTCGGTGGCCCTGGGCTCACAGAGCCGATCAAGGGCGCAGGCGGGGGAATGTCCCGAGCGGCAAAGGGGGCGGACTGTAAATCCGCTGGCTATGCCTTCGCAGGTTCGAGTCCTGCTTCCCCCACCACCTCTTTTCTAATGATTTGATTTATCTGCATTTTTAGCTGTGCTCCCCGCGCCTGATGACGGGGTGCGGGAATAGACGTTCGATTTCGCTTCCGGGATCAGGAGCGTGGCAATCTCTTGAGCAAGCCACGTCCGGTTCGCCTTCTTGTGTACAGAGCGGCCATCCCGCGACCGCTCCAGCCGAAGATGGCATCAAGCTGAGCGTCGGATGCGCCACGATTGGCGGCGCGAGTTGCGCCGGCTTGCTCTTGCTGTCGGGATGGGCGTGATCGCAGGCGACGCAGAGCGTGGGGTGTCGAAGACAAGCGGGCTGTCGTCGAACTCGTCGTCCATGGTCAGGCTGCCTTGCGGTCAGGGAGGCGAGGCGCCGGCCAGATGCGAGACGTGCGGAAGCGATCTTGGCGTCGGAGAGTTCGCCGGCACGCCGAAGCCCGGCCGCGATCCGAAACCAGCACATGGTGAGGCTTTCCCGCTCGACAACCCGCAGCAGGCGGGCAGGCATGCCACGACCTCTCGGCTCCGCTGCTGCCGCTCTGCCCGCGTTCGCCTCATCAAAAGTAGAAATTGACGTTTCCCGAACCTTGCCCGCAAGATGCGCTGTGGCTGCCGTCAAGGCTCCCGAGTTTCGGGGCGCTCATCGACTGGGTTGCAGGCTGGAGCTGTTCCGGCGAATTCTGCTGGCCGCCGTCTCGCTTGTGATCGCCAGTGCACCTTGTGCGGCCGACGAACTCCGCCCATGGCCCGCCGAGGCGGTGCCGGTGCTCGCGCTCAGCCAGCTTGACGGCCCCGGCATCGATCTCGCTGAATTTCGCGGCGCGCCCGTCATCGTTCATTTCTTCGCCACCTGGTGCGCGCCCTGCATCGAAGAGATGGCTTCGCTGAACGCTCTTGCCGCCGTGGGGAAAGGCAGCCCGGCCATCCTCGCGGTCAGTGTCGGCGAGGTCGATGCGCGGGTGCGCAACTTCTTCCGTGATCGCCCCGTCGCCTTTCCGATCCTGCTCGATCGCGACCGCGGCGCGATGAAGACCTGGCAGGTCGAGGGCTTGCCGACGAGCTTCGTGCTCGATCGCGGTCTCAGGCCTGCGTTCAAAGCTGCCGAGCCGCTCGATTGGACGAGCCCGTCGGTTGCGGCAGTGCTCGCGGCCTTGCCTTCCACGCCACCGAAAAACAACCGAGGGGAAAAGGAGACGCCGCCATGATCAGCCGTCGCGACATGTTGAAGACCGGTGCTTGTGCTGCAGCCGCTTTGGCTCTCCCTGGCCCTGCCGGCGCGCAGGTGGCGGCCTTCGCGCCCGAGCCTGGGGCCTGGCGTGATTTCGAGGTGGCGACGCGTCTCGATCTGCCGGCAAACGGCAAGGCACAGGCCTGGATTCCACTGCCCTCGATGCGCGAGGATGAGTGGATCAAGCCCGGCAAGAACGCTTGGGAGACCAATGCGCTGTCCGCCGAGATCGTCCGTGATCAGAAATACGGGGCCGAGCTTCTGCACCTCGTCTTCAAGGATGGCGAGACCGCCCCGCGCGTCGAGGTCCGCAGTGGCTTCTCATTGCGCGACCGGGCTGAGGACCTTGCGACGAAATCTGCCGTGCCGGCGCTGGGAGAGACTGACCGCAAGCTCTATCTCGAGGCGACGGAATTGATGCCGACCGACGGTATCGTCCGGGAGACCGCAGAGAAAGCGGCCGCCGGCAAGGCAAGCGATCTCGACAGGGCGCGGGCGATCTATGAATGGGTCGTGGCAAACACCTTTCGCGACGCCAAGACCCGGGGCTGTGGCACAGGCGACGTCGGCTCGATGCTACGAACCGGCAATCTGAGCGGCAAATGCGCCGATCTGAACGCGCTCTATGTCGCGCTGGTCCGCAGTGTCGGCATACCGGCCCGAGATATCTACGGAATCCGCGTCGCGGCCTCGAAGTTCGGCTACAAAAGTCTCGGGACGGGTTCGGACGTCATCACCAAGGCCCAGCATTGTCGGGCAGAGATCTGGCTCGACGGCTATGGCTGGGTGGCGACCGATCCTGCGGATGTCCGCAAGGTCGTGCTCGAGGAGCCTCCGGGGAACAACACGGTCGACGATCCGAAGGTCGTCGCGGCGCGGCAGGTGCTGTTCGGCGCCTGGGAGGGCAACTGGCTCGGCTACAATGTCGCGCACGACCTCGTCTTGCCGGGCTCAAAGCATAAGGTCGGCTTCCTGATGTATCCGCAGGCGGAGGTCGCGGGAGCGCTGCTCGACTGCCTCGACCCCGATACGTTCAAATACATGATCAAGTCGACCGAGCTGACGGCCTGATTACTTTTCAGGGCGAAGGCAAGGCCTCCGCCCCGTGCAATTGCCTCGCCGCCAACGGCGGCGAGGTGATGCAAGGCTGACCAAGGCAGGCCCGCCCTGCAGCCTCCCGTCCTAGGCCAGCGGCTTGAGGCCGGCCTCGATCTGTGCGCGCCGTCCCTCCAGGAAGGGCGGCAGCGCCAGCCGTTCGCCCAGCGTCTCCAGCGGCTCGTCGACCGCGAAGCCCGGACCGTCGGTCGCGATCTCGAACAGGTTGCCGCCGGGCTCGCGGAAGTAGAGCGAACGGAAATAGTAGCGCTCGACCTCGCCGCTTGAGGGAATCCGGTGCTCCGCCAGACGGCGCGCCCAGCCCGTCATACCTTCGAGGTCAGGGGTCCGGAAGGCGACATGGTGGACGCCGCCGGCTCCCTGGCGCGCGATCGGCAGGCCGGGCTGGACCGCGACATGCAGCTCCGCTGCCGGGCCGCCTTCGCCCATCGCGAAGACATGGACGTCTCCCTTGCCGTCCGGCGAGGCGTAGCTGCGTTCGCGACGCATGTTCATGACCCGCGTCAGCACCGCCTCCGTCGGGCCGAGATCGGGCACGCTGATCGTGATCGGGCCGAGGCCCCGGATCTGGTGCTCGGCCGGAACGGGACTGCCTGACCAAGCATGGGCCTCGCCGCTGCCGCCGTCGTCGACGAAGCGCAGGCGCTGACCTTCCGGGTCTTCGGCGTCGAAGGAGGCCCTGCCATCCAGAAGCGCGACAGGAGACTTGGCATGGCCGCTGGTCGACAGGCGCTCGTGCCACCAGTTCAGGCCATTCTCGCCCGCGATCCGCAGCGCGGTGCGCGAGATCGAGTGCGTGCCGCGCCGCTCCGGCGCTGTCGGCCAGTCGAAGAAGGTGATGTCGGTGCCAGGGCTCGCCTGCCCATCCGCGTAGAACAGGTGATAGGCCGAGGTGTCGTCCTGGTTGACGGTCTTCTTGACGAGGCGCAGGCCGAGTGTGTCGGTGTAGAACCGCTTGTTGCCGGGCGCGTCGGCGGTGATCGCCGTCAGGTGATGGATGCCGCGGAGTTGAAGAGCCATGATCGTCCCTTTCTGGTTTCTGCCGCCAGATATCGGGACGCCAGCTTGCCATGGTAGGTGACGATTCAGGAACGGGTTGTTCGCGACCCGCGAACACCCGATGCGGCCAGTCTGGCAGCATCATCGCGATCCGCGACGCCAGCAGGAGTTGCGTTCATCGCAACGCGCAAATGGGCGCTCACGGTGGGATAGGTGTGACGGGAGCCCCCCGCGTGCCAACCCGCATTGCCAATTCAGAGCAATCCGAACTTCACTCCGGGGTGTTGTGAGTGCGGTAAGCGGGCAGCGGCTGGGGAGAATGGGCTGCTCTTAAGAAGGGGCTTTGTCATTCCGGGGCGCGCCGCAGGCGCGAACCCGGAACCCACGACGGGGTGAGAGATATTGGGTGTTCGGTTGCTGGCGGCTCGCCCGGTCGTGGATTCCGGGTTCTTCGCTTACGCGAAGCCCCGGAATGACAAGGGTGGTGGTTCTGGCGCCTACCGAACCATCTCACTCAGCACGAGCCGCTTGGTGCGATCGCTGTTGATGATCAGGCGATCGGTCGTGATGCGGACGGTGAAGAGCCAGGGCAGAACCCAGGGGCAGACGCGCCATTGGTCATGAACCTCGGTGCTGACGGGGTGGGCGAAGAAGAAATCGTCGCCATGGGCGACGAGCTTCACGCGCTGGCTGCCCTCGGGCGAGGACAGGGTGAGGTGCAGTTCCGAGCCTGCCTTGTGGGTCTCGCCGCGGAACGCGCCGGATTCCGCCGCGAAGCGCCTGCCTGCGAAGCGGTCGACCGGGGTTGCGGTCGGAGCGATCGGAATGAAACGGCGGGTGCGGCCGAAGCGCGTTGCTGAGAGCGTGCCGCCGGCCTCTCGCTTCAGAGCGAACGCCGGAATCGAGGCCTGCGGCTGCCAGCCGTCATCGCCGACGGGGAGGAGCGGGGCGCCGCCCATGTTCATCACCAGATAGGGCTGATCCTGGCGCAGCTCGATCTGGAACGCATCGTCGCCGGTCTCGTCGCGATATGTGCCGGCGGGAAGGTCGAATTCCTGCTTCCGCCCTTCGCTGACGGTGCCGAGCAGGTCGCGCGCGATCGAGCGGGCGAGGACATAGGGCGCACAATCGTCATGATTGGCGAGGAGGACGATGCCGAGATCGGCATCCTTGAAGCGCACCGACTCCGAGCGCGCACCGGCGATCCAGCCGCCATGGCCGGCCGCTTCGCCGAGGTCGCCATTGTCGCGCACCAGTCCGTAGCCATAGGGCGAGGGGACGCCGTTGATCGTCACGCCGGCATCTTCCATGCGCGCGATCATCCGGGCGTCGCCGATCTTCGGCTGCCGCAGGTTCTGCTGCCAGATGATCATGTCGTGCAGGGTCGAGACCATGCCGCCTTCGCCGCCGATGGCGATGCCCCAGGCGGCCTTGAGCCACGCGCCGTCCGGCCCGCGGCGGTGATGCCCGGCGAGCCGCGGCAGGATCACGTCGTCGCGCGGCATCAAGGCCGTGTCGTGCATGCCGAGCGGGCCGGTGATCCGTTCCTTCAGGAGGTCGTTGAAGCTGAGCCCCGAGACCTTCTCCAGGATTTCGGAGAGCAGCAGGAAGTTGCTGTTGCTGTAGAGCAGATCGTAGCCCGGCTCGAAATTGAGCTCGCTCTGCCGGCCGACGACGTCGCAGGCGTATTGGCGCGAGGAGGGCGCGAGGATCGGCACGCCGCCGATCGTCATCATCTCCAGGATGTCGCGCAGGCCCGATGTATTCGAGGCGAGATGGTGCAGGGTGATCGTCCGGCCATAATCGGGCAGCCAGGGCAGGTGAGTGCGGACGTCGTCCTGCAGGGACAGGCGGCCCTCGCGCTCCAGCGCCAGCAGCAGCCAGGTGGTGAACTGCTTGCTCTGCGAGGCGATGCGCACCACGGAGCGGCTGGAGAGCGGGATGCCGTTGGCGAGATCGGCCATGCCATAGGCGGCCTCATGCACGACCTCGCCGCCGGAGAGGACGGCGATCAGCATTCCCGGCGAGGTCTGGCTGTTCCAGGCCGCGACATGCGGGGCGATGCGGGCGGCGACCGTGGCGGGATCGAGGGTAAGCGAGGCGCGGGGCATGGCAGGCTTTTTAGGCTGGAGGCTGATGTGAAAGCGCCGCGCTTCCCGGGAAACGCGGCGCTCGAGGCTTAGCGCTTGATCTCGACGTTCCAGAACGCTGGCCAGGGCGACGGGGTGAAGCCCGTGAGACCCGGCGAGACGGCCGAAAGCGCGCTGAAATTGCCGATCTTGACGATCGGGGCCTGCTCGAAGATCAGCTTCTGCAGTTCGACCCAGTGCTTGACGCGGGCGTCCTGGCTGGTCGCGCTGTTGAAGGCGTTGAGCACCTTTTCCTTTTCCGGCGTATCCCACCAGCCGCCGGCCGTCTTCGACAGGATGAAGTTCAGCGCGGGTTCCGGCAGGAAGGGGCTGTGGGTAATGAAGACCTCCCAGAGCTCCGGCTTCTTGTTGCGCTGGATCATGGTCGCCCAGTCGCTGACCTGGAGATCGACCTTGAAGCCGGCCTGTTCCAGATAGACCTGCGCGACCTGCGCCATCTTGTAGTGGAACTCGTATTGGCGGCTGGTCAGGATGCGGATCGGCTCGCCCTTGTACCCGGCCTCCTTGAGCAGCGCCGCGGCCTTCTTGTCGTCGGCGATGTTGTAGTTGCCCTTGACGCCGACATCGCTGCGCCAGGCATAGCCTTCCGGATACATCGCGCCGTCGACGGCGTAGAATTTCTGGTCGCCGAAGCCGGCTGCCAGCATGTCCGTCTCGCTGAGGGCCGCCTGAACCGCCTTGCGGATCTTCTCGTTCTTGAGCGGGCCTTCCTTGTTGTTCATCACGAAGATCGGCCAGCCGAAATTGTTCAGCAGGGCGGGCTTCGCCTTGCCCTTCTCCAGCCGTGCGAAGGCTTCGACGGGCAGGGAGTCGACATAGTCGAACTGGCCGGCGATGGCCGCCTCGACGCGGGTATTGGCGTCCGGCACCGGGACGAAGCGGATCTCGTCGAACTTGGCGACACGGGCGCCACCGAAGCCGTCGGCCTTCTCGCTGCGCGGCTTGTAGCCGTCGAAGCGGGTGAGCTGAACATACTGGTCCGGCTTGTGCTCCTTGAGCTTGTAGGGGCCGGTGCCGATGACTTCCTTGAGCGGCGTCGCCAGAGCCTCGGCCGGCATGATCGCGGCGGCGGAGTTGTTGAAGGCGAGCAGCGAGAGCAGCGGTGCATAGGGCTGGCTGAGGGTCAGGGTGACCTCGTTCGGCCCGGTCGCGGCGACCGACTTGAGGTAAAGCGCGGTCTGCTTGCCACGCGAGGCGACTTCCATCCAGCGCTTCAGCGAGGCGACGACGTCCTCGGCGGTCATGTCGCGGCCGTTATGGAACTTGATGCCCTGCCGCAGGGCGATCTTGTAGACCGTACCGTCGGCGCTGACGTTCGGCATCGCCTCGGCCAGGAGCGGCGTGACGTTCCACTTGCCGTCGAAGGTGAACAGCGTCTCGAAGACATGCTGCGAGATCATGCCGACGAGGTCGGTCGCGGCGATGCCGGGGTCAAGCGAGGCGGGCTCGCCGATCACCGCGACATTGACGATGCTGCCGGCCTGCTGGGCCTGGCCCGGCGAGACGGACGAAAACGAGATCGACGCGGCGACCCCCACGAGAGCCAGGAATTTCCTCATTGCCGTTTTATTCCGTTATTGTGACATATAGGCCATAATAACAAAACATTGAGGTTTTAGGCTGTCAAGCGAGGGGCTTTGTGATTTCAGATCAATTTCTTTGAGATCCTAACGCAATTCCAATAGTATTAGCATTTAGGGTTTGCGTTATTTCAGTGTTTTGAAGATCAGCGCTGTATTCAGGCCGCCGAACGCGAATGAATTCGACATGGCGGCTGGTATCGGCATCGGCCGGGCCTGGTTCGGTACGCAGTCGATGTCGCATTCCGGCTCCGGAGCGTCGAAATTGGCGGTCGGCGGGGCGATGCCGTTCTCGATGGCCATGATCGTCGCGATCGCCTCGAAGGCGCCGGCGGCGCCGAGCGCGTGGCCTGTCGCGCCCTTGATCGAGGAGGTCGGCGGCACGGGTCGGTCGCCGAAGAGCCGCTTCAGGGCCTGTGTCTCGGCCCGGTCATTGGCGCGCGTGCCGGTGCCGTGGGCGTTGATATAGGCGAGATCGCCGACATCCAGACCGGCATCGGCCAGCGCGAGGGCCATGGCCCGCGTCATGCCGTCGACATTGGGAGCGACGATGTCGCCCGCATCGGCGCTGAAGCCGAAGCCCGCCGCCTCGATCGTGGGCTCCAGCCCGCGGCTGCGCGCATGCGCCTCGGTCTCCAGCACGATCACGCCGGCGCCTTCGGCCAGCATCAGGCCGTCGCGCCCGGCGGCGAAAGGCCGACAGGCGGTGCGCGACATGATCCTCATCGCGTCCCAGGCGAGCAGTGTCCCGGCCGAGAGCGGGGCTTCCGTGCCTCCGGCGATGACGATGTCGGCGAGGCCGGCACGCAGGAACTGCATGGCGATACCGATGGCGTGGCTGGAGGAAGCGCAGGCGCTCGAGGTCACGAAGCAGGGGCCGGTCGCGCCCGTGGCGATCGACACCCAGCTGGCCGAGGAGCTCACCATGACCTTCGCGACGGTCATCGGATGGGGGCGCTTGTTCTGGGTGTAGAGCCGGGAATACTGGTCGTCGGTGCTGCATTGTCCGCCGGCGGAGTTCCCGAGGATGACGCCGACGCGCTCAGGGTGCGGCAGGCCGGCGCCGAGACCGGCGGCCGACAGAGCCTGGCGCGCGGCCGCAACCGCAAACAGGGCGTTTCGGTCACAGGCCGATGGTGAAAGGCCCAGTCCTTCCATGAAGCCCTGGTCGTGGACTTCCGCCACGCGGACGCCCTTTTCCGGCAAGGCGGAGGCATGCCCGAAATTGCTGTGACCAGCCAGCAAGGCCTGCCAGAAGCTCTGGGTATCGCTGCCAATCGGGGAGACGATGCCGAGGCCCGAAACGACGATCCGCGTCATGCCACCTGCTTCTTGGCCAGCAGTTTGGCGATCTCGTCGCAGAGTTCGCCGATCGTCTTCACGTCGTTGATGCTGTTATTCGCGTTGTAGTCGATCTCGATGCCGAAGTGATCCTCCAGCTTGAAGATGATCTCGACGAAATCATAGGAGTTGAAGCCGGTATCCTCCAGCAAGGTTTCCGGTCCCCAGCTGGCATCAAGAGCCTTGCCCCGGTCGCGCGAGGGGTTCTCCTCGATGACCTGCTTGAGCATCCCGATCAGGAAATCGATCGTGATCTTCGGCGCCTCACTCGACATGGCTGAGTGCTATCCTCGTTCGAAACGGCTGCCACACCCTTGCTTGAGTTCGGCCGGGCCGTAAACCACTTATCGGTCCGGATGCACGGCCGACCGGCAGGGCGGTTCCGCCCGCGACGGCTGATGTCCGGCTTCCTCCATTCGAACGATGCCGCCTGCCGAACGCGGAAAGGGCGGAGCCCCTAGCGATTCCGCCCTTTCTGGAAGATCGATCAGATCCCGCTATTCAGAGGCGGTAGCTGACGCGTGCTGGCCGCCGTCCGGGCTGCGAACGAGATGCGCCAGCCGGAAGCGGCGCTCGGCACCGCGTCCAAGGTGGCCGCGGCCTGATCCGGCGGGCCGGTTCAGCTCCGCGCCGTTTCCTTGTCGGGCTTGCCCGCCCGCATCGAGGCGATGACCGTCCAGCCGATGATGCCGATCGTGATCGCGGCCAGCACCGCGGCGATCGGTCGGTCGACGAGGCCGATCAGCCGGCCGTTGGACTTGATCATCGAGTTGATGAAGTATTCCTCCAGCAACGGGCCCAGCACGACGCCGAGGATCACTGGCGCTACGGGGAAGTCGTTCTCCTCCAGCACGAAGGCCAGCAGGCCGAAGGCGAGCATGACGCCGACGTCGAAGAGCGAATTGTTGATCGCGTAGGAGCCGACGATCGCGAAGACGAGGATGATCGGCATCAGCACGCGCCGGGGCACGGAAAGCACCCGCGTCGCGATCTTGATGATCGCCCAGCCGAGCGGCAGCATCAGCAGGTTCGCGATCACGAAGACCAGGAAGAGCGCATAGACGTTCTCGGGGGCGTTGACGAAGATCGTCGGCCCCGGCGCCATGTTCTTCATCATCAGCACGCCGATGGCGATGGCGGTGATCGAGTCGCCGGGGATGCCGAAGACCAGCGCCGGAATCCAGGCGCCTGCCAGCGAGGAGTTGTTGGAGGCGCCGGCCTCGATCAGCCCCTCGGGATGGCCGGTGCCGAATTTCTCCGGCTCCTTCGAGAAGCGCTTGCTCATCGCATAGGACATCCAGGCCGCCATGTCGGCGCCGCTGCCCGGCTGGATGCCGATGACCGTGCCGAGCGCGCTGCCGCGGATGAGCTGCCAGGGATATTGCTTGGTCAGCCGCCACATATTGGCGAAGATCGGGCCGATCTTCTTGACCACGACCTGCGGCGCGCCGCCGTCCGAGATCATGTGGCGCATCACCTCCGAGCAGGCGAACATGCCGACCATCATCGGGATCAGCGAGACGCCGCCGAGCATCTCGGTGGAATCGAAGGTGAAGCGCGGCTGGCCGGCCGGGTTGTTCATGCCGATCATCGCGATCATCAGGCCGATGAGCAGCGAGATGCAGGCCTTGAGCGGTGTCGAGGAGCCGATGAAGACGGCGCCGCCCAACCCGAGCATGACGATCCAGAAGAACTCGACCGAGCCGAAGCCGAGCGCGAAATCCGCGATGGCCGGCGAGGCGACCATCATCACCGCGGTGCCGAACAGGCCGCCCAGCACCGAGAACCACAGGCCGATGCCGAGCGCGAGTTCAGGCTTGCCCTGCAGTGTCATCTTGTAGGAATCATCGACATAGGCCGCCGAGGCCGGCGTGCCGGGGATGCGCAGCAGGCAGCCTGGGATGTCGCCGGAGAAGATCGCCATGGTCGAGGTGGTGACGATGGCGGCGATGGCCGGCACCGGCGGCATGAAGAAGGTCAGCGGCACCAGCAGGGCGGTCGCCATCGTGGCGGAGAGGCCGGGGATACAGCCGACGACGAGGCCATAGATCGCCGAGGCGGTGATGACGAAGAGAACATAGGGATCGAGCACCATCCCGAGCGCGGTGACATAGGCGTCAAGCATGGCGGGTCACCAGCGGAAGGGTTCGAGCGGTCCCCAGGGCAATTGCACGCCGAGGCCGAGATAGAAGATCGAGTGGATGGCGAGCGCGGTCGCAAGCGCGAAGCCGATCGCCTGGAGCGGCTTCGTGCCGCCAACGACGAAGAGCACGACCAGGATCGCTGTCGCCGCGATCAGGAAGCCGAGCGGCTCGGCGCAGAGCATGTAGAAGATCACCGCGGCCGGAACGAGCAGCAGGCGCAGCACCGCCGTGCCGCTGCGGGCCCAGTCGGCGAGGCCGACCAGCGGGCCGGCATTGGTCGCGCGAGCGCCGTTGACAGCGAGGATCGCGGCGCAGAGCGCCAGCAATCCCGCGAGGATCAGCGGAAAGGCCGAGGGGCCGAGCGGCTGCTCGGAGGGGTTGGGCAGGTTCCACGAGGCGAAGGCCACGAGGCCTGACAAGGCGAGGACGACGAGCCCCGCGAAGAGATCGTTGAACTTCATGATGCGTCCGGTGTTGCGGCGATGGCGGGCGCGGCGGCGGCCGCCGCGCCCCGATCAGGCGGTGATCGGCTTGCGTCTACTGGCGCAGGCGCAGGCCGAGCGCGCCCATGATCTCGCCGTTGTTCTTGTGCTGGGTCGCGAGGAAGGTGCCGAAGGCCGGGCCCTTGGCGAAGGCGTAGCCGAACCCGCGCTCGGCGAGGAAGTTCTTGTAGGCGTCGGAATTGGCGACCTTGTCCGTCGCCTCGACGAGGCGGGCGGTCACATCCGCGGGCAGGCCGGCGGGAGCAGCGAGGCCGCGCCAGGTGCCACCCTCGTAGTCCTTGCCGATCGCCTGCTTGACGGTCGGCACCTTCGGGAAGGCTGAGATCACCTCCTTCGACATCACGGCGAGCGCCTTGACGCGGCCGGCATCGAACATCGCCTTGCCTTCCGGCAGCGAGGACGGGACGATCTGCACGCCGCCCGAGGCCAGCTCCTGGAAGCCGGGCGCCGCGCCCTGGCTCGGGACGACCGCGACGCTCTTGGGGTTGATGCCCTCAAGCTGGAGCAGGCCGGCGAAGGCGAGGTGATAGGCGGCACCCGCAGCCATGCCCGAGAGCTTGTAGTGGCCGACGGGCTGCTTCTTGATGTCGTCCAGCGCGGCACGCAGGTCGCCCCAGGGCGAATTGGCAGCGACGTTGAAGGCAGCCGAGTCGAAATTCACCAGCGCGAGCGGGGTCAGCTTCTCGTAGGTGAAGGGCGCGGTGTTCGACCAGTAATAGGTCGTGACCTCGGCCGTCGCGAGGCCGATCGTGTAGCCGTCGGGCTTGGCATTGACCATCTCGGTATGGCCGACAACGCCGCCGCCGCCTGTCCGGTTGACGACGTTCACCGGCTTGCCGAGCTCCTTCTCGAGGCCCGCCGCCAGGATGCGCGCGACCGCATCCGTGCCGCCGCCGGCGGCCCAGGGTACGACCAGGGTCAGCGGCCGCTCGGGCCAGGCGGCGAAGGCAGGGAAGGCAATGGCCGCGACGGTGGCGGCAAGCAGCATCGTTCTGATCTTCATGACGTTTCTCCCGGTTCTGATTTTCTTGGTTTTTCTCCGCCCGCGAGCATCGGGCTGGAAAGCATGTGGCCGCGCGTGTAGCCGAGCACCTGCCGCATCGCCTCACGCGCCCGGTCGGCCTCGCCGGCCGCGATCGCGTCGAGCACGGCTGCGTGGTTCGCCAGATTTCCGGCGAAGACATCGACGGTGAAGTCGAACATGGCGCTGAGGATCGCTTCGATCGCGCCGCGGAAGCTGCGCAGGATCGGGTTGTTGGTCGCGTCGAGGATCGCGAGATGGAAGCGCTTGTCGGCCGCGATCGCAGCCTGCGGGCTGTTCTGGTCCGCTTCCATCGCGATCAGGGCTGCGCGGATGCGGGCGAGGTCGTCGGGCGTCGCGCGCACGGCCGCCAGCGCCGCAGCCTCGGGCTCGATGATCGCGCGGGTCTCTTCGAGTGCGAGCAGGAGGTTGTGGTCGAGCCCGTCCTCGCTGCGCATCCAGCCGAGCACGTCGGGATCGAGCAGGGTCCATTCGTGGAGCGGGCGCACCTGTGTGCCATGGCGCGGCCGTACGCTCAGGAGGCCCTTGGCCGTCAGAATCTTCACGGCTTCGCGGACGACGCTGCGGCCGGCGCCATAGCGCTCCGCCAGCTCGAATTCCGGCGGCAGCACGGTTCCCGAGGCGATCTCGCCGCGCACGATCGCGGCTCCGAGAGCCTGGACCATCGCTCCGATCTTTCCAGGTTTGCTGCGCTTCTGCATGTTTCGCGCCCTTCCGCGACGACAAGATTGTCACGGTCGCCGCTTGCGTGCAACCATTCATCTGATGTTTAACATCAGATCATTGAGACGCTGGGGAAAGCGACCATGACGACGGCCTTCACCGGGATCCATGCGATTCTCTACGCGCTGTTCGACGCCGGGGAGCGTCTGGACCGGCAGGCCATGCGGCGACAGGTGGAGGTCTGCCTTGGGCTCGGCGTTCACGGCATTGCAGCGCTCGGGCTCGCGACCGAGGTCTCGAAACTCACCGTCACTGAGCGGCGGACCGTGATGGAATGGGCCTCGGAGGATGTCGCCGGGCGCAGGCCGCTGGGTTTCACGATTTTCGGCTCATCCGTTGGCGAGCAGATCGAGCAGGTGCGGGCGGCCGAGGCCGTGAAGGCCGACTGGGTCATCCTCCAGCCGCCGATGGTCGGCAGCTTCGGCGCGGCCGAATATATCCGCTTCTTCGGGCGGGTGGCCGAGGCCACGAGCCTGCCCGTCGCGATCCAGAATGCGCCGGCCTATATGGGGCGCGGCCTGTCGGCGGGCGATATCCGCGATCTCGTCGCGCAGCATCCCAACATCGCGCTGGTCAAGGGCGAGGGGCCGGCGACGGATATCGCGCAACTGATCGAGACGACCGAGAGCCGGCTGCCGATCATGAACGGGCGCGGCGGGCTGGAGCTGATCGAGAACCTGCGCGCCGGCTGCGTCGGCATGATCCTGGCGCCCGACGTCATCGACTTCATGGTCCAGGCCTATGAGAGCTTCAAGGTCGGGGACGAGGCGGCGGCCGAGCTCGCCTATCGCGATGCGCTTCCGGCCGTCGTCTTCATCATGCAGTCGCTGGAGAGTCTGATCTGCTACGGCAAGCGCGTCTTCGGCGCGCGGGCGGGCATCGCGATCCACGACCGCGCACCGGCCATGCGGCCGACCGCTTTCGGCGAGACGCTTGTCCAGAAGCACGTCGCGAAGCTCGGGCGCTTTCCCGGAGTCTCGCCGGATGGGCGCGGAAGCCATCCGCGCCCGGCCTGAGTGAGCCGCGCTGCGGCAGGTTCAGACCTGCTGCAGCCCGCGATAGCGCGCGAAGACGTTCTGCCGGCCGGCCGAGAAGATTATGACGTCATAGGTGTCGGGCTGCTGCCCGGCCACTTCCATGCCGGGCGAGCCGACGGGCATGCCGGCGACCGCGAGACCCGTCGCCTTGGGGCGCTCGGCGAGCAGGCGCTTGATCGCTTCGGCCGGAACATGGCCTTCCACGACATAGCCGCCGATTTCGGCCGTGTGGCAGGAGGCCAGCGGATCGGGCACGCCGAGCCGCGCCTTCAGCGGCGCGACATCGGGCACCTCGACCACCTCGACTGCAAAGCCCGCCGCCCTCGCATGCGTGACCCAGCTGCCGCAGCAGCCGCAGTTCGGGTCGCGCGTGACGATCATCTTCGGGAACGTCTCGGCGGCCAGCGCCGACGGCGCGAGGGCGAACGCCGTCGCGGCTTGCGCGGCTCCCGCGATGAGCTTGCGGCGGGAGAGGAAGCGTTCAGTTGTCAAAATGACCTCCTGGGTCGTGATCTCAGCGGGCCGGGACCGCAGCGGGCGTATAGCCGGCGGCGGCGATGACTGTGCCGATACTGGCAAAATCGCCGCCCCCCTGCACCGTGACCAGCTTCGAAGCCGGATCCGCGCTGACGGTCGCGCCCGGAAACGCGCCCTTGATGGCCTGTTCGATCCTGCCGGCGCAATGGCCGCAGGTCATGTCGTCGACCCGGAGGCTGACGGTATCGGCGGAGGGCTGGGCCTCCGTCGAGGTGGTGGTCGCATGCTGTTGGCAAGAGCACATGGCGTGTCGTTCCTGACTGTCGATGAGCGCAGCCTGCACCTTCCCTCCATGGCAAGGTCAAGCCTGTTTCAGCCATTGTCGCGCGTACTTGCCGGCCTGGATCTGCGGCTTTGCGTCGCCCTGCCGAAGCCGCGACGAGGATGCATGGCGATGCCACGGATGCGCTCTCAGGGAGCACATGCGACCAACCCGACATCGGCGAGACGCAGGAAGCGGCGGGCATGCTCGCCCTGGGAGGTCGTCCTTCGCGCCGGGGATTGTTGCTTTCGGCGCGGGCGCGGCTCGACGTCCCTGCGGCCGACCCTGCGCCTCGAGCAGGAAGGTCGGTCGACGCAGGCGTGGGGCAAGGGTAACGCACTGGATTCCCGGTCTCCGCGGCGGCATGCTTTCCGAAAGCTCGAACAGAAGCGAGGAGAGTTCCCTTGGATATCACGCGCGCCGGATCACGGCCTTCCGGGAAGGGGCCGTCGGACTGGTTTACCGGAGCCGTCCGAATCGACCCGCTCTGCAATCCCCATGCGGCCGAACGCGTTCAGGGTGCGAGTGTCACCTTCGAGCCCGGCGCCCGCACGGCCTGGCATACGCATCCGCTCGGCCAAACGGTGATCGTGACGGCCGGCCTCGGCCGCGCGCAATGCTGGGGCGGGCCGATCATGGAGATCCGGCCGGGCGACGTCGTCTGGTTCCCGCCCGGGGAGAAGCACTGGCACGGCGCTTCTCCGGCCACGGCGATGACGCATATCGCGATCCAGGAGGTTCAGGACGGCAAGGTCGTCGACTGGATGGAACAGGTCTCCGACACGCAATATGGCGGCTAGGGTACGGGCCGTCGCGGTGATGGCCTCTCCAGGCTGGGGAGGGCTCGCATCTTGTGCTTTTATTTTGTTGCGAATTCGATCATTGATAAGGGCGTGCGTTTAATGCCTGCGTAACTTTACGAGAGAGTTCCATGCGGCCCGAGCGCGTGCGACAGTTCCCGGCGCCTGTTCAGGCTTCCAGCCTCGGTCGTCGCCTGCAGGCGGCGAACGACAACAAGCCGGACCTCGAGGAGAGCGTCGCCAGCATCCTGATCGGCCGTTCCCTGATCGTCGGGGCGTCGCTGCTGGCCGTGACCATCGTCGCCGGATGGAGCCTCTGGCTCGGCCGAGCGCTCTGGCGCCACTTCGTCTGATCGGACGCGGGCTGGGTCGGTCCCGTCGGCTGGCCTCTGCGAAGCCGCCGGCGGAGTGCATTGACGCAACGGTAGGCATCGTTAAAATTTGTCGCATCGTGCCAGGTGCCTGCGGAGGGAAGCAGGCATCTTGATGCGTTGCGCCTCGGTCGCATCGGGACGCCAACCGTAGCCATCTCGGGGCGAGCGTGCAGTCGGGCATCATTCACGGCAAGATCGGCGATCGCGCTGCGCCCGGGCGGGCGGGCGAGGCCGTCGGGATGGCCGGCCTCCTGCGTGACTGCGCCGAACGCGACTGCAGCATTTTCCTGTTCGGCGGCGACAGCCGCACGGTCTATGCGCTGCGGGAGCGGATCGCGTCGACCTTTCCGGGCCTGCGGATCGCCGGCATCTGCGATGCCGACTTTGCCGGGCCGATCGACCGCGCCGTTCTCAACCATATCGCAGCGGCGGACGCGGATGCGATCGTCAGCGATCTCCCGGACGCGCGCTTCCGGCTGTTCTGCGCGCAATGCGTAGTGACGGGCATTTACGGGAGGCGGTTCAACCTGCCGGGAAGCTTTGCCGATTTCGCCTCAGGCTCGAGGCGGAGCCTGCGCGGCCTGTTCGTTCCGGCGCGGCTGCGCGGGTTCGGCGCTGCGGCAAAGGCCGGCCTGCAATTCGCCCGTATCGTCCTGGGGCAGAGCCTGCGCCGGGCCGAGCCGCGCGCGACCCGGCGATCCCGCGGGGCCGCAGCGGCAAGCGCTGATCGCAGACCTTAGCGCGCGTTGGAAAAGGCCTTCCGGCTCAGAACGGTCCGGAACAGGATCGTGATATCCAGCCAGAACGACCAGTTGTCGATATACCAGTGATCGTAGGCGACGCGCCGGGCCATCTTGTCGTCGGTATCGGTCTCGCCGCGCAGGCCGTTGACCTGGGCCCAGCCGGTGATGCCGGGCTTGACGTTGTGGCGGCGGGCATAATTGGCGATCTTGCGCTCGAACTCGATATCATGTGCCAGCGCATGCGGACGCGGTCCCACGAGCGACATGTCACCGGCGATAACGTTCAGGAGCTGCGGCAGCTCGTCGAGATTGTAGCGTCGCAGCAGGTGGCCGAGGCGCGTGATCCGGGGATCGTTGCGCTTGGCCTGAATGACGACCTGGCCGTCATCGGTCGTGGTCATCGTGCGGAACTTGAAGATCCGGAAAGCCTGCTGGTTGAAGCCGTAGCGTCGTTGGCGAAACAGCACCGGACCGGGGGAATCGAGCCGGATCAGTGCCGCGATAAGGAGCAGAAGCGGCAGGGTCAGGACGATGCCGCAGGAGGCAGCCACGATGTCGAAGGCACGCTTGATCGCGATCTCGGCTGTCGAGAGCGGCTGACGCGTCAGGCGCAGGCTCGACAGGGTGCCGGTGTGGACGACATGGGTTCCGCTGAACCGTTCCATGATCGGTTCCGGTGCGAGATGGATCGCGACCGGCAGGTTCATGAAGGCATCGACGCAAGCCGAGATGGTCTCCTGCTCGGCCCAGGGAACGGCGATGAAGACGGCATCCGGCCGCTTCGCCCGGCAATTCGCCACGGCGGCGGCCAGATCGGCGGCCAGCGCGGTCGAGTCGGTTTCGCCCCACGATTTCAGGAATGCGACATCGGTGACAGCGAAGCCCATATGCCAGGGCTTGTGACGCGACACGAAGGACATGATGTTCGCCTCGCGCCCGATCAGGAAGGCGCGCTCGGCCGTGATCCGTCCGGCCCGGCTGCCGGCTGCGATCAGCCTGACGACCGCCGAACGGGAGAGGGCGATGACCGGGATGCCGGAGAGATAGGTCGCGACGATGACGGCTCGCGAATAGTTGTCGGCGATCTTGGCAAGGAACAGCACGGCCAGGAAGGCGACCATCGTGATGTTCCAGACGGCGAAGGCCGAGCCGATCTGCCCCCGGATCGAGAGATAGTTCCCGATCTGATAGCGGCCACGCATCAGATTGACGAAGACGAACAGGGTCGCGAGCATCGCAGCCAGTTCCGGCGTCGAGCGGTCGATGCCCGGCGCGCCCGTGCCGCCTCCGAGATAATAGGCGAAGGCGACGAGATAGACGAGGGCGGCGACCACGACCGCATCGCTCGCTGCCGTCAGAGGACCAAGCCAGAGGCGCCATAATCCCGAACCGCTGTCGGGCAGGGCTTGCGGCAGGCCGCTCATGTCGTTGACGCTCATCTCTTCCCCCAGCCGGCTGGCGCACGTTCCGTTTCGGCACATTGCGCCGGCGCCGGACCATCATCGGGAGCGGAGTGGCAAGCCGCGTGCCGGCGTCGCCGGGGTCAATTCGGCGCGGCGGCAGGGGCGGCGGGAGGAAAAGAGAAGCCTCGCGGACAGGCGTCGGCCGGCGTTGTGCCGGATTGAGTCAGGCCGGCTTGCGCAAGCGCTGCATCACCAGGTCGAACCAGACGGAGAAGCCGCTACCCAGCGCGGCGCCGGCGATCTTCACCATCGCGTCGCGCGGCAGGCCGTGGCGCGTGGCTTCCCAGGTCTGGAGCCATTCCAGCCCGATCGCGAAGGCGATGATGCCGGCCAGGACCAGCCAGCGTCGGCGGGGATAGGCGAAGGCCAGCGCCGCACCCGCGGCGAAATAGGACAGGAAGCGCTCGGCATTGGCGCCCAGCATCGGGACATGCGGGCGCGCCTCAATCGGCGAGAGCGTCGCGACGGCGATCACCAGGACGACGGCCCAGCCCAGCAGCACGGCGATACGACGCAGCTTTTCGAGCGACAGCTTCAAGGGGAACTCCGGGCGAAGGCAAGGCGTGCAGGCAAGATGCGGACCAGCGCCGGCGAAATCGCGCGAGAGCAGGACGGAAGCCGGTCTTATGGCGATGCAAAAACGACGAAGCAATGGCAGCAACGAGAGTTTCGACCGAAGTCGATGAAGTTTCTTTTCATCTTCGTCCAGGCCGACATGCTGTCCGGTGACGGAGCGTCGATTCTGCGGCTAGCATGGCGATGCACCGGCAGACGGGAGAGATGATGACCGATATTCTCGCAGCGCCCCAGGCGGCGCGGATCGCGCGTGGCGGGAAGGCGATCTACGGCGTTCCGCTGGGCATCCTGATGCTGGAGGCGCGGTTTCCGCGGATTCCCGGCGATATGGGCAATGGCACGACCTGGCCGTTCCCGGTGCTGTATCGTGTGGTCGGCGGCGCCAGCCCCGAGAAGGTGGTGCTCAAGGGTGCGGCCGGGCTGCTGCCGGATTTCATCGAGGCGGCGCGCGATCTCGTCCGGCTCGGCGCCGAGGCGATCACCACCAATTGCGGCTTCCTCTCGCTGTTCCAGCGCGAGCTTGCGGCCGCCGTCGGCGTGCCGGTCGCGACCTCCTCGCTGATGCAGGTGCCCTGGGTGCAGGCGACGCTGCCGCCGGGCAAGCGCGTCGGCGTCGTCACGGTCTCGGCGGCGACGCTGACGCCGAAGCATCTGGAAGCGGCCGGCGTGCCGCTCGATACCCCCGTTACAGGCACGGAGAACGGGCGCGAGTTCTTCCGCGTCCTGATCAAGGCCGAGAAGGACGACATGGATGTCGAGCTCGCCCGGCAGGACGTGGTGCAGGCGGCGCTCGATCTCGTCGCCCGCCATCCCGATGTCGGCGCGATCGTGCTGGAATGCACGAACATGCCGCCCTATGCGGCCGATGTGCAGGCGGCGACCGGACTGCCGGTCCATGACATCTATTCGCTGATCAACTGGTTCCACGCCGGATTGCGCCCGCGCCGCTTCGGTTGACGCTCCCGGCTTGACCGGGCCGTCATTGCGAGGAGTGTAGCGACGAAGCAATCCAGGGGGACTGGGTGGAATGCTTCGGCCCAGTCCCCCTGGATTGCTTCGCTGCGCTCGCAATGACAGTCGCGCGGGTAGACCGCGCCGGATGCGCATTCGAGCAACTTATCCCCGGTGGCCCGGACCGGCCGCATCATCGCCTCGCGGCAGCCAAGCGCTGCGTTCCCTTCCGCGAGGCCCCATGACCGATACGCCCCGTCTTTCGCTGCCGCTGCTCGCTGCCGGGCAGGCACAGAAACATGTCACCCATAACGATGCCCTGATCCGGCTGGACGGGCTGATCCACCTCACGGTCGATAGCCGGACGCTGGCCGCGCCGCCGGCTTCGCCGACCGTGCTCTCGGCCTATATCGTGCCGGCCGGTGGCAGCGGCGCCTTCGCCGGCCGTACCAATCAGGTCGCGCTGTTCGAGGATGGCGGCTGGACCTTTCTCGTGCCGCGCGCCGGCTGGCAGGCCTGGGTGGTCGACGAGGCCGAGCACAATCTCTGGACCGGCACGGAATGGCGCCGCGACAGCCCGCTCAGCAGTCTCGGCGCCGAGCGCTGGGGCGTGAACGCGACCGCGGATACGACCAATCGCCTCGCCGTGTCCTCGGATGCCAGTCTGTTCAACCATGCCGGCGGCGATCATCGCCTGAAGATCAACAAGAACGCGGCGGCCAATACCGCGAGCCTGTTGTTCCAGAGCAACTGGTCGGGCCGGGCCGAGTTCGGCCTCGCCGGCGACGACGACTTCCGGTTGAAGGTCAGCGCAGACGGCTCGGCCTGGCATGATGCGCTGGCCATCGATCGCGCGTCGGGGGGCGTCGCCTTGCCGGGCTCGCCCTGGGCAGCGGGAGCCGACCTGCTGGTCAATGGCGACATGGCGATCAACCAGCGCGGCTTTGCGGGCGGTGCGCTGGCGGCCGGCGTCTACGGCTTCGATCGCTGGAAGGCGGCGACCGGCGGCGCCAATCTCTCTCTCAGTGGTTTCACGATCACCCTGACCTCCGGCGCCATCATCCAGCCGGTCGAGCCGGCGTGCTGGGGGCTCGCTTCATTCGCCGGGCTGCCGTTGACGCTTTCGCTCGATGATCTCAGCGGCGGCAGCCTCGCAGTCACCATCGGTAGCCAGTCCGGTACGATCACAGCGGGGGTGGGGCGCCGCTCGGTGACGCTGACGCCCGCTGTGGGCGACACCGGCGTGCTGTCGGTGCGGCTCTCGCCGAGCGCGGGCGCGGTCAACTTCGCACGGATCAAGCTGGAGCGTGGGCGGATTGCCACGAACTGGGCGGCGCGCCCGCTCTCCGTCGAGCAGATGCTGTGCCGGCGCTATTTCCTGAAGCAGGACGGGCAGGTGCTGATCGATGCCTATCAGGCCGCGGCGGCTGCGTGCCGGGAGAGCCTCACCCTGCCGGTGCCGATGCGGGCGACGCCGAGCGTGACGGCCACGGTCTCGCTGGAGATCAACGTGCAAGCCACTGACCGGGGCGTCGTCGCGCAGTCGCCCGAGCGGGCCTATGCCTATGTCACCGCGCAGGCGCTCGGACGGGTGAGGGCGGCTTTCGATGCCATCACCTTCGACGCGGAATTGTGAGGCTCACTCGCTGACGAGCTTGCGGGCGCGCAGCAGGGAAAGGAGCCCTTCGTCGCGACGTTCCTCGAGCTGTGCGATCGTGCGCCCGGCCGCTTCCTCGGCAACACCTTCGATGATCTTGTGCTGGACGTTTTCGTCCAGCGAGGGCGTGCCGAGCGATTGCCAGCGCCGCACCTGGCTCGGCCCGAGATGGGCGAGATAGCCGGCGATGCCGCCTTCGCCACCGCCGAGATGATAGGTCATGTGCGGACCCATCAGCGCCCAGCGCAGGCCGGGGCCGTTGCAGAGCGCGGCGTCGATCTCGGCGACGCTGGCGACGCCCTGCTCGACCAGATGGACGGCCTCGCGATAGAGCGCCGAGGCCAGCCGGTTGGCGACATGGCCGGGCATCTCGCGCTGGAGGATGACCGGGCGCCGGTCGAGGCTGCGATAGAATGCGGCAGCCTTTGCGACCACCGCCTCGTCTTCGCCGACGATCTCGACCAGCGGCACGAGATGCGGCGGGTTGAAGGGATGCGCGACGATCACCCGGCGCTTGTCCCGGCAATCGGCGACGATCGCGCTGCGCAGCAGGGCCGAGGTACTGCTGGCAATGATGACTTCAGGCGGCAGCGCCGCATCGAGACGGGCAAGAAGCTCACGCTTGGCCGCTTCGCTCTCCGGTCCGTTCTCCTGAACGAAATCAACGCCTTGCAGAGCTTCGTCGAGATCGGTGGTGAACTCGTATTGGCCGGTATTGGCCAAGCCGAGCTCGGCGAGCTGCTCGCGGGCACGCTCGACGGCATGGCGGAACCGTTCCTCCGCGCCGGGTGCGGGGTCGTAGGCTGTGACGTTCAGGCCGTGGCCCATGGCGAGGGCCGCCCAGGAGCTGCCGATCAGCCCGGCGCCGATGATGGCGACGCGCTCGATGTCGCGGATATCCGGCATCAATGGATCTCGGGTTCCGGCACCTTCGCCGTCCCTTCCAGATAGTCGAAATCACAGCCCTTGTCGGCCTGGCGGATATGAGCCGCCGACATCTTGCCCCAGCCGCGCGGATAGTCGCGGTTCGGTGGCGCCCAGACGGCCAGGCGGGCGGCGATCTCGGCTTCCGAGAGATTGACCGAGATGCTGCGCGCCTCGACATCGACGCTGATGATGTCGCCGGTCTGAACCGCCGCGAGTGGGCCCTTGATATAGGCCTCCGGCGCGACATGGAGGATGCAGGCGCCGTAGCTGGTGCCGGACATGCGCGCGTCCGAGATGCGCAGCATGTCGCGCACGCCCTGTTTCAAGAGCTTCTTCGGGATCGGCAGCATGCCCCATTCCGGCATGCCGGGCCCGCCGACCGGGCCGCAATTCTTGAGCACCATGATGTGGTCTGCGGTGACGTCGAGGTTCTCGTCATTCACGGCCTGCATCATCGCATCGTAGTGCTCGAAGACCAGCGCAGGCCCGGAATGCTTCAGCAGGCGCGGCTCGGCGGCGGAAGGCTTGATGACGCAGCCGTCCGGCGCGAGGTTGCCCTTGAGCACGGCGAGCCCATTGGCGGTCGAGACGGGTTTGTCGAGCGGGCGAATGACGTTGTCGTCATAGACCTGGGCGAGCGCGATGGTCTCCGCTATCGGCTTGCCGGTCACGGTCATCGCGTCGGTGTGGAGTTTGCTTTCGAGCTGCTTCAGCAGGGCGGGCAGGCCGCCGGCATAGAAGAAATCCTCCATCAGGAAATCGCCGGAGGGGCGCAGGTTCGCGACGACCGGGACGTTGCGCGAGAAGGCGTCGAAATCGTCCGGCGTCAGCGGCACGCCGGCGCGGCCAGCCATGGCGACGAGATGGATGATCGCATTGGTCGAGCCGGCGACGGCCATATGGACCGTCAGTGCGTTCTCGAAGCTTTTGCGGGTCAGGATCTGGTCAGGCGTCAGGTCTTCCCAGACCATCTCGACGATGCGCTTGCCTGCCATCGCGGCCATGCGCGGATGGGCGGCGTCGGCGGCGGGGATGGCGGAGGCGCCGGGCAGGGTGAGGCCGAGCACTTCGGCATGGCTCATCATCGTCGCGGCGGTGCCCATCACCATGCAGGTGCCGTAGGAGCGGGCGATGCCGCTCTCCATATCCTTCCACTGGTCGTCGGTGATGTTGCCGGCTTCCTTCTCGGCCCAGTATTTCCAGACATCGGCGCCGGAGCCGAGCACCTTGCCGGCCCAGTTGCCGCGCAGCATCGGCCCGGCCGGCACGAAGATGAAGGGCAGGCCGGCGCTGCAGGCGCCCATGATCAGAGCCGGTGTGGACTTGTCGCAGCCGCCGAGCAGCACGGCGCCATCAAGCGGATGGGAGCGGATCGATTCCTCGGTCTCCATCGCCAGGAAATTGCGATAGAGCATGGTTGTAGGCTTCTGATATTGCTCGGAAACCGACATGACGGGGATTTCGATCGGGAAGCCGCCGGCCGCCCAGACCGCGCGCTTCACCGCCTCGGCGCGATCGCGCAGGTGGGTGTGACAGGGGTTGATCTCGGACCAGGTGTTGATGATGCCGATGACCGGCTTGCCCATGAACTCCTCGTGGCCGAAGCCCATCTGCAAGGCTCGCGAACGATGCCCGAAGGAGCGCAGGTCGCTCGCCCCGAACCAGCGCCAGCTGCGCAGGGTCTCGGGCGTCTTGCGGGGGCGGGCGGACATGGGCGTTTCCTCGGTGATTTTTCGTTGGTTCGACGGTTTGTCATTCCGGGGCGGTCCGCAGGGCCGAACCCGGAACCCACGACCGGGCGAGGCGATCCTCGCTCTCTTTGAAGGGCTCGCCCCGTCGTGGGTTCCAGGTTCATCGCTGCGCGATGCCCCGGAATGACAGAGGTTATTCCGCCGCGACGCGCTGGCTACCCCAGCCCGAAACAATGCCGTGCAGCTCAGCCCGCTCGGCCTCGTTCAGTTCGGGCAGGCCAGGGAGGCGGACCGGGCCGACATCGGTTCCGAGCAGGCCCAGCGCTTCCTTCACCACGGTGACATTGGCGCCGTTGCCGTATTTGGTGCGCAGCTTCTCGAAGCCGGCGATGGCATCGACCTCGCGGCGGGCCGTGTCGTAATCGCCGGCTTCCAGCGCGCGCCAGACTGCGAGCGAGCGTTCCGGCGCGACATTGATCAGGCCTGAGGTGAAGCCCCGCGCACCGAGTGCATAGAAGGGCGCGGCCCAACCCTCGGCGAGGCCGCAGATCCAGTTGGCGGAGGAGCCTTCGGTCTCGCGCACGCAATCGGCGAGCAGCATCATGTTGTGCGAGGCGAATTTCACGCCGGCGACGTTCGGGTGGGTCGCGACGCGGATCAGGTCCTTCACGCCGATGGCGTCCGAGCGGATATAGGCGACGAGCGGGATCGTCAGCGCTTCGGCGATGGCGAGGATGTAGTCCGCCTGCGATTGCGGGGCGGCGAAGGGATCGAGCGGGTGATGCACCATGGCAGCATCGCAGCCGGCCTTGGCCGCGAGCTTGCCCGTCGCGACGGCCTCGCGCAGGGAGCGGCCGATGCCGGCCGTGACCAGCGCCTTGCCGGCGGTGGCTTCGGCGGCGGTGGCGTGCGAGCGCTCCACCTCGGCCGTCGTCATCGGGTAGAACTCGCCGGTATTGCCGGCCGAGACGATGTTGTGGATGCCGGCCTCGGCGATGCGCCGGACGATCCTGCCGGTCAGCGCCCAATCGGCCTCGCCATCCGCCTTCCAGGCGGTGACATGGACGCCGGAAATGCCGCGCAGCGCGCGGCGGACCTTGTCATTCGTCATAATCCAGTCCCTCCGCATCCGCGCCGAAAACCAGCCTGACATGGGCCTTCGCCGAGCGGACGATGTGACGGCGCATCCTGAGTTCGGCGCGCGCGGGATCGCGCGCCAGGAGCGCCTCGTAGATCTCCCGATGTTCCTCGAAGCCGCGACGGCGCTCGTCCGGTTCGGAATGCAGGGCGATGCGCTGGGCATGGTCGTACATGCGCTGGCCGTCGAGGCGGCGTTCCAGATAGGTGCAGCCGGAGATGCGATGGATCGCGCGGTGATAGGTCTCGTTCAGCGCGACGAGGTCTTCGAGATCGCCATGCTCCGTCGCCTGCTCCATCTCGGCGATCAGTTGACCGAGCTCGGCTGCGCCATCCTCGGTCAGGTGATTGGCGGCGATGTGGGCCATGACGCTTTCGAGCGCGGCGCGACCCAGCGCCATCTCCAGCGCCTGCCGGGGCGAGAACTCGACGAAGACGCCGCGGCGCGCCTCCGTCCGGACCAGCCCCTCGCTTTCGAGCTTGCGGATCGCGTCCTTCACCGGGGTCGTGCTGACGCCGAGCATCTCGGCGAGGTGGCGCTCGTTCAGGCGCTCGCCATTGCGGAAGCGGCCGGCGACGATGGCGCGGCGCAGGCGCTCGTGGACATGCTCGCGCAGAGAGCGCAGCAGATCGGGCGCGACGGGTTCGACGGCAGGCTGCAACATGGTTCTTCCGGGGGCGCGCTGCCGAAGCCGCTCCACCGCGGTTGCCGGCTCATGCGCCATGGCCATCAAACAGCATAAAGCCGTGTGTCCAGCAATCTGAAATTTCAGATTTCAAATCTGCGATCCTGTGTTATCGCTTGGGTAAGCGCCCGTCATGAGGTGCAGGCGGAATTGTCCGCGACGGGGAGACGAACCGATGAGCATCACGCGCAGGACCATCATCGCCGCCGCCTGCCTGGCTGCAGCAGGGCCCGCCTTCGCGCAGGGCGACTATCCCGGCAGCAAGGTCGTCGCCATCGTCGTGCCCTTCGCGGCCGGCGGCACCACCGACCTGCTCGGGCGCGTCCTGGCCGACCGGCTGGGCCAGCGGCTCGGCGGCAAGTTCATCGTCGAGAACCGGCCCGGTGCCGGCGGCAATACCGGCGTCGCAGCGGTCGCGCGGGCGCCGGCCGACGGCTACACGCTGACCATGGGCACGGTGTCGAGCCATGCGATCAACCCGGCCGTCTATGCGAAGCTGCCCTTCGACCACGTCAAGGATTTCGCGCCGATATCGCAGGTGGCGAGCGTGCCGAACATCCTGATGGTCAATATCGACCTGCCGGCCAAGACTGTGCCGGAGCTCATCGATCTCCTGAAGAAAAATCCGAACAAGTACTCCTTCGGCTCGTCGGGGGCGGGCACCTCGACCCATATGGCGGCCGAGCTGTTCAAGGTCTCGACCGGCACCGACATGGTGCATGTGCCCTATCGATCGAGCGGGCAAGTGACGCAGGACCTGCTCTCCGGCCAGATCCAGATCACCTTCGACAATATCACCATCGCCTGGCCGCATGTGCAGGCTGGCAAGATCCGCGCGCTCGCCACAGCGACGCCGAAGCGGCTCGCGGTCGCCCCGGACCTGCCTGCCCTGTCGGAATTCATTCCGGGCTATGATGCCAGCTCCTGGCACGGCTTTTTCGCGCCCTCCGGCGTGCCGAAGGAGATCGTCGCCAAGCTCTCGTCGGAGACGCAGGCGATCATGCGCGAGCCGCCGGTGATCGAGCAGTTGAAGAAGCTCGGCGTCGATCCGGTCGGGTCGAGCCAGGAGCAGTTCGCCGCCCATATCGCCTCCGAGACCAAGCGCTGGGCCGAGGTCGCGCAGAAGGCGAATGTGAAGATCGAGTGAGGGCCGGGGGCCGGCTTGCCCGGGCCGCCGAGAATCGCCGTTGTCATCCCGGGGCTTCGCGCAGCGAAGAACCCGGAACCCACGACCGGGTGAGCCCTTCACAACCGGCTTTGCGATGTCCAGCCCAGTCGTGGGTTCCGGGTTCGCGCCTGCGGCGCGCCCCGGAATGACAAGGGTGGTTCGAAGCCGCTGCGGCTTAGTCCACAACCCAAACCGCGCGATCAGCGCTGACCGGCGAAAGCCTTGGCCAGCGCGTCGGCATGCTTGGTCATGAGGCCGAGGTCGGAGCCGACGGCGACGAAGCGATAGCCCCATTCGATATAACGACGCGCATCGGGCTCGGACGGCGTCAGGATGCCGGCCGGCTTGCCGATCGCGGTCAGGCGCTTCACGGCGTCCTGGATCGCGGCTTGAACCTCGGGATGGCCGGGATTGCCGATATGGCCGAGCGAGGCCGAAAGATCGGCCGGGCCGATGAAGACGCCGTCGACGCCGTCGACCGAGGCGATCTCCTCGATGCGGGCGAGCGCCTCGCCGGTCTCGACCTGCACCAGCACACAGATCTCGCCATCGGCGCGCTTGAGATAGTCCGGCACGCGTCCGTAATGGCTGCCGCGGCCGCTGGTCGTGATGCCGCGGATGCCGGCGGGCGGATAGCGGCAGGCGGCGACGGCCCTGCGGGCTTCCTCGGCGTTCTGGACGAAGGGCACGAGCACGGCCTGCACGCCGATATCGAGCAGGCGCTTCAGCAGCACGGCGTCATTCCAGGCCGGGCGGACGATCGGGGTCGCGGTGCCGCCCTTCAGGGCCTGGAGCTGGGCGAGAACGTCGGGCGGCTCGTTGGGCGAGTGCTCGGTGTCGACCAGAATCCAGTCGAAGCCGCTCTGGCTGATGATCTCGGACACGATCGGGCTGCACAGGCTGCTCCACAATCCGATCTGAAGCTCGCCGCGCTTCAGCGCGGCCTTGAAGGTGTTGGCAGGCAGATCCACGGCGTTTCCCCTCAGGCGAATGAATTGGCGGCTCTGCCCGGCCGAAGCTCCGAGAGCGCGCTGTCTTGGTTAGATCATACCGAATGGACGAGGGGGCCCCACGGCAGGAGATGGCGGGGTTGCAGCTCCATGGCGGATCAGGCGGCCGCTCTCGCGACGGCTTCGACGAGCCAGCGCAGAGCAGGGTCGGCCAGCGCGCGCCGGGCGTGGACGAGATCGATGGCGAAGGCCTGACTCTCGAACGGCAATGGCAGCACCGCAACCCCGGCACTCTCCGCGAAGCGCCGGGCCACACGTTCGGCCATGGTCGCCACGAGATCGGTGCCGGCGACAGTGAAGGGCACCGCGACGACATGGGGGAGCGTGACCGCCACGCGCCGCTTCAGGCCTTGGCGCGCCAGCCTGTCGTCGATCGCGCTCGGCAAACCGTCACCGCCGGCCGCCGAGAACAAGGCGTGGGGCAGGGCGGCATATTCGCCGATGTCGAGAGCGGCCGAGCCGGCGGCATGGTTCCGATCGCGGATGCAGACGAAGCGCTCCTCGAACAACTGTTGGCGCAGGCTCGTCGATGAATCCGGGAGATGGCCGCCGATCAAGGCGTCGAGTTCGCCGCGTTCAAGCTTCGCCAAAGCCGCCGCGGCATCCGTGATCGGACGTACCGCAAGATCGACGCCTGGCGCTTCCCGGCGCAGCAGCGCGACGAGGGCGGGGACGATGACGAGGTCGCCATAATCCGTCACGGCAATCGTGAAGCGCCGCCGCGAGGTGGACGGGTCGAAGCCCTGTCCGGGGGCGAACGCGCCGCGGATCTGCTCCAGTGCCGCGCCGATCGGTTGCGCCAGAGCCAGCGCCTTGTCGGTCGGCTGCATGCCGCCGGGGCCGCGCAGGAAGAGCTCGTCGCCGAACAGGTCACGCAGCCGTCTGAGTGCGCTGCTCATCGAGGGCTGGGCCAGCCCGATGCGGCTCGCCGCGCGCGTGACGTGGCGTTCCTCCATCAAGGCCTCGAAGGCCACCAGCAGGTTGAGATCGATGGCGGCTAAATTCATTTGAACAATGATGCAGATATCAAAAATCGATTTCAATAATGGAATCGCTCGACCTAGCGTACGCCCGACACGATCAATGGGCCGGACGCCGCATGACGAGTACCCTTCTGCGCCTTATGCCGCGCGGGCCCACCCTGCTGATCGTCGGCGTGCTCGCCGGCCTTGCCTTTCCGGCTCTGGCCGAGGCCGTTCGTCCGGCAATGGCGGTGTCGATCTTCGTCATCGTGCTCGGCACGCTGCTCCGGGTAAATGCGGCCGATTTCATGCGGACGCTGCAGCAGCCGCGCTTCTCGGCTCTGTTGCCGGTCGTGGTGATGCTGGTCTGCCCTGTCTTGGTCGGGATGGCCGCTCACCTCACAGGCGTGGGTCCTGAGTTGGCCCTTGCCATGGTGCTCGCGGTCTGCGCGCCGCCATCGGGTGGCACGGCCGCCGTGGCACGGATGCTGGGGCTCGATGCGACGATCCCGCTTGCGGTCACCCTGCTGTCGATGGCGCTGGCGCCACTGAGTGTGCCGCTGCTGGCGTCATGGTTCGCCGGGATTGCGTTTGAACCGGTCGAACTGGCGCTGCGGCTGTTCGTGTTGACTGCCGGAGCGGGCGGCGTCGCGCTGACCCTGAGGAGCCGCGCGGCAGGAACCTTGAAACGCCATGCCGATGCCATCGACGGGCTGGTGTTGGCCGCTCTGCTGATCTTCGCGATCTCGACGATGGCGGGTGTGCGCGCCCAGATCGAGGCGGAGCCCACGGTCGCCCTTGCCTGTATCGCGCTCGCCTTCGCCTGCAACCTCGCCCTTCAGGGGCTTGGCGCAGTCCTGCTGCCTGGCACGTTGGCCGAGCGGCTCGGCATCGGGCTGATCCTGGGCAATCGCAATGTCGGGCTGGTCTGGTCGGCGCTTGGCGCCTCGACCTCGCCGACCATGGCGCTTTTCTTCGCCGCGACGCAGTTTCCGATCTACATGACCCCCCGCCTGATCGCATTCCTGATACGCTGGGCCACGCCGGAGAAAGCCACTTCATGACCACCCCCAAGCTGACCGAAGAGATCGCCCAGCGTTTTGCCCGCATCGCGCTCGGCCATGTCCGCCGCGAATACCCGAACAAGCCGGACCATACGCTGGCCGGCCCACAGGACGCGCAGACGCCGAGCCAGCTGCATCCGGTATTCTATGGCAGCTATGACTGGCACTCCTGCGTGCACAGCTACTGGATGCTGGCGCGCTTGTTGCGGCGCTATCCGAAGATGGAAGCGGCTGCCGATATCGTCGCGCTGTTCGATGAGCAGCTCGTCCCGGAGAAGATCGCGGTCGAATGCGCCTATCTCGCTCAGCCGACGGCGCGCGGCTTCAAGCGGCCCTATGGCTGGGGCTGGCTGCTCAAGCTCGCATCCGAGTTGAACGGGCTCGACGACGGGCGCTGGAGCCGGGCGCTGGAACCGCTCGCCGAGGCCTTCGCCCAGCGCTTCCGCGATTTCCTGCCGATCGCGACCTATCCGGTGCGGGTCGGCACGCATTTCAACACGGCGTTCGGCCTGCGGATGGCGGCCGATTATGCCGACGCGACCGGGGATGGCGCCTTCCTGACGCTGCTGCGCGAGACGGCACTGCGCTGGTACGGCGCGGACGAGGATTGCCCGGCCTGGGGCGAGCCGAGCGGCGACGATTTCCAGTCTTCGGCGCTGATCGAGGCGGAGTGCATGCGCCGCCTGCTGCCGGCGGAACAGTTCCTGCCCTGGTTCGAGCGTTTCCTGCCACGGATCGCGCAGCAGCAGCCGGCGATCCTGTTCAAGCCGGCGACCGTGACCGACCGGACCGACGGCAAGATCGCGCATCTCGACGGGCTCAATCTCAGCCGCGCCTGGTGCTGGAGCGCGCTGGCTGCGGCGCTGCCGGATTGGGATGTGCGGCGCCCGGTCATCGCTGATGCGGCAAGGCTCCATCTCGAAACGGGACTGCCGCATATTGCCGGCGACTATATGGGCGAGCACTGGCTTGCGAGTTTCGCGGTGCTCGCCATCGAGGAGCGGTAGGCGGTCAGGCAATTTGATCCGGCACTACCCTTGTCATTCCGGGGCGCGCCGCAGGCGCGAACCCGGAACCCACGACGGGGTGGGACATGTCTTCCTCGGCTGCAAATGGCTCACCCCGTCGTGGGTTCCGGGTTCTTCGCTGCGCGAAGCCCCGGAATGACAAGGGGTGGTGTGAAGTCGCTATGATCAAGGGCTGATGGACGTTGGCCGTTCAAGCCGCGCCCTTCAGCTCGACGCCGCCGCGCCAGCCGAGCGCGGGGGCGATGAGCCCTGCGAAATCGGCGGTGATCTGGCGGTAGTCGTCGATGCTGAAATTATAGGGCAGTTCCAGCCGCAGCGTGTCGACCAGCGGCAGGATCGGGTCCGCCGCGAGGCGTTCGATCAGCTCGGCTGCGGTTCCGACGAGATCCGATGTGAACTGGGTCCGTCGCTCGCCCTGGGGGCCAAGCGTGCGGGCGTGCCGGCTCGCGGCATAGTCGTGATAGCGCTGGCGTGTCGCCGTATCGGCGCCGTCGAGCGGGACGATGACGCGGCCGACGGCGATGCGCGGTTGGCTTTCGCCCTTCCAGTGGGCGCGGAAGGTCTCGATATGGCTCCGCTGCACTTCGAAGAAGCCGTCGGTCTCCTCGGCCGTATTGATGTTGCCGACGAGCAGGTGAAAGCCGTTCTCCGCCGCCCAGCGTGCCGAGCGCAGCGAGCAGCCGCCATACCAGAGCCGCTGCCGCAGGCCGGGCGCGTGCGGACGCAGGCGCGGGCGGTGTTCGCCGGCGGCCGAGGTGATGCGCGTATCGGCATCGCCGAGCCATTCGCCTTCGATGTTCTTCGCCAGACGGGCGACGCGGGCATGCGAAAAATCGATCGCGGCCGGATCACCGTCGAGGAGGCGATGGCCCAAAAGCTTGCCGAAGGGCGGTGGCCCGGCGCTGAGGCCGATGTTCAACCTGCCGGCCGAGAGCACGTCCACCAGCGAAAGGTCCTCGGCCAGCCGGAACGGGTTCTCGTAGCCCATCTGGATGACCGCCGTGCCGAGCCCGATCCGGCGCGTGCGCTGGGTCGCGGCGGCGAGGAAGGCCGCCGCCGAGGAGACACCTGGTTCGAGATGGCGCTGGCGTATCCAGGCGCTGTCGAAGCCGATGGCCTCGCCATGCTCGAAGAGCGAAAGCGTGTCTTCGAGCCCGCGGCGCGGATCGGCATCGTCGTAGTTGCCGGGGGTGAGGAAGGCGATGTGCCGGATCGAGAGCTTCGTCATGTCCGTCGGTTCTTGATCTCAGTACTTGGGCAGGCCGGGCGGGTTGGTCTCGGAGCGCTCCACCGCTTCCTCCTCGATGCCCCAGCGGGCCAGCGCCTGCCGGTATTTTCCCGACTTGATCAGGTTGTTGGTGGCGAGCGTCAGGGCATCGACGAGGCCGCTGCCCTTGCGCGTGGTGATCGCGACATCGGATTTCAGCGGCCAGCCGGCGCTCAGCGTGCCGATGCGCTTGATGTCCTTGTCGCGGGCCGCGATGAAGACGAGCTGGGCGTGGGGCTGCACGACGACATCGACGCGGCCGCCCCGCAAGGCGACGAGCCGGGCGGCTTCGTCATCGAAGAGCTGCAGTTCGAGCGGTTTCAGGCCGGCCGCGACGTTCTGCTTGCTCCATTCCAGCAGGATGCGCTCCTGATTGGTGCCGCCGCCGACGCTGAAGCTCAGGCCGGCTGCGTCCTTCGGCTCCTTGATGCTCGTGACCTTGCTGTCGGCCTTGACGAAGAAGCCGTGCAGGCCGAGGCGATAGGTCGAGAAGTCGAACTTCTCCTTGCGCTGCTCGGTGACGCCGACATTCGAGATGACGGCGTCATATTTTCCGGAGGTCAGGCCGAGCGGCCAGTCGGCCCAGGCAAGCGGGACGAGGTTCAGCTTGAGGCCGAGGCTGTCGGCGATGAGCTGGGCGAAGTCGGGATCGGCGCCGATCACGGTCTTGGCGTCTGTCGCATAGGTCGTGAGTGGCGGTCCGCCGGGGCTGATGCCGACGGTCAAGACGCCGGGCTCGACGAACTTGAACCCCTTGGGCACAGCGGCGATGGCGGCCGGGTCCTCGTCGGCGCGGATGCGGTCGGGCTGCTCCGGGCCGAGATCGAAGGGCGATTGCTGGGCGAGGGCGGGCAGGCTCGCGGCGCTGAGCGCGCCGACGAGCAGCGACAGGAGTGTCCGTCGCGGGATCATGATGGTCTCCAGTTCTCGAAAGTTTCGGCAGTCGGGCGAGGAGTTCACGCCTTCGGCAGGCCGGGCGGGTTGGTGCGCGATGCCTCGATCGCCTCGGCCGAGAGGTTCCAGCGGGCCAGCACCTTGGCGTAGTTGCCGTTCCTGATCTGGGTGTTGAGCGCCTGGGTGATGGCCTCGGCGAGCCCAGCGCCCTTGCGGGTGGTCACAGCGATCTCGGCCAGAACCGGCCAGCCGCCGGAGAAATTGCCGGCGAGCCGGGTCTTGCCCTCCTGCGCGGCCTTGAAGCTCAGCAGCGCATTGGGGCCGAGATAGGCGTCCGCACGGCCGGATTCGAGCGCGAGATAGAGCACGACATCGTCGTCGTAGTACTGGATGTCGACCGGCTTCAGCCCGGCCTTGAGATTGGCCTCGTTCCAGCGCAGCAGGATCTGCTCCTGATTGGTTCCGGCGCCGACGATGACCTTGAGGCCCGCCACATCGCGGGGCTCGCGAATGTCGATCTCGTTGCCCTTCTTCACGTAGAAGCCGAGCAGGTCCTTGCGATAAGTCGAGAAGTCGAACTTCTCCTTGCGCTGCTCGGTGACGGTGACGTTGGAGATCACCGCGTCGAACTTGCCGGAGACGACGCCGAGCGGCCAGTCCGCCCAGGCAGTCGTGACGACCTCCAGCTTGCGGCCCAGCGCGTCCGCGACAAGTTGCGCGATCTCGGCCTCGCCGCCGATGACCGTCTTGTTGTCGTTCGCAAAGCCGCTGAACGGAAAGCGGCCGGTGTTGTTGCCCACGGTGAAGACGCCATCCTTGGCGAATTTGGCGTCCTTGGCGATGAGCCTGATCGCCTCCTCATCGCGCTCGGCGCGGGGGCGGCCAGGCTGCTCTGGCGAGAGGTCGACGACCTGCTGGGCGAAGGCGCCGGCGGGGATGAGCGCGGCCGATGCGGCGCCGACGAGAAGGCTCAGAGAATTGCGTCGCGTGATCATGGTCGGATTCCTTGTGGGGTGTGGCGGGGAATTCAGAGCACCTTGGCGAGGAATTCGCGGGTGCGGGTGTGGCTGGGATTGCCGAGCACGTCGGCCGGGGCGCCGCTCTCGACGATGCGGCCGGCCTCCATGAAGACGACCTGGTCGGCGACCTCGCGGGCAAATCCGATCTCATGGGTGACGATGACCAGCGTCGTGCCGGAGCGGGCGAGCTCCTTGATGACGTCGAGGACTTCGCCGACGAGCTCGGGATCGAGCGCCGAGGTCGGCTCGTCGAAGAGCAGGACCTTCGGCTTGAGGGCGAGGGCGCGGGCGATGGCGACGCGCTGCTGCTGGCCGCCGGAGAGCTGGCGCGGATAGGCATTCGCCTTCTCGGCGAGGCCGACGCGGGCGAGCAGTTCCTGCGCCTCGGCAGAAGCCTGCTCGCGGGAGAGGCCGCGCACGGTCACCGGTGCCTCGGCGATGTTCTCGATCGCGGTGAGATGCGGGAAGAGATTGAAGTTCTGGAAGACCATGCCGACATCGACGCGCCGGGCCAGAATGTCCTTCTCCTTCAGTTCGTAGAGCGTTTCGCCGTCCTGCCGGTAGCCGATCAGCTCGCCGTCGATGGCGATGAAGCCCTCGTCGACGCGCTCCAGATGGTTGATCGAGCGCAGCAGGGTCGACTTGCCCGAGCCGGACTGGCCGATGATCGCGGTGACGCTGCCGGGGCGCAGCGCCAGGCTGACATCGTCGAGCACCTTGAGCGGGCCGAAGCTCTTCGAGACATGGCTGATGCGGATCTCGCCGCCGCTGCGCGGGGAGAGCGTTGCGAGCGAGGCCGTGCGCGGAGCGGCAGAGGCCTGCGTCGGGGCGGTGAAGCCGGCGCTGGCGGTCGTCGTGGTGGCGCGGTTCCGGCCGAGCCAGCGCAGGGCCGTGTCGATAGCCGACGGAGGCGGGTTGCGCAGGGCGCCACGGGCATAGTGCCGCTCGATATGGCGCTGGAAGAAGGAGAGGACGCTGAGGATGACGAGGTACCAGACCGTCGCTACCATCAGCAGCGGGATCACCTCGAGATTGCGCCGGTAGATGACCTGGATGGTGTAGAACAGCTCCGGCAGGGCGAGGATGTAGACTTGGCTCGTACCCTTGGCGAGGCTGATGATCTCGTT
The DNA here is from genome assembly GCF_057809495.1 of Allobosea sp. FG18. Classification (NCBI taxonomy): domain Bacteria; kingdom Pseudomonadati; phylum Pseudomonadota; class Alphaproteobacteria; order Hyphomicrobiales; family Alloboseaceae; genus Allobosea; species Allobosea sp. FG18. The sequence goes on from NZ_JBMDKB010000019.1 coordinate 82,685, forward strand.
GAAGGCGGTCGGCAGGATCGAGCGCATCGCCTGCGGCAGCACGATCCGCGAGACCTGGCGGTGCTTCGGCAGGCCGAGCGCAGCCGCGGCCTCGTGTTGGCCCTGGTCGACGGCGAGGATGCCGCCGCGGACGATCTCGGATGAGAAGGCGGCGGCGTTGAGGGTGAGACCCAGCACGGCCGCGAAGAAGGGCGTGATCAGCTGCGTGGTCGACCATGAGCCGAAGCCGATATCGGTGAAGGGAATGCCCAGCCAGATCGTGCTGTAGAGATAGCCGAGATTGTTCAGGATCAGCAGCAGCACAATCAGCGGGATCGAGCGGAAGAGCCAGACATAGCTCCAGGAGAGCGAGGCGAGCAGCGGCGAACCGGAGACCCGCGCCAGCGCCAGCAAGGTGCCGAACAGGAAGCCGAAGACCGTGCCGAGCAGCGTCAGGAACAGCGTGCGGCCGAGCCCGACCAGTACGGGTTCGGCGAAGAACCACTCCGCGAAGACATCCCAGCCCCAACGCGGATTGGAGAGCACCGAATTCACGATCGCGAAGATCACGATGGCGGCGAAGACCGTGCCGATGGTCCGCCCGGGATAGCGGGCGGGGACGATGCGATAACGGCTGAAATCGCGATGCGGGGCTGGATTCTGGGCATGCGTCGGCAAGCCCGCGAAATCGCTGGCGAGGGTCATGGCTGGCTCTTCTTGTTATGGAAAAGGGGAAAGCGGCTCGTCAGGCGGCGCTGCGCGCGGCGTGAGCGTCGGGCGGCCGGGTCGCCGAAGCCGGGATGGCGACCAGCTCTTTCTCGAAGGGCAGTTTCCGGTAGAACGCAGGATCGGCCGAGACGTCGAAGAGCGGGGTGTAGCCGGTCTCCAGATAGAGCCCCTTGGCCTCGGGTTGGCGGAAGCCGGTGGTCAGGTAGATCTTGCCGTAACCTTGTCGGACGGCCTGCGCTTCGACCTCGGCAACGATGCGCCGGGCCAGGCCCTGACGGCGGAAATCGCTATGGGTCCAGATCCGCTTCATCTCGGCTGTGCGTTCGTCATAGCGCTTGAAGGCGCCGCCGGCGATGGGGCGGCCATCGCGCAGCAGCAGGACGAAATTGCCGTCCGGCGGGGCGAAGAGCTCGGCCGGATAGCGGCTCATCTCGGCACCGGGCGGCTCGCCGAATTGGCTGCCGTACCGTGTGGTATATTCCCAGGTGAGCTGCTCGACCAATGGCTGGGCGAGAGGGTGCAGCGGGGTCGTGTAGAAGAATTCATCGGCCATGACGCGAGCCTTTCCGGGATAGCGTTGCGGGTGGCTCAGCTCGCGCGGCGCGCGGGCTCTGCGTCCGACAGGGTGGCGTAACGGCTTGCGCGGCGGGGGAGGCCGAGATGGTCGCGCAGGGTTGAGCCCGGCAGATTGCGGTCGTAGACGCCGCGCTCTTCCAGCACCGGGATCACCAGCTCGACGAAATCGTCGAGCCCCTGGCCGATCACCGGGAAGCCGAGCACGAAGCCGTCGGCGGCCTGCGCCTCGACACGCTCGATCAGCCTGTCGGCGACCTCCTCGGCCGAGCCGATCAGATCGGTGCGGGGCGTCGCGGCTTCCAGCGCCGCTTCGCGCAGCGTCTGGCCCTTCAGCACGGCGTTGCGCTTGATGCGGTCGGTCGTCGAACGGAAGCTGTTCTTGCCGATATCGCCGAGTTCCGGGAAGGCTGCGTCCAGCGGGTAGGCGCTGAAATCGTGGTGGTCGAAGAAGCGACCGATATAGGCGAGCGCATACTCGATCGAGACGAGATTGCGGATGGCCTGGTACTTCTCCTCGGCCTCGGCCGCGGTGCGTCCGACGATCGGCCCGGCGCCGGGGAAGAGCTTCACGTCGTCGGTGCTGCGGCCATGGGCGACGGCGCTGGTTTTGATCGCGCGATAGAGGACCTGCGCCTCCTCCAGCGGGACATGGTTGGCGAAGACCGCATCGGCATGGCGGCCGGCGAGGCCGATGCCGGCTTCCGAGGCGCCGGCCTGGAACAGCACCGGCTGGCCCTGCGGCGAGCGCTGGATGTTGAGCGGACCCTCGACCTGGAAGAAGCGGCCCTTGTGGTTCAGCGTGTGCAGCTTGTCGCGATCGAAGAAGCGGCTGGCCTCGCGGTCGCGGATGAAGGCATCGTCGTCCCAGGAATCCCAGAGGCCCTTGGCGACGTCGAGATATTCCTGCGCAATCTCGTAGCGCAGCGAATGTTCGGGATGCGGCCGGCTGTAGTTGCGGCCGGAGCCTTCCAGCGGCGAGGTCACCGCGTTCCAGCCAGCGCGGCCGCCTGAGATCAGGTCGAGCGAGGCGAATTGCCGGGCGATCGTGTAGGGGTCGCTATAGGAGGTCGAGACCGTGCCGACGAGGCCGAGCTTCTTCGTCACGGTCGCCAGTGCCGAGAGGATGGTCAGCGGCTCGAAGCGGTTGAGGAAATGCGGGATCGACTTCTTGTTGATGTAGAGCCCGTCCGCCACGAAGGCGAAGGCGATGCCGTTCTCCTCGGCCTTGCGGGCGTTGCGGATGAAGAAGTCGAGATTGACGCTGGCATCGGCCGGGTTGCTCGGGTGGCGCCAGGAATTCATGTGGCTGCCGGCGCCCTGGAGCATCAGGCCGAAGGTGAGGCGGGTGCGGGACATGGGATCAGTCCTTCCGAAAGCGGGGATCAGGCGGCGAGTGCCGGGCGTTCGCCGGCGAGCAGCGTGAGGGAAGCGAGGCGCCGGCTGGTCAGGGCCGTCGGCGTGTCGATGACGAACTCGCCGATGCCGAAGCGGGCATGCAGGGCGTCGAGCTCGCGCCGGACCTGCTCGGGCGTGCCGGCGAGGATCTGCGGCTTGCGGATCTCGGTGCGGTAGGAGGCGGCGCCCGCCTGGCGGGCATATTCGGCGGCCTGCTCCTCGCTGCCGAGATTGAGGTTCTGGCCGTTGTCGAGCGTGAGGCGGACGACGCGGTGGTTCTCCGTGAGGCTTAGCGCCTCCTCGGCCGTCTCGGCGGCGAAGGCGGCCACCGCAAGCAGCAGGGGCGCCGTGCCGCCGGCCTTGGCATAGGCGTTCAGGCTCTCGTCGATCGCCTTGGGATCGCCGTTGTGATGGCCGGCGAAGACGAAGTGCCAGCCGCGCTCGCCCGCCTGCCGGGCGCTGTCCGGGCTCGCGCCGAGCAGGAAACGTTCCGGCGTCACGGGCGGGACGGGCAGGGCACGCGCCTTGTCCCGCGGGCCATCCGTCACTGCGGGCGGAGCCAGGAAGCCGTCGAGCTCGTCCAGCAGGGTTTCGAAGGATGGCGCGCGTGCCGGATCATGCAGCGCGCGCAGCGCCTTGGTCGAGAGCGGCAGGCCGCCCGGCGCCTTGCCGATGCCGAGATCGACGCGGCCGGGCGCCAGCGATGCCAGCAGGTTGAAGGCCTCGGCGACCTTGTAGGGGCTGTAATGCGGCAGCAGCACGCCGCCGGAGCCGATGCGGATGCGCTGCGTGCGCGCCAGCAGATAGGCGGCGAACACCTCCGGCGCCGGGCTGGCGAGACCGGGGAAGTCATGATGCTCGGCCAGCCAGAAGCGGTGGTAGCCGAGGCGCTCCGCCGCCTGGGCGAGGCTCACCGTGCGCTGGAGTGCTGCGCCGGCGGTTTCGCCCTCGATGAGCGGGCTCTTGTCGAGAATGCTGAGTGCGTAGGTCATGGATTTCGCTACCGTTCGGGAGATCAGGCGGAGCGGAGGCCGAGCGCGGTCGACGCTTCCTCGGCCATCCAGCCGAGCCGCTCGTAGTCGCCGCGCCAGTAGAGGAGGGCGGCGTCGTTCGAGCCGAGCCGGACCTCGCGCACCCGGCCGATGACGATGGCGTGGGAGTGGCGCTCGATCAGCTCTTCCAGCTCGCAATCGAGCGCGGCCAGCGCGCCTTCGAGAAGCGGCGCGCCAGTGCGGCCCTCGCTCCACTCCGCTTCGGCATAGCGGGCCGGGCCCTTCTCGCCGCCGCGCCCGGCGAAGCGGTCGGCGACCTGCTTCTGCGAGGCGCTGAGGAAGTTCACGCCGAAGCTGCGATGGCGCGCAAGGACGGGGTAGGTCGAGGAGGAGAGGTTGAGGCCGAACATCACGGTCGGTGGCTCGGCCGAAAGCGAGGAGAGCGACGTCACGGTCAGGCCGGTGCGATCCTCGCCGCGCCCCGCCGTAATGATGGAGACGCCGCCGGCGAGATGGCGCAGGGCCGTGCGGAAATCGCGGTTCGCAGCCGTCGGGACCGGAAGGCTACGGGCGGCCTGGCCGGTCGCGGCGCGGGTCGGAAGCGAGGAGGCAAGGGACAGGATCGCCATGGAAACCTCTGGAGCAGCTGTCTGGGTTTGTGAGAGGGCGGGGCGCCGATTGGCGGCGGTTCCGCAGGTTGCCGCCGGGAGGACGGGACAAGCGTCTCCCTTCGCCGGAAGGACCGGCGTCGTGGCAGCGTCGCGATGGTATGGTTTCAGGTGCTCAGGGCGCCCGGAAGCTTGTCAGGAACATCGCCGTTCAGACGCCTGAACAAGGTTTTCTGGATTCGTGCATGTCGTCACCGACGCGTCTCCGTGTCTCGGAGCCCACGATTTCGTCGTGGTGCTTTTAGCATTGTTGACGCGGTGCAAGCTGCTCCAGCAAATCCCGCGAAGGAGCAATGCGAACACCGCTCGATACTGTTCATTGTTTCTGCCGGATGCTTCGCGGTCAATGAAACAGCCTTTCAAAGATGACCTCCGCAAGAGGCGGAAGCGCCACCGCGACGACCCGTTCCGGAAGAAATCCGTTCACCGCTCCGAGCGGCCCGTCCTCTCCGGCAATCCATCTTGAGTTTGCGTTTTCGCAAGTTGGCGCGCGGCCCTCCCGACTAATGTTGCGGTGCAGCGAGGGACGGACGTGCCCGCTGCTGAAGGAGAAGGCAGATGTTCAGGATGTTTCTGGCCGGCGCGCTGATGGCGCTGGCAGCCACCGGCGCCAATGCGGCGGAGGTCGAGGTCAAGATGCTCAACAAGGGGGCGGCCGGCGCCATGGTATTCGAACCGGCGCTGGTGAAGATCGCTCCCGGCGATACCGTGAAATTCGTGCCGACCGACAAGAGCCACAACGCGGAAACCGTTCCGGAGATGCTCCCGGCCGGGGCCGAGCCTTTCATCGGCAAGCTGAACGAGCAGGTCGACGTTACGTTCAAGCAGAACGGCGTCTACGGCATCAAGTGCAAGCCGCATTACGGCATGGGCATGGTGGCGCTGATCGTGGTCGGCGAGCCGACCAATCTGGAAGCCGCCGCCGCCGCCAAGCATCCGGGCAAGGCCAAGCAGGTCTTCGCCGATCTGGTCGCCAAGGCGAAGTGAGCGGGCCGCGGCGCGGTCCGTCGAAGGGGCAAGGGGCGCAGCGCCAGGCTGCGCCCGATCACGTCAGGAGAAGCGAGCATGGCGCCCATTCCGAGGCTGAAGGCCTATGAGGGGCCTGCGCTGCTGTCCTACGGCTTCCGGCCGCTCTTCCTCCTCGCGGCGCTGCAAGCCGGGCTGACGATCATCGTCTGGCTCGGCTTCGTCACCGGCCATCTCGCCATCCCCACGGCTTTCGCGCCGGTGGACTGGCATATCCATGAAATGCTCTTCGGCTATCAGGCGGCGGCGATCGGCGGCTTCCTGCTGACCGCCATTCCCAACTGGACCGGGCGATTGCCCGTGCAGGGCACGCCGCTGCTCGTGCTGGTTCTGGCCTGGATCGCGGGCCGTATCGCGGTCGCCGCCTCGGCCCTGATCGGGTGGCGCCTTGCGCTGGCGATCGATGCTCTGTTCCTAATCCTGCTGGCGGGGGCTGCCGCGCGCGAGATCGTCGCCGGGCGGAACTGGCGCAATCTCAAGGTCGTGGTGCTGATCGGGCTGCTGCTCGTCGCCAACCTCGCCTTTCATCTCGAAGCGGCGCTGACGGGCGGGGCCGATTACGCGCGCCGCTTCGCCATCGCCGTCGTGCTCATGCTGGTCGGGCTGATCGCCGGGCGGATCGTGCCGAGCTTCACGCGCAACTGGCTGGCGCCGCGAGGGGCGGGGCGTCTGCCGATTCCCTTCGGGGGCTATGACAAGGTGGTGCTGGCGGCGAGCGCGCTCGCGCTTAGCCTCTGGGTTGCCCAACCGGATACGGTTGCGAGCGGGGTGGCGCTGGCGCTCTGCGCCGTGCTTCATGCCGTCAGGCTGGCACGCTGGGCGGGTGATCGTACCTGGCGCAATCCGCTGCTCGTCATCCTGCATGTCGGCTATGCCTTTGTGCCGCTGGGCTTCGCGCTCTCGGCGGCGGCGAGTTTCGGGCTGGTCGGCCCTGGTGCCGGGCTGCATGCCTGGACCGCCGGAGCCTTCGGCACCGTGACGCTGGCGGTGATGTCGCGGGCCAGCCTCGGCCATACCGGGCGCCCGCTGGTCGCGACTGCGGCAACGCAGGCCTGCTACGTCCTGATCGTGATCGGCAGCGTGGCGCGGATCTGTTCCGGGCTCGGCCATGGCCCGGTCGCGTTGCTCCATGTCGCCGGGCTGTGCTGGTCGCTCGCCTTCCTCGGATTCGCAGTGAGCTATTGGCGGGTCCTGACCGGCGCGCGGCTTGGCCCGAAGGCCGCACCGGCAGCAGGGCCGGCCTGATGTCCTTCGCCTTGGGATCGGCGTTTTTCGGGAGGATCTGTTGATGCGCAACGAGCCGGATTGCCGTAGTGAGGCGCGGGGGATGCGCCGTGTTGCGCTCCAGAAGACCAGTCCGCCGGGCGAGGGGGCTCACCGGGCGGTGAACAGGACCGTCGGATGGTGCTCCTTCCAGATGTTGGCGAGAACAGGCCCGGCCGCCGCCGCGGGTGCAGTGCATGCGCCTGACCCAGTTCAGCGAGTATGCGCTCAGGCTGCTCGTCTTCGTGGCAGCGCATCCGGAGCGGCTGGTCACGGTCGAGGAAGCGGCGACGGCCTATGATATTTCGCGGACCCATCTGATGAAGGTCGCCAATCTCCTGGTCCGTCAGGATTTCCTTAAAGGCGTGCGCGGCCGCGCCGGCGGGCTGATGCTGGCGCGGGCGCCGGCCGAGATTTCGCTGGGCCGACTGATCCGGGCGACGGAGCCGGCCTTCGCGACCGTCGAGTGCTTCGGCGAGGCGGAAGGGCGTTCGGCGCTGCGCGGGGATCGCTGGCGGCGAATCCTCAGCGACGCGATGGAGGTCTTCCTCGGCGAACTCGACCGTTATTCCCTAACCGACCTGCTCGCAGATCCGGAACGCTTCGGCCTCGCCCGGCAACCGGCCTGAGGCGTCGCCAGTCCGGAGACGACGTCTTTCCGGGGCAAAGCCGCGCTGCGGCTGCTCCTGCCCGAAGAGAGTGTGATGAATTTCCCGTCCTTCTTCACCGACGCGCCGCGCCTCAAGCTCCGCGACCCGCTCTCCGCCTTCCTGGGGACGAGCGAGGGCGGCATCCTCGAATACGGCTATGAGGACGCCGTGCGACTGGCCGGTCATTCCTGCCCGGCGGTCGCTGGCGCCTATCTCATGGTGATCAACGGACTCGCCTATCTCCACGACGACGAGATGCCGGAGCGCGGTGGCATCGAGGTCTTCATGCGCGGCGAGCGTGACCAGGGCACGACCGGCGTGCTCGCCTCGGTCGCGACGCTGCTGACCGGCGCGGCACCGGAGACCGGCTTTGGCGGGATCGGGCCGGCGCAGCGCTTCTCCCGGCGCAACCTCCTGCATTTCGGCGCCGATATCGAGGGGACGGTGGCCTTGCGCCGTCGCGATACCGGGGCCGGGGTTGTGGTCGACATCGATACGGGTGCGGTGCCGCACGCGGCAGCGATGAGCGCCGTGATGCCGCAGGCGGTCGCGGGGGAGGCGGATGAAGCGGGGCTCGAGAGCTTCGCCGCGCTTTGGCAGGACCGCGTGCGCCGGATGCTCATCGAGCATGCCGACGATCCGAAGCTGATCCATCTCTACGACTGGTCGCCGGCCGGGGCCTGATCAGCCGGCATTCTCCGCCAGACGCTTCAGGGCGGGCGCGTCGCAGACGACGAGCTTCTGGCGCCCGCCCTCGACCAGCCCCTGCGTTTCCCAGGCGCTGAGGATGCGCGAGACCGTGTGCAGTGTCGTGCCGGTCATCTCGGCGATGTCGCGCCGCGAGATCGGGAAGTCGACGCGCATGCCGGCATCCACGCGTGTGCCGGCCTGCTCGATCAGTCGCAGCACGGCATGGGCGACGCGGCGCTCGACCTCCTCGGTCGACATCTCGCGGATGCGGGTATGGGCCTCGTCCAGGCGCTGGCCGATGGTGCGGATCGCGTTCATCGCCAGATGCGGGTTGTCGGCGACGAAACTGTCCCAGGATTCGGTCGGCCAGCTCGCGACGAGGCTGTCGACGGCGGCCGTCGCGGTGCCCGGATAGTCGCTGCGGCCGAGCGCCCGCGTGAAGCCGAACAGGTCGCCGGGATGGACGACGCGGACGATGATCTGCTGGCCGTCGCGCGTGACCTGCGTCACCTTCAGCCGGCCGTGCAGCAGGAGATAGAAGGCCTTGGCCGGGTCGCCCTGCTCGAAGACGGCCTCGCTCTGCGGAATTCTCCGTGCGGAGGCCTGCGCCGTCATGCGGTCGAGCTGGGCGTCGCTCATCGCCGCGAACAGCGGGACGCTGCGCAGCACGCTGCGGTCCATTCCCACGTGACAGCCTTTCCTTCGGACGGATTCGGGGGCACCTGCGACATCCCGAACCATCGGTGCGCGGCGCCGGATAAGACCGCAATCATCCCCCGGGTTCAAGTGCGGCACGATCGCCTGCGGGGGATGGTTCGGGGCGTTGGGGGCGAGCAACAAGTAGGTCAACCCTAAACTATAGGCCGCATTCGGCCGCTCCTGTTTGCGTTATGTCAAAGACGCCCGCGAAAGACCGGTCCGGCGTCGCTTCTTGCATGGACAGAGCGCTTGGATACATATTCTCTTTAGTCGATCTCTCAACACGAGTCGGTGCGATATGCGGCCGGCCGAAAGGACCAGAGATGACGACCGAGACCGCGAAGACCGGCGGCCCAGATGCCGCGCCTGAAAAGCCGACGAAGCGAGCCGAGCTTCTCGCTTTCCTGACGCTGGCCGTGCTGATCTGGCCGGTCGTGGCGGTCGGTGTCGTCGGCGGCTATGGTTTCCTCGTCTGGATGACCCAGATCGTCTTCGGCCCGCCCGGGCCTCCGCGCTGAGGAGGCGGGCATGGGCGAGCGAGCCATCGACCTTGGACGACGCGGTTTCCTGACCGGCCGCCCTGCGCCGTCGCCGCCGGAAGGCGTGCGGCCGCCATGGTCGCGCGCCGCTTCGATCGCGGCTGCCTGCACCGGCTGCGGCGCCTGCGTGCCGGCCTGCCCGCAGCACATCATCGCGCTCGACGCCGGCGGTCGGCCGATCCTGAGCTTCGTCGCGAGCGAATGCAGCTTCTGCGGCGCCTGTGCCGAAGCCTGCGCCGAGCCCGTCTTCGATCGCCTGATTCCGGCCTTCGACCATGTCGCGGCGGTCGGAGCCGATTGCTTCGCGCAGCGCGGCATCGTCTGTCAGAGCTGCGGCGATGCCTGCCCGGAGAGCGCGATCCGCTTTAAGCCCCGGCTCGGTGGCCCAGCCTTGCCTGAGATCGCAGCCGATCGCTGCACCGGCTGCGGCGCCTGCATCGCCGCCTGCCCGGCGCAGGCGATCGGCACGCGCTCGCTGGAGGTCGCCCATGCCTGAGCATCCTCGCCCGCGCTTCCATCATATTTCGAGCGCCGTCGTCTCGGCCCTGCCGGCCAAGGTCGAGGCCGTGCTCGCGCGTATCGCAGAGCTTCCCGAGACCGAGATCCACCGAGTCGAGAACGGCAAGATCGTCATCGTGCTTGAGGGCTCCAGCACGGGCGTGATCGGCGACCGGCTTGCCGCCATCAACCTGATCGACGGCGTGCTCTCGGCCAACATGGTGTTCGAGCAGATCGAAGACCTCGAAACCCTCGACGACCCCGGAGTGATCCCATGACCCTGTCCCGTCGCGAGATGCTGAAGGCGCAGGCGGCCGGCGTCGCCGCGCTCGCCGCCAATATGAGCGTGCCGGCCGGGGCGCAGCCGGTGACCGGCGGCGTCGACAGCCTGCAGATCAAATGGTCGAAGGCGCCGTGCCGCTTCTGCGGCACCGGCTGCGGCGTCATGGTCGGCGTCAAGGAAGGCAAGGTCATCGCCACCCATGGCGACATGAAGGCCGACGTCAATCGCGGCCTGAACTGCATCAAGGGCTATTTCCTCTCCAAGATCATGTACGGCAACGACCGGCTGACCCAGCCGCTGCTGCGCAAGAAGAACGGCGTCTACGCCAAGGACGGTGAGTTCACGCCGGTCTCCTGGGCGGAAGCCTTCGACACCATGGCCGCCAAGGCCAAGGCCACGCTGAAGGCCAAGGGGCCGACCGCGCTCGGCATGTTCGGCTCCGGCCAGTGGACGATCTTCGAGGGCTATGCTGCGACCAAGCTGATGCGGGCCGGCTTCCGCTCGAACAATCTCGATCCCAATGCCCGCCACTGCATGGCATCCGCTGCCTACGCCTTCATGCGCACCTTCGGCATGGACGAGCCGATGGGTTGCTACGACGATTTCGAGCATGCCGACGCCTTCGTGCTCTGGGGCTCGAACATGGCGGAGATGCACCCGATCCTGTGGACGCGGGTGACGGACCGCCGGCTCGGCCAGCCGCATGTCAAGGTCGCGGTGCTCTCGACCTATACCCATCGCAGTTCGGACCTGGCCGATATCCCGATCGTGTTCAAGCCGGGCACGGACCTCGCGATCCTCAACTTCATCGCCAACCACATCATCACGACCGGGCGGGTGAACAAGGATTTCGTCGGCAAGCACACGACCTTCGTGAAGGGTGCGACCGAGATCGGCTACGGCCTGCGGCCGGACGATCCGCGCGAGGTCAAGGCGAAGAAGGCTGCCGATCCCGCTGCGACGACGCCAATCGATTTCGAGACCTACGCCGCCTTCGTGAAGGACTACACGCTGGAGAAGGTCGCGGAGCTGACCGGGGTCGAGGCGGGCTTCCTGCTCCAGCTCGCCGAGCTCTATGCCGACCCCAAGCGCAAGGTCACGTCGTTCTGGACGATGGGCTTCAACCAGCATGTGCGCGGCGTCTGGGCGAATCAGCTCGTCTACAACCTGCACCTGCTGACGGGTAAGATCTCCGAGCCGGGCAACAGCCCGTTCTCGCTCACCGGCCAGCCCTCGGCCTGCGGCACGGCGCGCGAGGTCGGCACCTTCGCCCATCGCCTGCCGGCCGACATGACGGTGGTGAATCCCGAGCACCGCAAGCACACCGAGGAGATCTGGCGCGTCCCGCACGGGATCATCCCGGAGAAGCCGGGCTACCACGCCGTCGAGCAGGACCGGATGCTGAAGGACGGCAAGCTCAATTTCTACTGGATCCAGGTCAACAACAACCTGCAGGCGGCGCCCAACAGCAGCAACGAGACCTATCCCGGCTACCGCAATCCCGAGAACTTCGTTGTCGTCTCGGATGCCTATCCGACGGTGACGGCGATGGCCGCCGACCTGATCCTGCCGGCTGCAATGTGGGTCGAGAAGGAGGGCGCCTACGGCAATGCCGAGCGGCGCACCCATGTCTGGCACCAGCTCGTCGATGCGCCCGGCGAGGCGCGCTCGGACCTCTGGCAGCTGATGGAGTTCTCGAAGCGCTTCACCACCGACGAGGTCTGGCCGGCGGAAATCCTCGCCGCCAACCCGAACTACAAGGGCAAGACGCTCTTCGACGTGCTGTTCCGCAACGGCCAGGTCGACAAGTTCCCGCTCTCCGAAACCGCGCCCGACTACGCGAACCAGGAGTCGAAGGATTTCGGCTTCTACGTCCACAAGGGGCTGTTCGAGGAATATGCCGCCTTCGGCCGCGGCCATGGCCATGATCTCGGGCCTTACGACCTCTACCATCAGGTCCGCGGCCTGCGCTGGCCGGTGGTCGACGGCAAGGAGACGCTCTGGCGCTATCGCGAGGGGCTCGACCCCTACGTGAAGCCGGGCAAGGGCGTCGAGTTCTACGGCAACAAGGACGGCAAGGCCCGCATCATCGCCGTGCCCTACGAGCCGCCGGCGGAATCACCCGATAACGAGTACGATCTCTGGCTCGTCACCGGCCGGGTGCTGGAGCACTGGCATTCCGGCTCGATGACCATGCGCGTGCCGGAGCTCTACAAGGCCTTCCCCGGTGCGCGCTGCTTCATGCATCCGGAGGATGCCCGCAAGCGCGGGCTCAACCAGGGCGCCGAGATCACGGTGATCTCGCGCCGCGGCGAGATGCGCACCCGGGTCGAGACGCGCGGGCGCAACCGCATGCCGCCCGGCGTGGTCTTCGTGCCCTGGTTCGATGCGAGCCAGCTCATCAACAAGACGACGCTCGACGCCACCGATCCCATCTCCAAGCAGACGGATTTCAAGAAATGCGCGGTCAAGATCGTTCCGGTCTCGGGCTGATGCGCTCGCGGACCTTGCTCGGGGCCGCCCTGGCGGCCGGCCTCGTCCTCGCCTTCGGTGCCGCCGTCTCGCAGGAGGGCGCACCGGTGAAGATCGTGCCGCGCCTGACGGGCACGGCCAACCCGATGGCGCTCGAACGGGTTCCGGCGCTCGGCCGGCCGGTCGTCGACGACGTCAGGCGGATGCGGAACTATCCGGAGCAGCCGCCGGTGATCCCGCATGCGATCGACGGTTACCAGCTCACGCTCAACACTAATCGCTGCATGGACTGCCACAAGCGCGAGTTCACCGAAGGCTCGGGTGCGCCGATGATCAGCGTGACCCATTTCCAGGACCGCGACGGGCAGGTGCTCTCGGACGTGACGCCGCGGCGCTATTTCTGCACCGCCTGCCATGTCCAGCAGACCGATGTCGCGCCCCTGGTCCAGAACCGGTTCCAGGACGCCAAAGACATCGGCCGGAAGCCTTGAGGCGCATGCATCATGGCCAGGCTTAAATCCCTTATCCTCTGGTGCTGGGGCGTCGTCGTCCGCTTCTGGCGCATCATCAGCCGGCCGAGCGCCTATCTGCCGCTCGGCGTCCTGACGCTCGGCGGTTTCGTCGGCGGCGTGCTCTTCTGGGGCGGCTTCAACACCGCGCTGGAAGTCACCAATACCGAGAAATTCTGCACCTCTTGTCACGAGATGCGCGACAACGTCTATCAGGAGCTGCAGTCGACGATCCATTTCTCGAACCGCTCGGGCGTGCGCGCGACCTGTCCGGACTGCCATGTCCCGCATAACTGGACCGACAAGATCGCGCGCAAGATGCAGGCCTCGAAGGAGGTCTGGGGCAAGATCTTCGGCACGATCTCGACGCGCGAGAAATTCCTGAACATGCGGCTCGAGCTCGCCAAGCACGAATGGTCGCGGCTGAAGGCGAACGATTCGCTGGAATGCCGGAACTGCCATTCCTCGGTCGCGATGGACTTCACCAAGCAGACGCGGCGCGCGGCCGACATCCATAGCCGCTTCCTGACCACGGGCGAGAAGACCTGCATCGACTGCCATAAGGGCATCGCACATCTGCTGCCGGACATGACGGGAATCGAGCCGGGCTGGAAGGATGCGCCGGAACTGCAGGGCAAGGGCAGCGCCTCTTGGCATGGGCCGGAGCGTGCGGTGCGAACCTATCTGGCGGAGATCGAGAAGCATTGAGGAGCTTTGGGGCGGAGCTTGCTTCGTCATTCCAGGGCTTCGCGCCTGCGGCGCCCGCCGGAATGACGGGCGTGCGATTCGACGTCGCCGCGGTCAGGCCTCGGCAGCGTCTACGGCGTTTTGTCCGACCCGCTCATCGGAGAATTGGGTATTTGAGATGATGCTTTTGTGCGATACCGACTTCTGAAGGCATGAGGCGTCGGCTCGCGCCAGCCACGGAGAGGGGGGAGCGATGATTGCGGCACTCACGATCGCGGAGCGGCAGCGCGCCATTGCTATCTCGGCCGTCCTGGCGCTGTGTGGTTTCGCGATGACGATCGCGGGCAGCGACACCCTGTTCGCTGTCCATGGCGCGATCGTCCTGCTGTTCAGCCTCGGCTGTATCGGCCTGGTCATGTCGCAGTATTTTGCGCCGGAGCCGTCCGACGAACGCCTGACACGCTACTACGACGATCCGACCCGGGTCGGCATCGTGCTCTCGCTCGGTTGGGCCGTGGTCGGCATGTTCTTCGGCGTCTGGGTCGCCGCGCTCCTGGCCTGGCCGGATCTGACCTTCGACGCGGCATGGGCGAGCTTCGGCCGCCTGCGGCCGGTGCATACCTCAGGCGTGATCTTCGGCTTCGGCGGCAATGCGCTGATCGCGACCTCGTTCCACGTCCTGCAGCGGACGACGCGTGCGCGTTTGCCGGACCAGTTCAGCCCGTGGTTCGTGCTGATCGGCTACAACCTGTTCTGCGTGCTGGCGGCCAGCGGCTACCTGATGGGCGTCACCCAGTCGAAGGAATATGCCGAGCCGGAATGGTATGCCGATATCTGGCTCGTCGTGGTCTGGGTGGTCTACTTCCTGATCTATATCCGCACGCTCCAGCGGCGGAAGGAGCCGCATATCTACGTCGCGAACTGGTACTACATGGCCTTTATCCTGGTCGTGGCGGTGCTGCATATCGTCAACAACCTGGCGGTGCCGATCTCTTTCGGCGAGGCGAAGAGCTATTCGCTGTTCTCCGGCGTTCAGGACGCGATGACGCAGTGGTGGTACGGCCACAACGCGGTCGCCTTCTTCCTGACCTCCGGCTTCCTCGGGATGATGTACTATTACCTGCCGAAGCGGGCGGGGCGGCCGATCTTCTCCTACAGGCTGTCGATCATCAGCTTCTGGGGCATCACCTTCATGTATATGTGGGCGGGCTCGCACCACCTGCACTACACGGCGCTGCCGCAATGGGTGCAGACGCTGGGCATGACCTTCTCGGTGGTGCTGCTGGTGCCGTCCTGGGCCTCGGCCGGCAACGCACTGGCGACGCTGAACGGCGCCTGGGGCAAGGTGCGCGACGACGCGACCTTGCGCTTCATGATGGTCGCCGCCGTATTCTACGGCCTCTCGACTTTCGAGGGCTCGTTCATGGCGATCAGGGCCGTGAACTCGCTCTCGCACTACACCGACTGGACTGTCGGTCACGTCCATGCCGGCGCGCTCGGCTGGGTGGCGATGATCACCTTCGGCTCGCTCTACGCGCTGGTGCCGTGGATGTGGAAGGTCGAGCGGATGTATTCGCCCAAGCTGATCGAGGTCCATTTCTGGCTCGCGCTGGCCGGAACCGTCATCTACGTCTTCGCGATGTGGAACTCGGGCATCATCCAGGGCCTGATGTGGCGCACCTACAATGACAGCGGCACGCTGGCCTACTCCTTCATCGACAGCCTCGTGGCGATGCATCCCTATTACATCGCGCGTACCGTCGGCGGTTTGCTGTTCCTGCTCGGCGCGATCGTCGCCTCCTACAATGTCTGGATGACGATCCGGATGTCCCGTTCTCAGCCCGAGGCGGAAGCTGGCGACGCCGACTTGCCGGCGTTGCAGGGCGCGGCCCTTCAGGCGGGGGAGTAAGCCGATGCGCGAGTTCTTTCATCGCAAGCTCGAACGCAGCGCGATCGGCTTCGTGCTGGCCATCATCGGCGTCTCCGCCATCGGCGGCTTCGTCGAGATCGCGCCGCTCTTCACCATCGGCGAGACGGTCGAGAAGGCGCCGGACATGCGCGTCTACACGCCGCTCGAACTGGCGGGACGCAACATCTACATCCGCGAGGGCTGCTATGCCTGCCATAGCCAGATGATTCGGACGCTGCGCGACGAGGTCGAACGCTATGGACCCTATTCCCTGGCGGTCGAGTCGAAATACGACCACCCCATGCTGTGGGGCTCGAAGCGCACCGGGCCGGATATCGCCCGGCTCGGCGGCAAGTATTCCGATGCCTGGCATGTCGCGCATCTGATCAACCCGCGCGATGTCGTGCCGCAATCGGTGATGCCGCGATATGGCTGGCTGATGCGCAGTGAATTGAAGACCGAGGATCTCGGCCGGCACCTCAAGGCGCAGCGTGCGGTGGGCGTGCCCTATACCGACGCGCAGATCGCCAATGCCAGCAGCGATGCCTATGGCCAGGCGAGCCCCGACAGCGCCTATGCCGGCGGCGTCAGCGAGCGCTATGGCGAGGCCACCAATGTCCGCGCCTTCGACGGCGAGCCGAACCGGCTGACCGAGATGGATGCCGTGGTCGCCTATCTCCAGGTGCTGGGCCGCCTGACCGATGCCGCACAGAAGCAGGCGGCGGCGGAGAAGTGAGGCGATGGACCTCGATCATCACACGCTGGTCGGTTTCGCCAAGAGCTGGGGGCTGTTCTACCTCATCGCGATGGCGGTCGGCGTGCTGATCTACGCCTTGTGGCCATCGAACCGAAAACGCTTCGATCATGCCAAGATGAGCATTTTCGACAAGGATGACAGGCCGGGGGACTGAGCGATGGCAGATACGGCGCGCGATCCCGTCACGGGGACAATGACGACCGGCCACGAGTGGAACGGCATCGAGGAGCTGGATACCCCGATCCCGCGCGTCGTGCTGTTCTTCCTGGCCGTCACCACCCTGTTCGCGATCGGCTACTGGCTGCTGATGCCGGCCTGGCCGCTGGGCGTGACCTATACCAAGGGGCTGCTCGGGATCGACCAGCGTCAGGTCGTAGCCGAGCAGGTGCGCGATGCCGCCGCCGAGCGGGCGAGCTGGACGGCGAAAATCGACAAGGCCTCCTTCGCCGAGATCGCCGCCGATCCCACCTTGATGCGTCATGTCCGCGACACCGGCCGCACGCTCTTCGAGGACAACTGTGCGGTCTGCCACGGCGTGCAGGGGAAGGGCGGCCCGGGCTTCCCCAATCTCGCCGCCGGCTCCTGGCTGTGGGGCGGCAGTCCGGAGGCGATCGCCGAGACGATCCGCGTCGGCATCAACGGCACGGCCAAGGATACGCGCACCGCGCAGATGATGGCTTTCGGCCGCGACGGCATGCTCCAGCGCGAGCAGGTTCTGGCGGTCGCTTCTTACGTCCGCTCGCTGTCGGGCCAGAAGCTCGACGCGACCGAACAGGCGCGGGTGCCGGCCGGCAAGGAGGTTTTCGCGGCGAATTGCGTCGCCTGCCATGGCGAAAACGGCAAGGGCCAGCATGATCTCGGCGCGCCGGACCTGACTGACGCCAACTGGGTCTATGGCGGGGACCTGCAGTCGGTCGTCAACAGCATCCATGGCGGGCGGCAGGGTCACATGCCGAGCTGGGAGGGCCGGCTCTCGCCGACCGATATCAAGCTGCTGGCGCTCTATGTCGGCACGCTCGGTGAGGCGAAGCGATGAGCGCGCCGACGGAGAGCGAAACCCGGCGGCGCGGCGGGCGGAAAGCCTTCTGGCTGGCGCTTGCGGGCATGCTGGCGGGCGGGCTCATCCTCGCCAACGCCCATCTGGTCTATGTCGCCATAGGCTCGCAGCCGGACTGCGTGCCGCATGCGAAATCGGCGGGCGAGGCGGGCGGGTTCCGCGCCGCCCGCCCGTCCTGCTGAAGGAGGAGCACATGGGTGCGATCGGGAACGGTCAGGAGATGCCGCTGCCTCTCTCCGTCCAGCGGCGGCGCAACCTGCCGGCGGGCGCGGCCTTGTCCTGGCTCGGGGAGGGCTGGCGCGACCTCTGGCGCCAGCCGGCGCCGAGCCTGCTCTACGGGCTCGCGGTCTTCGCGGTCTCGGCCGCCATCGTCTGGGGGCTGTTCCGGCTCGGGCTGGACTACATCCTGTTCCCGGCGCTGGCTGGCTTCATGGTGATGGGGCCGCTTTTGGCGATCGGGCTCTATCAGAAAAGCCGTGCGATCGAGCTCGGCGAATCGGTCAGCCTCTCCCGGATGATCTTCGTCGAGGCGGCCTCGGGCGGTCAGGTCTGGTATACCGGCGCGATCCTGTCGCTGCTGATGCTGGTCTGGATGCGGGCGGCCGTGATCATCTATGCGCTGTTCTTCGGTCTGCGGCCGTTTCCCGGCCTGCATGAGGTCACCGCAATGCTGTTCGGGACGCCGGTCGGCTGGGCGATGCTGCTGGTCGGCACGGTGGTCGGCGGGCTGTTCGCGGCCTTCTCCTTCGCCATCAGCGCCTTCGCGATCCCGATGCTGCTCGACGAGCGCGTCGATGCCTTCACCGCGATGGGCACGAGCATCTCGATGGTCTGGAACAACCTGCCGGTGATGCTCGCCTGGGGCGCGATCGTGCTCGTGCTGTTCCTCGTCGCGGTCGCGACCGGGCTTCTCGGCCTGATCGTCGTCTTCCCGCTGCTCGGCCACGCCACCTGGCACAGCTACCGGGCACTCAGGTGAGCTGCTGCGCGCCGCCATTGCCTTTGGACGGCGCGCCCGATCCGTCTGCCGCACGGCAGGAAATCCGCCTCGCCAGCCGCGATCTCGGCAATGGCTTGCGGCAGAGCGATCTCTCGGTGCCCGGCCTGCATTGCGCCGCCTGCATCCGGGCGGTCGAGACCGGGCTCGCCCGGCTTCCCGGCGTCGCGCAGGTCCGGGTCAATCTCTCGACTCGCCGCGTCGCCGTGCAATGGCGGGGCGAGGAGGCGCCGGAATTGCTGACGGCGCTGGCCGGGCTCGGCTATCCCGGACACCTCTTCGAGAGCGAAGCGGATGGCAAGGACCCCGAGCGTGACCGGCTGATGCGGGCGCTGGCGGTTTCCGGCTTCTGCGCCATGAACATCATGCTGCTCTCGGTCTCGGTCTGGTCGGGCGCGGAGCCCGAGACGCGCCGGGCCTTCCATTGGATTTCCGGCGCGCTGGCCTTGCCCTGCCTGATCTATTCGGGCCGCATCTTCTTCGACTCGGCCTGGGCGGTGCTGCGGCGCGGGCGCACCAATATGGACGTGCCGATCTCGATCGGCATCTGCCTCGCCTTCGGCTTGAGCCTCTACGATACGATCCATGACGGGCCGCATGCCTATTTCGACGCGGCGACCTCGCTGATCTTCTTCCTGCTGATCGGCCGGACGCTCGACCATTTGATGCATGAGAAGGCGCGGGCCGCCGTGCGCGGCCTGATGCGGCTGGCGCCGCGGGGCGCCACCGTGCTCGATGCCGAAGGCGGGCGAGCCTATCTGCCGCTGGCTGAGGTCGTGCCGGGCATGCGGATCGCGCTCACCGCCGGCGAGCGCGTACCTGTCGACGGGGTCGTGGAGGAGGGGGCGTCCGAACTCGACTGCGCCATTGCGACCGGCGAGAGCGCGCCGCGCGGGGTGTCGCCGGGCATGGCGGTGCAGGCCGGGACGCTCAACCTCTCGGGACCGCTGACGATCGTCGCGACGGCGAAGGCCGAGAACTCCTTCCTCGCCGAGATGGTCCGATTGATGGAGGCGGCGGAGGGCGGCCGCGCCCGGTATCGCCGCATCGCTGACAGGGCAGCGGCACTCTATTCGCCGGTCGTTCATGCGACCGCACTCATCGCCTTCCTCGGCTGGATGGCGGCGACGGGAGACTGGCACCTGGCGATCACCATCGCGATCGCGGTGCTGATCATCACCTGTCCCTGCGCGCTGGGCCTGGCCGTGCCGATCGTCCAGGTCGTGGCCTCGCGGCGCCTGTTCGAGGCCGGTATCATGGTGAAGGATGGCTCCGCCATCGAGCGGATCGCCGAGATCGACACGGTCGCCTTCGACAAGACGGGCACACTGACCTATGGCCGGCCGCAGCTCATCGACGCCGCGGCGATCCCGGCCGGCGATCTGGCGATCGCGGCGGCGATCGCGCGGCGTTCGGGGCACCCGCTGTCGCGCGCCATCGCTGCTGCGGCGCCGGAGGGGGCCCTGGCGCTGACCGACATCCGGGAGCATCCCGGTCTTGGCGTCGAGGCTGAGCTGGCAGGCCGCCGCTACCGCCTCGGGCGGGCCGCATGGGCGCTTGCGGATGCGGGAGCGACGCAGGAAAGCGGGACGGTCCTGAGCTGCGATGGCGTCTTCGTCGCCCGCTTCGCCTTCGCCGAGACATTGCGCCCGCAGGCGCGCGCCGCCGTCGATGCCCTGCGCGCGGAGGGCCTTTCGGTCGTCCTGCTCTCCGGCGACCGGTCGGAGGCGGTGCAGCCGATCGCCGGCCGGCTCGGCATCGACGAGGTCTCGGCCGGGCTGCTGCCGGCCGGGAAGGTCGAGCGCCTCGCCGCGCTGGCGACTGGGGGGCGCAAGGTGCTGATGGTCGGCGACGGTCTCAACGATGCTCCGGCGCTGGCCACGGCGCATGCCTCGATGGCGCCGGCCTCGGCCGCCGATATCGGCCGCAACGCCGCGGATTTCGTCTTCCTGCATGACGGGCTCGATGCGGTTCCGTATGCGGTCGCGGTGGCACGGGCCGCGGGCCGGCTGGTCCGGCAGAATTTCGCCCTCGCGATCCTCTACAATGCGCTGGCCCTGCCGGTCGCGATTGCCGGTTTCGTGACGCCGCTGATCGCGTCGCTCGCGATGTCGCTGTCCTCGATCCTCGTCGTCGCCAATGCCCTGCGGCTCGATGCGGGGCGGGCGGTGGCTTCGGCCGAAGTCGCCCCCAGGCCGACGGGGCGGCTTGTCGTGGCCGACGAGCCGGGCGAATGAGCAGCCTCGTCTTCCTCGTCCCGCTGGCGTTGGTACTTGGCGGAGCGGCGCTTGCGGCCTTCCTGTGGTCGCTGCGCAGCGGCCAGTACGATGATCTCGACGGTGCGGCCGAGCGCATCCTGCTCGACGAGGAGGGCGATGGGCTGGAAGCGGCCGGCTCTTCGGCGCAGAAGGAGCCGGATGGATCGACACCTCCGGAGCGAACGCCATGACCGCCGGTGAAGCCGCGCCCGAACTCCCCTTCGTCCGGGATGAGGACGGCTCCTTCGTGCTCGATGCCGCGCGGCTGGCGAAGCGCTTCGGCTGGTCGGCGGAAGAATTGCGCGACCTGATGCGCCGCGGGCTGGTGACCAGCCGGGTCGAGCGTGGCGAGGCGGAGGATGAAGGCCGCTGGCGCCTTTCCGTCCGGTGCGGTAATCGCTGCTGGCAGGCCATCATGCTGGCCGACGGCACGGTCGCGGAGGAGCAGCTCGAATTCGTGCCGCCACCGGGCCGCCGCGGGCGCGCCTGACACGAGAGCCGCGTCTGTTTGGGGGCGGAGCCCGGTCAGGCCGGGCGACAGGTCCGGGGCGCGGGCCTGCCGAACGGGGTTTCGATGTACATTTTCGGACGCCGTCCCGATAATGCGGTTCCGGCGGCGCGACTCGCGCCGCCGGTCTGCGCTTTCCTGCCGCGCTGTCTCGATGAGGAAACGATGCGTCTTCTTCCCCTCGCTCCGGCCGCTCTTCTTCTCGCGATGCTCGGCGGCTGTGCTTCCAGCGGACCCGCCGCCTACTCGGAACCTCCCGTTGTCCAGAGCATGACCTTCCAGCCGCAGCAGCGCAGCTATCTCGATGCCGGCCCGGCCCCGGCTCGGCTGAGCGGACCCGGTTATGCACGCGACAGCCGGACGGATTTCGCCGGGCGATCCGACAGCTTCGGCAACAGCGTGCTGCCTTCGTTCTGAGTTTAGGGGCGCCTGAACGCGCCGCAGGCAGAGCTTCGGGCCGCGAGCGGCGCTATTCCGGGAGTCGAAGCCCGGCGAGGAAGGTTGCGACCGTCAGCGTCTTGTCCGGCTGCGCCCGGCACTGCCGCTCGACGGCATCAAGGACTTCGCCGTCGCCATATTTCGACAGCCGTGAGGGAGAGCCCCGGCGCATCGCGTCGACCGCCCAGCGGCCGATCAGGCCATGCATCTCCGCATCCGTGGTCCCGCGCTTCGACCAGGCTTCGCAGGTGATGTAATCCTGCAGGAATCCTCCCTGGCGCAGCACTTCGCTCGTCGCCGCTGCCGGACAGGCCAGAATCCAAAGCGCGGCCCAAGTCCCCAGACGCATCATCTCCCCACCCCGTTCCGTTGCCGCCGTCCCTCGGTCGCTCCCGATCTTCGTGTCCGCCAGTCCTGGCTCGACGGCCCTGTCCCGCTTTGCCTTGCGTGCCATCGTCCGGCGCGTGGCGGGAAGAGCCTCAAGGTCCGGCCGTGTATCCAGGACAGGGGTGGGAGATCACCGAGCATAACAAGCTCGGCTTGTACGGCAACAGCAGAATTCTTCGTCGGGCGTTGTTGCAGGCGGCGTCGATGATATCTCGCTTGTGCAATAAAGCTGCGGCGGAGGCCGGAACAATTTTTGGACGTATGCTTGAGAAGCTTGCCGCCACGGCGATGAAGCCGGCCTCGCGGATACGTCTTCGAAACGTGGGAGGCGCGGGGCGCTTCAACGATATGGGCCGCGCATGACCGGCCGCACCCAGCCGGATGCGCTCTGCGTGCCGAATGCCGTGAAAAGATTCGCCTTCCGCTCGAACTCCGACGTCCGATTCAACCGCGGTTAACTGCCGAGGCTGAATATCACCCCGATCAGACAGGGCTACCACCGGGGGGGAGATGGCCAAGACCTGCGGCAACGCCATCACATCTCGCCCGCGCCGCAGCGTGCAGTCTGTGATTGCGGCTGTCGCGGCTCTGCTCGGTTTCGCGGGTTGCTATGCTTCGGCCAAGACGCCCCCCGAAGAGCCGATCAAGCTGCAGATCATCGGCGGGCTCGCCGGCATCACCCAGTACACCAAGATCGAACAGCCCTTCTGGCTATCGGAGATCAACACGCTGTCGAAGGGGCGGATCAGTGCAACGATCCGGCCGCTCGATGCGGGTGGCTTACGCAATCAGGAGATGCTCCAGCTGATGCGCCTCGGCGTCGTGTCGTTCGGTACAGCCCAGCTCAGCGCCATCGCTGGTGAGGAGCCGGAATTCAGTGCTGTCGATCTTCCCGTGTTGAACCCCGATGTCGCAACGCTACGCCGTACCGTCTCAGCATTTCGGACGCATCTGCATGAGGTCGTGCGCGAGCGTTACGATATCGAGCTTCTCGGGATCTATGCCTTGCCCGCCCAGGTCCTGTTCTGCACCAAGCCTTTCAAGGGCCTCGACGATCTCGCTGGCCGGAAGATACGCACCGCGTCGGTTGCGCAATCCGAGCTGATGGCAGCGATGGGCGCCGTGCCGATCATCCTACCCTTTGCCGAGATTGCGGCGTCCTTGCGCGATGGGGTGGCGGATTGTGCGATCACCGGCACGTTGAGCGGCTATGAGATCGGTCTGCCGCGCGTCGCCGTCGCCGTTCACGCCTTCGCGCTGAACTGGGGTGTCTCGATCTTCGGAGCCAATGGGGCGTATTGGGACGCGCTACCGGCCGATGTGCGCGACATCATCCGGCAGGGCGTGAGCCGGCTCGAGGAGCGGATCTGGTCGCAGACGGAAGCCGATACGCAGCGCGGCCTCGCCTGCAATGCCGGAACGGAAACCTGCTCCGGCAAGCCCGAGCGGCCGATGAGCGTGGTGCCGGCCCTGCCGGCGGACGCGACGCGCCGACGTCTCCTGGCGGAAGTCGTCCTGCCGCGCTGGTTCGAGCGCTGCGGCCAGGACTGCGTCTCGGCCTGGAACACCTATCTCAAGCCGCTCCATGCCATCGAGCCCCGGACGCCGTGACTCGCCGCCCCTCGATGAGGATCAATGATCAAGCGTCTTAAACTCATGGTGGTCGCGGGGATGGCGGCCATCATGGCGATAGCGGCTTTCGGCGCCTCCAATCTGGTTCGCCAGAGGGAGGTGGCCGCCTGGCGCACCGCCGAGCAATCCCTGGAAGGCGCGGCCGTCGCCGTCGAGAATGCATTCGACCGGCAATTGCTGCAGGTCGACGGGGCGTTGGCGAGTTTTCCGACCCTGTTCGATGTCGCGCAGATCGGCCCCGGCCAGAGAGACGACGCCAGCCGGCTGCTGCGCGGTCTCAATTTCCAGACGATGGCGTTTCGCGACCTGCTGCTCGTCGGGCCGGACGGCAGCATCGTCGCCTCCGCCAAGCCGAGCGGCGCGCGACATCCGCTGCCGCTGGATGTCGCAATGGTCGGGCGCAGGCCGACGAACCTGATCGGGCCGCTCCGCAATGCCGTCACCGGCGACTGGGCGCTCTATGTCGCGCGCCGGATTCCGGCCTGGCACGGCATCATCCCCGTTGCGGAAGTCCCCCTCAACACGCTGATGAAGCTCCTGGGGGAAGCCGGCATCGGCGCCGGCACGCAGATTTCGCTGGAACGCGCCAATGGCCAGATCGTGGCGACGCTGCCACATGATGAACTGCTGATCGGGAAGCCCCGCGCCGTGCCGCTGCCCGAGCAGGCGGTGAACGGCAAAGCCTTCATGATCGGAGACAGGAAGAGCGCGACCAGCACGCTCAACGTCGTCAGAAGCTCACTCTATGGCGATATCCGGGTCGTCCTGAGCGCGAAGAGCACGGTGGTCCTGGCGGACTGGCGCCATGACCGCGACAGGACGGTGACTGCGGCTTTCATCGCCGTGATGCTGCTCACGGCCTTTGCCGGGGCTATCCTGCTTGCCATCCACCAACGCGAACGGGCCGATGCCGAGCGCGCGCGGGCCTCGGCCGTCCTCGACGACGCGATCGAGGCCATGTCCGACGGCTTCGTGATGTGGGACGAGAACGACTGTCTGGTGACGTGCAATCAGCGCTACCGCGAGCTCTATGCCCTCAGCGCCCCCTTCATGACCGCCGGCGCGCCTTTCGAGGACATCATCCGCAAGGGCGCCGAACTCGGCCAGTATCCCCAGGCTACCGGCGATATCGAGGAGTTCGTGAAGAGCGTCACCGTCTGGCACCGCCAGGGCCGCGGCTCGATCGAGCGCCTGCTGCCGGATGGCCGCTGGCTCCTCATCACGGAACGGAGGATGCGGGATGGCGGGGCGGTCGGAATCCGGACCGACATCACGGCGCTCAAAGGCGCGTTCGCGGATCTTGCCGCCGCCAACGCGCGTGCGAACGAAGCGGCCGAAGAGGCGCGGCAGCAGAATGCGGCCCTTCTCGAACAGGAAAGCCGCATTCGCTTCCTGGCGCATCATGATGACCTCACGAGTTTGCCGAACCGTTTCGCCTTCCGTAGCCAGATCGCGAAGTCACTGCGGCGGCAAGGGAACGATTCCGCGACGGTCGCGCTGCTTTTCCTCGATCTCGATCATTTCAAGGACGTCAACGACACGCTCGGGCACCCCGTCGGCGACTTGCTGCTTCTCTCGGTCGCCGAACGCCTGGCGACCTGTGTGCGTGATACCGGATGCGTCGCCCGGCTGGGTGGGGACGAGTTCGCCGTCCTCAGTCTCGGCCACGAACAGCCGCAGCAGGCGCAGGCGCTTGCCGCCCGCATCATCGAAGTCCTGAGCGAGCCCTATCTCATCCAGGAGCGGACGATCTCGATCTCGGCGAGCATCGGCATTGCCGTTGCCGAGGGACCGGGTTTCGACGCGGACCTCCTGCTGAAACAGGCCGACCTCGCGCTCTATCAGGCCAAGGGGCAGGGGCGCGGGGTCTGCTGCGTGTTCACGGCCGCGATGGACGAGGACCTGCGCGCCCGCCTCGCCCTGGAAATGGACCTGCGCAAGGCGATCGAGGAGCAGCAGTTCGAACTCTCCTACCAGCCGATCTTCGACCTGAAATCCAGCAAGCTCTGCGGCTTCGAGGCGCTGCTGCGCTGGCATCACCCGGAGCGTGGTCTGGTCGGGCCGGCGGAGTTCGTGCCGCTGGCCGAGGAGACGCGGCTGATCGTCGAACTCGGCGAATGGGTCATTCGGCAGGCCTGCATGGACGCGGTCCGGTTGCCGGGAGATCTTCGCATTGCCGTCAATCTGTCGCCGGTGCAGTTGATCTTCGGCGACGCGGTCGCGACCGTGCGCGATATCCTCGCCGAGACCGGGCTCGATCCGGCGCGGCTCGAACTGGAGATCACCGAGACCGCGCTGCTCGCCAACGACAACCGCAATCTCGGGACTCTCAGGAGCCTCAAGGAGCTGGGTGTCCGCATCGTGCTCGACGATTTCGGCACGGGCTATTCGAGCCTGAGCCATCTGCGGCTCTTCCCGCTCGACAAGGTCAAGATCGATCGCTCCTTCGTGCGCGACATGACGGCCCATTCCGACAGCGCCGCCATCGTCACCGCCGTTGCCGCACTGGCGGCCGAGCTCGGCATGACGACCACGGCGGAAGGGATCGAGACACAGGACCAGCTCGACGCGGTCGATCGAGCCGGTTGCACGGAAGCCCAGGGCTATCTTCTGGGAAAGCCGCAACCGATCCTGCAGGCAGTCCACACCACCCTGTTCAGGCGGTCCAGCCGGAGCCTCGGTGGGCCGCGGGGCGGGCGAAAGCTCGACTCGTCCGACACGCTGTAATCCCCGGAAGCGTCGGTCGCGAAAACGGGGACGTCGGTCCGGCGTTTTCGACGGCCGGAACGGCCCCGCCGGGCGCGCGTCGACGGCGGAAATCCGGGATTTCAGGACGGCAGGGGAGATGGAGCGGGTACCGGGAATCGAACCCGGGTATTCAGCTTGGAAGGCTGCTGCTCTACCATTGAGCTACACCCGCATCGGGCGCCAAATTCCCCATCGGACCCGCTGGTGTCAAGGGGGCGCTAAGGGTTGTCCGCCAGATGTGGTCCCGGCGCGCCCGACTTTGTCGCGAGATGGAAGTCTGCCGGCTTCAGAAGCCGAAGTTGAAGCCGGCCTTGACGATGTCCCCCGAGGTGCGGGCACGCATGATCGCGTATTGCGTCGGGGCGAGCCCGGTATAGTCCTGCAGCGTCAGCTTCTGGTTGCCGAGGTCGTAATGCGTGTAGTCGAGCCGGAGCGTCATGCCCGGCATGATCGCGTATTCGACGCCGCCACCCAGCGCCCAACCACTCGCGAGGCCGGAGCGCGTGGCCGAGACGCCGGACGTGTTCCCGGGGTTGTCGGGCGAAATCGAACCCTTCTGGTCGACGAGGCCATAGGCGTAGCCGCCGCTGCCATAGACCATGAAATCGCCGAGCACGAAGCCGGCGCGGGCGCGGACGGTGCCCAGCATCGAGACTTCGTTCTCGGCCCGTGTCGTGAAGCGGGTCCCGCCGGGATTGGCCGCTGTCGTCTGGCTGCCGCCGAGCCGCGTCGCCGACAGATCGGTTTCGGCGCCGATGACGACCGCCCCGATCTGGTAGTTGAAGCCGAACTGTGCACCGCCGACCATGCTGCTGCCGTCAGGTGTCAAGCTGCGCGGCACGGCCAACGGATTGATCGCGTTGGCCGCGAGGACCGGTGCGCCGAACGTCGTTGTCGTCGTCGTCGTGGTCCCGGCAATGGGCGACGTCGTGGTGACGGTCGTGGTGGTGGTCGTCGTCGGCGTGAAGGTCGGGCTGCCGAAGGGGCCGGTCACGGTGGTGTTGCCGGTCTGCCGGCCACCACCGAGCGAGCCGCCGGCATAGAAACCGGTCCAGCGCGGACGCTCCGGCAGCAGAGCGGGCAGGGCTGGCGCGAAAGCCTGCGGAGCGACGCCCTGGGGCGATGAGGCAGGCGCCTGGCGTGGCGCTCCGGCATTCGCGGGGGAGACGCCGCGCGGCGTGTAGTCGGCACGACGCGAGCGGGGCTGCTGGACGGCCGGGCAGACCGGGCAGGTCTGCGCGACCTGGACGCGGTTACGGCTCGGCGCGGTCGTGGCCAGCCGCAGGGCGGCGGCGGTATGATCCGAGACCGGATAGAGCCGGGCGTAGAGCCTGAAGGATTCGGCGTCCCCGGCGAGCACCGCTTCGGCCCAGGCTCGTTCATCTGTGCGCTGGGCGAGGATGCGGTTCAGGCGCAGCGCGGTCTGATCCTCGGGGTTGATCGCCAGCGTATTGCCGTAGATGTCGCTGCGGTCCCAGGCGATTGCGGCGCGGGCGGCATCTGCCGGCGACATGGCGCGCAGAGACGCCAGTGTCGGACGCGCCGTCAGCGGCACGTGTCCGGCGGTGGCAGGCTGGGGTGCAGGGGCTCCAGCCGGACGCTGGAAGAAGCTGAACTCTGTGATCAGCGACGAGGTGTCCCAGGGGATCTGGGTGCCGTTGGTGGAATCGTAGACGGCGAGACGGATGCGGCGGAAGATCTGCTCGACAGCCAGGCCCGGCTCGCGCGCTTCACGCAGGAAGGCGGTGGTGAAGGGGCTGTTGGTGCCGGTGCCGTCCGCCGCGGTGGAGCCCGGCGAGGTCGCGAAGGCGACGAAGGTGCCACTGCCGGAATCGACGCGCGCGAGACCTGCCTCGTTGCTGATGCCCTCGTTGGCGCCGTCGACGATCTGCAGGGCGAGGCCGCGGGCGACCTGGCGGTTGGCGAAGGGGTTGTCGCGGCAGGCGTCGAGGATCGCGATCTTCGACTTGGCGCCGGCACCGTCAAGGCGGCGCAGGATATCGCCGAGCGACAGCGATTGATCGGCGATGCTGGTCGCGATCTGCGGGCGGATATCGGTCGGCAGGATGTAGTTGGCGCCGTCGAGCTGCACGGCGTGGCCGGCGTAATAGACCAGTGCCGTGGTATCCGGGCCGCTGCGGCGGACCTTGTCGACGAAGACGTCGAGCGCGCTGCGCAGGCCGGCGAGCGAGAGATCGAGCGCCGGCGTGATGTCGAAGCCCGCCTCCTGCAGCATGGCGCGGGTGGCGTTGGCGTCGTTCAGGGCATTGGGCAGCTTCGTGACATTGGCATAGGCGCCGTTGCCGACGACGAAGGCGAAGCGCTTCTGGGCAAAAGCGGGCGTGGCGCCGAGGCTGAGCGCGACGATGGCCCCGGCAAGGGCGATGACGAGATACGCATAGGCCCGGGCATGTAACCGCATGCTGCCTCCCCTTCGCGAGAAGAACGACTCGCTGGACCCTGTCTGACGTGCGCGATTCGAACGGGCGTCCACCATCTGATGGAGGTTCCCCGAAACCCGACCGTTCAAGCAACTCAAATCGCCATTCAGGAACCACGATCCGGGAGAGGCTTCGGAGGGCATATTTTCCAGATTTCGCTTGATGTTGGGAGGCGGCAGTTGCAGCGGTTTCTCAAGCGTAATCGCGCCGGTGTGGCCTAATTGTCGGGTATCGGAGTGCTTGTTCCGGCCGTTAGGCAGGCGCAGGGTCGGGCGCGGCGCTCCTTCAAATGAATGAGGCGCCGGGGCGGTGCTTCGGCTGGAATGCCGGGGACGGAGCCGGGCGGGGGCGGCGATGACGAGCGATCCAGCCATCAATCCCTATGATGCGGTGGCCTATCCCGGCCATTCCTTCTCGCAGACCCATCCCTCGCGGCTGGCGACCATCGCCCATTTCCACGGCATGGACCCGGCCCTGCCGACGAAGATGCGCGTGCTGGAGCTGGGCTGCGGGCGCGGCGGCAACCTGATCCCGATGGCGGCGCAATATCCCGGCAGCCGCTTCCTCGGCATCGATCTCAGCGGCGACTCGATCCGGCAGGCCAGCGCCAATGCCGCGGAGCTCGGCTTGGCCAATCTCGCCTTCGAGCAACGCGACATCCTCGTGGTCGGGCAGGAGATCGGAAGCTTCGACTACATCATCGTCCACGGCGTCTATTCCTGGGTGCCGGATGTGGTGCGCGAACGGATCATCGCGCTGTTCGGGCAATTGCTGGCGCCGCAGGGTGTCGCCTATGTCAGCTACAACGCGCTGCCCGGATGCCGGCTGCGCGATCTCGCGCGCGACGTCATGCTCTTCGCGGTCAAGGGCATCGAGGACCCGCGCGAACGGGTCCGGGTTGCCCGCGCCGCCCTGAAGGAAATCGCCGAGGCCAGCGATCCCGACAGCTTCCATGGCGCGGCATTGCGGCAGCGCCTGAAGCAGATCGACGAGCTGCCTGACAACGTCCTCTACCACGACGATCTCAATCCCGGCGCGCGCGCCTTCGCACTGCACGAGGTGCTCACGGTCGCCGAGCGGAACGGCCTGCAGTTTCTGGCGGAAGCCTCGTTCCCGAACCTCTACGGTGCCGCCAAGGGGCCGGCCCAGCAGATGCTGGACAAGATGCCGCTGGAGCAGATGGCCCTGCGCGAGCAGACGCTCGACCTGCTGATCGGCCGGGCCTTTCGCGAGACGCTGCTGTGCCGGGCGGATATTCCGCTCAGGCGCGGCGTCCGTCCGGGCTCGCTCAGGCCCTATCACCTGGCCGCCAATGCGCGGCAGGCGCCGGCCAAGGACGATGAGAAGCCCGGCGTCCAGCGCTTCAGTTTCGACGAGGGCGTGCAGCTCGCGGTCGATTTGCCGCTGTGCAAGGCAGCGTTGGGGATTCTCAGCGCGATCTGGCCGGCGAGCATCACCTGGGACGCGCTGGTCGAACGTTCCTGCCGCGACGTGGCCGGCGAAATGGGGCCGGACCGCGCGCGTGAGCTCGCCCGGCTCGAAGAGGCCCTGATTGCGATCTTCAAGGCGGGGCTGCTCGACATCAGGTTGGAAGCGCCGCCATTGACGACGGCGATCAGCGAGAAGCCGGCTGCCAGCGAGATCGCGCGCTGGCAGGCCTCGACCTCCGCCGAAGTCACCGATCTGCGTCACCGCACCGTCCAGCTCGACGGTGTCGTCGTGCGCAAGTTCGTCAGCCTGCTCGACGGCTCGCGCGACCAGCGCATGCTGCTGGACGCGATGAACGCCTTCCTCGACGAGACCCGCGCGGCCGGCATCACCGTGCCCGGCCTGCCGGAGCGGGCGACGGCGGAGGAGGTGGCAATGCACCTGAAGGATGTCGCGCGGCTCGGGCTGCTGCGGGCGTGACGATTGTGAAGCGCCCCTCCGAGGGGTAACCTTGCGGCAGGGGGCGATGGAGCGCGGGCCAGCGGAATGAGCGAGCGCTTCCGGCAGTTCCAGGCGCTGTTTCCGGAGGAGGCTTGCCTCGCCGCGCTGATGCGCCTGCGCCATGGCGGGACGAGCATGAGCTGCCCCGCCTGCGGCCGGCCGGCGCAGTTCGAGCCGCGCCCGAAGCTGCGCGGCTTCGCCTGCCAGCATTGCCACTACATGATCCATCCGGCGGCCGGGACGCCGCTGGAAAGCCGGCGCACGCCGCTCCAGCTCTGGTTCTACGCGCTGAAGACGATGTCAGAGCAGTCGGGCAAGGCCGCTGCTGGCATGATCGCGCGCGATTCTGGCGTGCCGCAAATGACGGCGCAACGCCTCGTCGACGACCTCACGACGCTTGCCGGGCGGGGCGATGCTGGTTGGCTGGAGAAGCTGCGGAATTTGGTGACGGGAAAGCCGGAAGCGGTTGCGGCACCGGTGGTTGCGAGCCCGCCGCCTCCGCGCCCTCCACCGGCTCCGGTCGCTCCCGCTCCTGTGCGACAGCCCGTGCCGGAGCCGTCGCGATCGGCTCCGGCAAAGGCGGTTGCCGCCGCAGCGGCACCACCGGCGGTCGCTCCTCCGCAGGTTTCGCGAACCTCATCCGCGAAGCCTGCGGAAACGGCTGATACGCCAGATGCCCGGCCGAAGAGGGCTTCCTCCGGCCGCAAGGCGATCGCAGCCGTGGCAGCCGGTGTGGCCTGCGTAGCGGCGGCGGTACTTGGATTGGCCTATGCGCGGCTCCAGCAGCAGGAGCGGCCGGAGCCGGAGCGCGGGATCGAGATCGCAGCTATCGAGGCTCCCGCACTGAAGGACGCGCCGGCCCGGCCCTCATTGATCCTGTCCTCGGTCGAGCAGGATCTGGAGGGTGCGCGGCAGGCGGCGCAGTTCGCCCTCGACAACGATCCCTCGCTCGCGGCGATCAAGCCGCAGGATGAGGCGCCGCCCCAACAGGTGCCGGTCAACCAGTTGCAACTGCCGTCCAACATCCTGCTGGTGCCGCCGAAGATGCAAAGCGGGCCGCCGCCGGGACCGGTTTCGCCCAGCGGCGCACCGCAGCCCCCGCCGCAGATCTCCAGCGGCGATCCCGACCAGATCCTGACTTTCGGGCCGATCAAGATCCGCCGCCACCTCGTCGACACCATCGTGCGGGCCAGCAAGGTCGTCGGTGCCGACCCGACCCTGCTGATGGCCGTCGCCGACAAGGAATCCTCGTTCTCGACGGCGGTGAAGGCGCAGACCTCCTCGGCGACCGGGCTCTATCAGTTCATCGAGCAGACCTGGCTCGGCGTGATCTACGAGTTCGGCACGAAGCACGGTCTTGGCGCCGATGCCAAGCTGATCGGCAAGTCAGGCCGGCAGTTCGTCGTGAGCGACGCTGCCCAGCGCCAGCGCATCCTCGACATGCGCCGCGAGCCCTATATCTCGGCGCTGCTGGCCGCCGAGATGCTGAAGCGCGACACGCTCAGGCTGGAGCGGGCGCTGGGGCGCCATCTCACCGGCGGCGAGATCTACCTGATCCACTTCCTCGGGCCCGACGCGGCACAGACTTTCATCGAGACCATGGAGGAGCAGCCCGGCGTCAAGGCGGCCGAGCTTTTGCCCAAGCCGGCCCAGGCCAACCGGCCGATCTTCTATGCCGATGCCGGCGGCGAGACCAAGGTGCTGACGGTCTCTGAGGTCCACAAGAAGTTCAACGAGATGATCAAGGTCAGGCTCGACCGCTACAGCGCGGTCAGGCCGGGGCAGGGGCCCGGCATCGCCCGGCCGCAACCGAAGAAGTGACGTCTTGCCGCCACGTGCGGCCATCCGCTCCCAGCGAGCATCGAAAGGAGACGACCCATGCCGGCCAACCGTTTCGAACAGGTGGACGAGCCGCCGATCGATGCGATCACGCTCAGGCTGTCGCAGCGTGGCGGGGAAGCCTTCGGGCATGTGCTGTGCCCGGCCGATCTCGCCGCCGGGCATCTGGTCAATGATTTCATCAGCGACGAGCTGGCCGCGAAGGAGGCCTTCCGCACCGCGATCCGCCTCGCCAACGAGATCAGGGCGCCGATCGTGGTCGAGGACAAGGCCGGCGTCTGGCAGGATGAGTGGGGCGTGCTCTATCGCGAGGATTGATCGGATTGTTCGAGACCGCCCTCCACCCTTGTCATTCCGGGGCGCGCCGCAGGCGCGAACCCGGAACCCACGACTGGGCTGGGCCTCTTATCCCGGCTTTGGACGGCTCACCCAGTCGTGGGTTCCGGGTTCTTCGCTCTTGCGAAGCCCCGGAATGACAAAGGCAGCGCTGCAAGCCGCTGCAGTCAGGTCCGATAGCGCAGGCCGGCGCCTTACTCGATCCGGAAATACTTGATCCCCAGGCCCAGCTTGCCGCTCTGGCGGGCGAGATCGAGCTTCAGATTGGCGAAGAACTCGCTCGCGGGTGAAGGATTGGGGCCGGAGAGCGCCGGCAGCGGCTCCTTGGTGACGAGCGCGAGCACGGTCTGCGGGCGGGCGGCGCCGCCGGTCGATTCGAGCTTGAGGTTGAAGGTCACCTTGCCGCCCTCGCGCTTCATGAAGCTCGCGAGATTGTAGACGAGACCATCGTCGCCGATCAGCACGACATCGAGATTCTGGCCACCGCCGGCCTCGACCGAGCCGTTGAGGATGTCGCCGCTCTTCATGTTGAAGGCACCGATCTGGACGCGCGGGCTGCGGTCGATGCCGATGCCGGGCCGACGCAGGAAATCGACCATCGGGCATTGCGCCTCGGTCATGGGCCGCAGATGGATCTGCGCCTCGAAGCCCTGCGCCGCCTTGAACGCGCTGTCGAACGCGATGAAAGGTGCGGACGAGCTGCCGAAGCCTTCCAGCGTCGCCTTGCGGTCGCCGATCTCGAGCGGCCAGAGGAAGAAGCAGGAACCGCCATCGTAGTCGCGGACATAGCGCTCGATGCGCTCGGCCGGCGTGCGCGGCTCAGGGTCGGGCACCATGGCGGCGACCTGCGGCGGCGAGACGCTCGGGCTTAAGGGTGGCGTCGGAATGACGACGGCGACGGGTGGCGGCTCCGGCGGCTTCACCTCGACGGCTGCTGGCGGCTTGACGGGCTCGGCAGCGGGCGGACGCGCGGGGGCTTGCTGCTGTGGCGGCTCGGTGTTCACGGCAACCTGCGAGCCCGATGGGGGGCGCTGCGGCCGTGAGGGCTGCTGCTGCCCGGTCTGCGGCTGCGTGGCCGGCGGGGGCGCGGCCGGAGGCTGTGATACCGGAGGCGGCGCGGGTGGGCTCGATGGCGCCGGAGGCTTCTCGGCCGTGGGAGCCGGCGTCGCAGGGGGCGATGGCTGCGCCGGTGCTTCGGTCAGCGCCGGGGGAACGCTTGCCGGCGGGGTCTTCGCGGCAGGCGCTTCGGTCAGGGCAGGCGGTGCGTTCAGCGTTGCTGCCGGCGCGCTGGCCGAGGGCTGTTCCGAGAGCGGTGGCGGATCGTTGGTCGCCACCCGCGCCGGCTGCCCGCCGCCCATCATCGTCCAGGCGTAGAAGCCGCCGCCCGCCAACAGCGCGAGCGCGGCAATGCCGGCGACGAGCGGCAGGGGGGAGCGCCCGGATTTTTCAGGAGCGGCCTTGCCGCTCGGCGCCTTGGCGGCGGCCTTCTTACCTGGGGTGGGGGCCTGCCAGTTGGCGACCTCGGCCATATCTGTCGGGCGATCCTTCGGGTCGGGCGCGAGCATGCGCGCGAGCAGGGGCCGGATGCGTGCGTCGACGCCCGAGAGATCGGGCAGGCGGCGGCGCTTGTCGATGATGTCGACCTGGCTGCCGCCCATGTCGATGGCGCGGCCGGTCAGGGCCTGCGCCAGCACCAGCGCGAAGGAATACATGTCCGAGCGGCCGGAGACCTCGCCGCCATAGAGGCCGAGTTGCTCGGGCGAGACATAATTGTATTTCCCGGCGAAGCCGGAGCCGATCACCGTGCCTTCGCCAAGGATGCTGGAACGGGCGATGCCGAAATCGATGATCTTGGCGCGGGAGGGATCGCCGCCCGGCAGGATGATGTTGTCGGGCGAGATGTCGCGATGGATGATGCCGAGCCGGTGCGCGGCATGCAGGCCCGGCCCGACGCGCTGGCGCAGGATGTCGGCTTCCTCGACGCTGAGCGGCCCCTGCTGGATGCGCTCGGAAAGCGGCTGGCCGTCGACGAATTCCATCGCGAGATAGGGCGTCTCGCTCACCGGGTCGATGGCGAAGACGTAGTAGCGGACGATGGCCTCGTTATAGAGGTTGTGCAGGGCCGCCGCCTCGCGCCGGAAGAGGGCGAGCACGGCGTCGTCGCGCGCCATGTCGGGTCGGATCATCTTGATCGCCACGGCATCGCCGGTCTGGATGGCGCGGCCCTTGTAAACCTCGCCCATGCCACCGACCGCGATCAGGCTCTCGATCTCGTAGATGCCGTTGAGCTTCGTGCCGATGCGGGCATTGGCGCGGGGTGCGAGGACGGTGCGCTCGGAGTCGTCGCTCATGGCGTTGTGCTCCCTCGCATCGATCGGTTCGGCATCCAGCGTGTCCTTTCGCTTGCGCCCTGTCGATAGCGCACGATCACCACCGTGACGTTGTCGCGCGCGCCGCGCTCCAGCGTCAGGGCGAGCAGCGTGTCGCAGGCGGCCTGCGCGCCGCCGGCCTCGACGGCCGCCAGAATCTCGGCGTCAGTGACATGTTCGGTCAGCCCGTCCGAGCAGAGCAGGAAGGTGTCGCCATCGGCGATCTCGCCGTTTTCGAGGTCGAGCTCGGGTGTCTCATGCACGCCGATCGCATGGGTGATGATGTGCCGGCGCGGCGAGCGCTTCGCCTCATCGGCGGTGAGCAGGCCGCGATCGACCATGTCCTGGACCTCGGTGTGGTCGCGCGAGACCTGCGCGATGATGCCGCTGCGGATCAGGTAGATGCGGCTGTCGCCCGACCAGAGGCAGGCGAAATGGCGCTGGTGGATCAGGAGGCAGACCAATGTCGCGCCCATGGTCGCACCGCGCCGGTCGATCTCGGCGCGTAAGTCGTCATTGGCCTTGAGCACGCCGGCTTCGAGCATGGCGAGCAGGTCTGGCGCGGAGCCGGCGGCGCCGACCGCCTCCAGCGCCGCGACGACGGTCGCGCTGGCGAGCGCGCCGTTCTCGTGCCCGCCCATGCCGTCGGCGACCGCCCAGAGGCCGATCTCCGGCCGCAGGATGAAATTGTCCTCATTGGCCGTGCGGACCTTGCCGGTATGGCTGATGCAGCCGGTCTCGAAATCCGGGTTCCGGTGGGGGGCGTCGTTCATGGCATCGCCCTCATGATCCGGCGCGCTCGGGCGCGAGATGGCCGTCGAAGCGGCCGGTGAGCAGGCCGGCGAAGAGATAGGGGTCGGGCAAGGCGTGGCCGGTCAGCGCCAGCGGCTCGAAATTCGGGCCGCCGACGGTCCAAAGATAACACGCATGGGCATAGGCGCGGGCATGGTCCTCGACCCGCAGGGCCGCCAGCCTCTCCGGGAAACCCGAGGCGATCGCGGCGCTGACGATCGTGCCGTCCGAGAGGCGGACCATGTCCTGTGGCGGCGCGGCGAGATGATGGTCGTGGGGCAGGGGCAGGGCGGTCAGGCGGTGCGCCACGGCCTCATAGCTCGCCTGCGGTTCCAGCGCCTGAAGCAGGAAATCCTCGATCGCCTCGAACCATCGGTCCTGCGGGTCGAGTTCCGGTGGCGGGATCGCAGCGCCCGGGCTGGCGGCGGCGAAGACCGTCAGCGGGAAATAGCGGCCGACGCCGTCGACGGAGGGCATGAAGGCGCCCGCCACCGTCTGTCCGCCATGGGCGCCGCCCAGCCAGAAGCGCCAGATCGGGGCGTTGAGATAAGCCTCCTGCCAGCGATTGCCGAGCTCGAGCCGGCTCGCGGTCAGGCCGCCCTGCAGCCATTTCTCATAAGTTCCGAGGAAGCCGGAGGGGGCGTTCAGCGCGATGAAGTCGCGCTTGGCCGGCAGCTTGCCGAAGAGGCCGCAGCTCAAGGCTCAGATCCCGGTCGGGCAGCGGATTTCCCGCAGTGCCGGCAGGATCAGTGGGTTCTTGAGCGAGCCGACGCCGAAGGAATAGCCGACCTGTCGGCCGCCGGCATTCAGGTTGAAGCCGACATTGTCGCCCTGCTTCAGCACCGAGCCGGCATCGAGCAGGCGGAAGAAGGACCAGGTACCCTCTTTCTCGAAGAGCTTGGCCTCGCCCTGCGCGCCGCGGCCCTGCTGGCCGGAGGAGAAGAAGCCGCCGCTGAACATGCCGCCGGAATTGTTGCTGCTGCCGCCGAGCGTCAGCGTCACCGCCGTCTTGCCGACGCCGCCGCCCGGCCACA
This sequence comes from Allobosea sp. FG18, assembly GCF_057809495.1. NCBI lineage: Bacteria > Pseudomonadati > Pseudomonadota > Alphaproteobacteria > Hyphomicrobiales > Alloboseaceae > Allobosea > Allobosea sp. FG18. Next base: position 119,771 of record NZ_JBMDKB010000019.1, read on the forward strand.
TCACCGGGGTCGGCGTGTTGACGCCCTGCTGGCTCGTCACGGTGAAGCCGTTGATCTCCAGCTTGGCATTGGCGGCATCGGCCGAGAGCGCGGTCGGCGTCACCACCATCTGGAAGGAGGGCAGGTTGCCGCCGGTCGGGAAGAAGGCCTCCTTGATCTCGCTGGCGCGCTGAAACTCACGCAGCGTCGTTGGCGAGAGCGCGCGGGCCACGCGGCTGTCGACACGCCAGTTCCATTGCGGCTTGGAGGTGTCGACGAAGGGTTCCAGCCGCTCCTTGTAGAACTTGTCCATGATCTGGCCGGGCGCGAAGAGCCGGGCGAAATCGGCGAGCGGCACGTCGCGGGTGCTCGCCTTGGTGAAGGGATAGCGGTTGTTCATCACCTCGGTGCAGACGCGGGTGACCTGCTCGGCCAAGGCCTGCCGCAGCAGCGCGACAGTCGCGCCCGTCGCGTCGCCCTCGAAATCATTGACCGCCTGGATCACCATGCCGTCGAAGGGCGCGGGATAGCGCGAGGAATTGGCGCGCAAGGTCGCGATCAGCGGGACCAGCGCCGCATTGGCCGCCGCCGACTGCGCCGGATTGGTCGCGGCGGTGGCGAGGTTCTGGTTGATCTCGGAGAAGGTCTGGAGGAGCTGGTCCACAGGCCGGCGGCCGAGATCGCCATCGACCAGGACGTGGAACGGCTTGAACTGGCTCTCGATATCGGCGCCGAGCGCGGTATCGGCACCGCCGCCGGCCAGCACACGGTCGATGCCGGGCGCCGCGAGCGGGAGATTGGCGCCGAGACGGCTCAGCGCGTTGCTGGCGCGCCGGGCCAGCGTATCGGCGGCGGCTTGTGCCGCAGCCTGGGCAACCGCTTTCTTGGCGTCGGGACGTTCCTTGGTGAGCTGTGTCTCGTCGCGGAGCGCCTCCAGCACCTGTTTGAACGGGGAGGTCGCGGCCGAGATGGCGCTGAGTGCGACATAGCGCGGCTTGTCGGCATTGAGCGGCCGCAGCTTCAGGCGCTTCAGCATGCGCTGCCAACTCGCGGCATAGTCGCGGCTGTAGAGCTTCATCAGGTCGGGAAAGAGCGTGGCGTACTGGGCGGTAATCGCCTGCTGGTCGAGGTTTTCGCCCAGCACCCAGCGCTCGCGCTCGATCTGGTCGCCGATATCGCCGAGCTTGGCGATGAAGGCGTTCTGGAAGCCGTCATAGGTGTAGAAATAGGGCACGCGGATTTGGTCGAGATCCTCGCCGGTGACGCCTTCGAAGACGAGGCGGACATCGGAGCCGCCGCGCTGCGATACCACCCAGTCCTTCTGGCTCTCGCTGCGGGATTGTGTGCGCAGGAGCTCATAGGCGCGCTCGGCGATGCTGAGGCGGCGCAGAGTGCGCTGGCTCTGCTCGATCAGCGACTGGTTGAGCTTGACGATCGGCTCTTCGGTGCCGTCATCGAGCTCGAGCATGGCGGCGAGGTGTTCTTCCAACGCTTCGCGGCCCTTGGCATTGGCCGGGCCGGGGAAGAGGTTCTCGGCCCAGTCGAGCCGCATCCAGGACGTCACAAGCTCGCGGTCCAGCTTCGCCTGGCCGCCGACCATCATGTAGACCTTGAGCGCCTCGTAGACGAAGCCGGGATTGTTGGCGTTGGCCTCGAGCTGCTCCTCCAGCCGGAAGATGATGCGCGAGCGCAGCATCCGCTCCAGCGCCTGCTGATAGGTGATCTCGGTCGCATTCTGCAGGCGGTCGCGCTGGCTGAGCCCGAAGGTGGCCAGGGTCGGCGTCGGCTCGTTCTTCGTCGCGTAGCCCGCCGGCATGTTCCGCAGCTTGTGCAGCAGCGGCAGGACGCGGCTGAAATTGCGGTCCGAGATCGTGGTTTCCTGCAACACGGGCGCGGCGGCGCTGCGATAATCCGAGAGCCCGTAATTGGTCGCGGTGATCAGATCGCTGTTGCGCGAGAAGCTCGTCCACCACAGGCCGAGCGCGGCGAGCGAGAGGAGCGCGACGGTAGCGAATCCGACGATGCGCAAAGCGGTCGTGCGCCGCGCGGCGCCGAGATCGGTCGAGACCCAGCCGGATTCGCCGATCACCACCTTCTGGATCAGTTCGGTCAGGAAATAGCTCTTGCCCTTGCCGGAGAAGGAGGCGGCGCCGGCATGATCGGAACCGAAATTGCGCGAGAGCGCACCGATCAGCTGATCGATCGGCGTTCCCTCCTGCGTGCCCGAGGTGAAATAGAAGCCGCGCAAAGTCGCATTGGCGTGGTAGCGCGTCGGCTCGAAGACGCGGGTCAGGAAATCGACGATCCCGCGCTTCAACGTCGCCATCTGGCTCGGGAACCCGAAGATCTGGGCGCGCGCCGTCGGGTTGTGCTCGTCCTGCAGGCGGTCGGGCAGGCGCTCGTTCAGCCGCTCGATCAGCGCGTCGTATTCCGGCGGCACGTCGCCGATCATGTTGCGGGTCTTGTCGGCGGTCTGGAAGGTGTGGCCCCAGACCATGCGCCGCTGCGGCTCGGTCAACTGGCCGAAGAACTCGTTGAAGCCGGCGATCAGATCGGCCTTGGTGAAGACGGCATAGACCGGGAAATCGACCTTCAGGCGCTCGTGCAGTTCGAGCAGGCGGGCGCGGATCGCGTCGGCATGGGCGGCGATCTCCTCGGGCGAGGAGGTCAGCAGGTCCTCGACGCTGATCGCGACGAGCACGCCGTTGATCGGCTGGCGCGGGCGATTGGTCTTGAGCAGGTCGAGGAAGGCGAGCCAGCTCGACTTCTCCGCCTTGGTGTCGGTGTCCTGCGTGGTATAGCGGCCGGCGGTGTCGATCAGCACCGCGTCCTCGGCGAACCACCAGTCGCAATAGCGCGTGCCGCCGGAGCCGGCGACGGCGGCCGGCGTCGCGCCGCGGGCCAGCGGGAATTTCAGGCCGGAATTGACCAGAGCCGTTGTCTTGCCGGCACCGGGGGGGCCGATGATCACGTACCAGGGCAGGTCGTAGAGATAGTCGCCGCCCTTGCCGCGCGCGCTCTTGAGCGTCGCCAGCGCATCCTTCATCGCGCTGGAGAGCGCGGCGCCGTCGCCGGTCGATTCTTCCTTTTCCAACGCCTCGGTCAGCGCTGCTGTCGCTTTGCGGCGGCGGATGACGATGACGGCGATCCAGCCGAGCGCGCCGACAAGCAGCAGCACGGCGATCGGCAGGCGGACCCAGAAAGACTCGAACGGGCGGACCTCGCCGAAAGCGACGAAGGGACCGCCGAACCAGATCAGCGCGGAGAGCGCGAGCGCGCCGATCAGGATGGCCACGATGCGGAGCCAGGTGGCGAGGTTCATGGCTTCGCCCTCCTAGTTCTGACGCTGGATCAGGATCTCGACGCGCCGGTTCTGGGCGCGTCCGTCTGCGGTGGTGTTGGGCGCGATCGGGGCGTCGGCGCCCTTGCCCTCGGTCGTGATCCGGTCGGGCTTGCTGAGCTTGGTCATGAGCACGTCGCCCACCGCCTTGGCGCGCGCCTGCGAGAGCGCGAGATTGGACGGGAAGCGGGCGGTGCGGATCGGCACGTTGTCGCTGTGGCCGACGACCTTGATGGCCCCGCCCTCCTGTTCCAGCACGGCGGCGATGCGCTCGATCAGCGGTTGGAACTCGGCACGCACGGCGGCCTGGCCGGGCTCGAACAGGGTGATGCCGACGAGGCGCACGATGACGACGTTGGGCGTCACCAGGCAGACGATCGGCGGCTGCACGGCGGCGCAGACCTTGGGCGGCTGCGGCGGAGGCGGGGGAGGCGGCGGCGGGGCCGAGAAGACCTTGCGCATGATACCGATTTCGCCCTTGGGATGGACCGAGAGCAAGGCGGTGGAGGCCGCTTCGGCATTGCCGGCGAGCAGCGCACGGAAGACGAAATAGACGCCGAGCAGGGCCACTGCCGCGATCGCCGCCACCGACCAGACCGGCACCTTGAAGCCGGCGACGGCCTGCGCGATCGCCTGTCCGCGCCAGCGCGGCGACAGTTCGGGATCGGGCTGCTTCACCCGGCGCAGCGTCTCGAACAGGTTGCGCTGGATCATCTGGAGATTGTTGGCGCCGCCGGCAGACGTCCGGTGGATGCCTTGGAAGCCCAGCGCCAGACAGGCATGCATCAATTCGAGCAGGTCGTAATTGACCGACGGATCGGCCTTGGCCTTGTCGAGTATCTCGAAGAAGCGCACGCCGCCGATGCGCTCGCCGAAGAAGCGCGAGAGCATGCTGTATTGCGTCCAGACATGGCGGTCGTCGCCGGGGATGTTCTGGACGATATCGTCGGCCGTGGCGGCGATGACGTATTTCGCTGTCTGCGCCGTCTCGGCCGAGACGCCGGCAGCGCGGACCTCGTGCTCGAAGGCTTCGATGGTCTCGCCGACCTGGCCGAGAAGCTGGGCGAAGGGGGCGTTGGAGAGATTGGCGCGCATCCGCCCGAGCAGGAGCAGGAGCGGGCCGGCGGCGCGCAGCAGTGGGTTGGCGTTCGGCGTCAGGAGCTGGTCGCGGCGCGGCAGGGACTGGCCACCGCCTGAAGGCGGCGGCGCCTGACGCTGCTGCGGGATCGGCGCCGGCTGCGACATCCATTCGTCGCCGGTGCCGGGAACGCCGGGCGAGGGCACCTGCGGTGGTTGGTAGGGCTGTGGTGCCTGCGGCGCGGCCGGGGCGGCGGGAGCGGGCGGCAGGGGCGCGCGGCGCCCGCCGGGGTTCGGCCTGATGATCGTCCGCTCTGAGCGGCCGAACGGATCTGAGGGCGAACCCGGATCGCTCATCGCCTGCCCTCCAGAACGGCCCAGAGCTCGAGTTCGAGATCGGGCCAGTCACCGGAAAAATGCATGCCGATCGAACTCGCCGTGCTGAACTCCGGCCAGAGCGGCGAGGTGCGGTCGAGATAGAAGTATACATGATCCGTGAGCGCGCGGATCTGCGGCGGCGGCGTCGGCAGATGGACGAGATTGATGCCCGGCAGATGGGCATGGACGATCTCGTTCATCTTGGTATTGGGGCCGATCTTGAAGAGCTGCGGGAACTGCGCCTGGATCTCGGTCAGCGGGCGGCGCGCCGCCACTTCCAGCACCAGCGTCGCATTGCGCACGAGGCTGCGGTCGCGGATCGTCGACATGAAGGCGTTCTGCGCCCGCTCGACGATCTCCAGCCTGATCGCGCGGCGGCCGAGATTGGCCGAGAGGAAGTCCTGGATATCGCGCACCACCGGGGCGAAGCAGTTCTCCAGGTCGTCATGATCATAGGCCGGGTAATCGCGGGCGCGGCGCTCGGCCGTGGTGAAGGTCGCAAGCTCGCCGGCCAGTGCCAGGAAGGTCGAGAACAGTCGCTCGGGATGAACGAAGCGCGAGCGGCGCATGTGCTTGAGCACGGGGATGTTGCGGTTGAGGAGCTGGAGCACGAAATAATCGGCGCTCTGCAGGCCGCCGCCGGCCGTCGGATCGGCGGCGTAGCGCGCGAGCTCCTCCAGCTTGTTGTCGATCCAGCCGATGACGCGGTCGAGCCAGCCTTCGATCACCGGGTAGGCCGAGCAGACCAGCACCGGCGGGGCGAATTTCTCGTCGAACAGGATGGCGCGGTCGCGCACTTCGAGGATGCGGCCGAGGGCCAAGCCGACATAACCGGCCTTCGAGGTCTTGCGCAGCTCCAGCGTCAGGCGCGGATGGGCGACGTCGATCTCTTCTTCCGTCCGCAGCGAGGCGGTGGAATCGATCAGCATCTCGTTCGCCGGGACATAGCGGCTGGCCGAGCCGTTCAGCGTGTTCTCGACCTCGCGGGTATTGGCGGCGGCGAGCGGCAGCGAGAGCCAGACGATCTGGCCGGCCGCATTCTCCGGCACCTCGATCGCGGCTGGAAGCGGACTGTTGTCAGGCAGCGCGAAAGGGGTGCCGTCCGGCATCACGCCGACGGCGCGGCGCAGGCCGATGCGGCTCTGCTGGGCGAGGTCGCGGTCGATCTCCAGAACCGAGAAGCCCCATGGATAGGGCGTGATGGTCCTGACGCGGCTTTCCAGCAGGTTTTCGAGATAGCGATCACTCTGCTGGAAGTGATGTGGCCTGAGGAATAGCCCTTCCGACCAGACGACCTTGCTGTACCACGACATTCCGGTCTCGCTCACTCGAAGGCAGGCTGGGCGAGCTTATACGGGTCCTCCCCAAGCGTCACCAAACGAATGCTAGCGCGCCGTTCAGGCACCGCCGTCATTGACTTGAAGGATGCGGGGGAGCGATTTTCGCGGCAGTGCTGAGAGGAACGAGTCCGTTCGAGCAGGGAGGCCCGCATGCCCAAGGGACCGGCCGCACGCGTCATGGACCCGGTGCTGCATCCGCTGCCGGGTATGCTCCAGCCCGGACCGGGCAGCATGAACGTGATCATCGGCGGCATGCTGGCCTGGCGCGGCGTGCCGGCTGCGGCCGCCGCCGCGATCCAGTCGGCCAAGGCCGCGGCCGATGCGACGGTGCAGGCGGCGGAAGCGGCGACGCTGGCTGCCGCCGGAACCCCCGGCGCGCCTGCCGCTCTCGCGGCCGAGATCGCGACCAAGAACGCCGTTTCCGCCAGCATGGGCTCGATGATCACCGGCGCCTCCGGGGGTGCCGACATTCACAATTGCCTGACGCCGGTGCCGCCGCCGGTGCCGCATGGCCTCGGCGTGGTCATCGACGGCTCGCAGACGGTGCTGATCAACAACCTGCCGGCCTGCCGGCTGGGCGACACGATCATCGAAGCGCTGGGCCCACCCAACAAGATCATCATGGGCCTGCCGACCGTGATCATCGGCGGCTGATCGCAGATTGATTCAGGAAAGCGACGGAAGTCGCTGAGGTGGAATCGTTTTTTCGCTGCGAGGGGCGATGGCGAAGGGCAGGCGGACGGTCCCGGACCGGGTTGAGGCGAAGCAGGAGCGCTTCCGCCACAAGATCGTGCAGCGCCTGTCCTCGGACCAGAAGCGCGCGCTCAACCACGGGCTCGCCCGCAACGGGCGCGTCGCGGAGGCGCTCTGCTTCATGGCGCTTATCCGTGATCCGGCCCGGCGCAAGCGGCCGATCCTGCCGGTGCCGAATGTCAGCTGCACGGCGGCGGTGCGCCAGTTCTTCCGGGCCGATGACGGCGAGCAGGCGGCGCATCTCCTGCCCGGCCAGCTCTCAATCGACGGCGCTTTTCCCTGGTTGTTCCTGGCGGGTCCGGCGGCGCGGCAGCTGGAAAACCTCTTTGGCTATGTCGAGCCGCTGCGGGCCGACTACAACAAGGCCGATTCCGCGGCCGAGGCTAACGGGCTGACCGATGCCTTCGCCGATGCCTGCCGGAGGGTGCTGACAGGGAAGGGCGAACCTGCCGCGGATATCTTTGCAGCCTATGAGCAGGTCTGGCAGCCGGGTGCGCTCGCCGCTTTCGCCGCGGCCGAGGCACAGAAGCGCAGCAAGCCGACCCCGCCGCCGATCGAGCGCGGCGTCGGCATGGAATACGGCATGATCCTGAATTTCGAGGAGCGGATGGCCGCTTTCGAGGACGACTCGATCTGGGCGACCTACGAGCAGCTCAGCATCCTCGGCTATTACAAGGTCGCGATGGACGACACGCCGCGCCAGCTCCAGCCGCGCGCCATCCAGGAGATCCTGGCGCTGCCGCCGGCTTGACCGGGCGGGATTGGCGGGCCAAGCGAGCTGCGCCATTTCTCCCGCGACAGGACGCAAGACCATGACCATCGAACGCATCGGATTGGCCGCTCGCTACTGCGACGCCGCCATCTTCAACGGCATCATCTTCCTCGCCGGCCATGTCGCCGAGAAGACGGAGGGCGCCTCGCTGACCGAGCAGACCGAGGAGGTGCTGGCGCTGCTGGAGGACACGCTGGCGCAGGCCGGCAGCCGCAAGGAGCGCATCCTCAGCGTCCAGATCTTCCTCACCGATATCAGCAAGATCGGCGAGATGAACGCGGTCTGGGACAAGTGGGTCGCAAAGGGGCATTCGCCTGCCCGCGCGACCGTCGAAGCGAAGCTGGCCTCGCCCGGCTATGCCATCGAGATCACCGCGGTCGCGGCGAAGGGCTGAGCCCGGCCCGCCCGGCGCTGATCCAGCGGTGTCATCCCGGGCGCAGCGAAGCGAAGACCCGGGATCCATGCCTGAGCCTCTCCGATGAATGTTCCGGTATGGATCCCGGATCGGCGCGGCTTTGCCGCTTGTCCGGGATGACACCTTGAGAGGAGAGCGTGGCTACTTCCCGCCGCGGTCGTAGCACTCGGCGAAATAGATCATGAAGGCGTCGACGAGGCCGTTCTCGTAAGGCGCGGTCTTGGCGTCCCAGCGGGCGACATAGGCCTCCCACATCTTGGCCTTGCGCGAGCCGATCAGGCCGCCAAGACCGCCATCCTGCGCCGTCGCCTCGTTGATCGCCTGCGGATCGAGGTCCTCGACCAGCATCTTCAGCGCGTGCTGCATGGCCGAGTAGGTCTTGATCTGGTGCGCCTTGAGATCGCGGAAGCTCTCGTCGAAGGCACGCTTGGCGTCGAGATAGCCGCTGCGCGGCTGGCCGAAGATCAATTGCAGGGCATCGTCGACGGTCGGCGAGAATTTCAGCGGGTTGTTGTCCTGCGCCTGGATCATCGTCTGGCTGGTACTGCGGGCGATGCGCTTGGTCTCGGCGCGGGCGGCGAGCAGCCCCTTCAGCTCCTCGGCGATCAGCCGCATCAGGCCGCCGAGCTGCTCGGCGAAGGCGCCGGGGTCCTGCGTCGCGAGGGCCTGCGGCGAGACGCCCGCGCCCTTGGCGAAGCGCTGCATGAACTCGCCCATCGAGATCGGCGCGGGGGCATTCGGTTGCGGCGCGGGCTCGGCCGGGAAGGGCGGTGGCATGAAGCCAGGCTCGGGAGCCTGCTCAACCGGTGCCTCGGGCGGAACCGCAGCTTCGGCGGGCTCGTCCCATGGGCTGGCGCTGGCGAGACTGCTCGTCGGCGGACGGCGCGGGGTCGGAATCGGTGCGACCGGCTCCTCCGGCGGAAGGGGCTGCGGCTGGAGGGGCGCCCAGGCGAATTCGTCGTTCCGCGCGGCAGACGGCGACCAATCCCGTGCCGGTGGCGGAGCGGGGTCGGTGCTCGGAGCCGGAATATCGGCGGCCCAGTCGATGAAGCCCGCGTGGACCGGCTTGGCGTGGTTCGGTGGCATCAGGTCGCGGCGCGCGATCGGCGGGGCGGCGTCTTCGCTCGGAGCCCACAGCGATTCCGGCTGGGCCGCATAAGGCGGGGGCGGGGCGGCTGCGCCGGAGGCCTGCCCGGCTTCGTCGGCGATGGCGACCGCGATGATGTAGTGGCCGATCTCCAGCCTGTCGCCGTTCTGGAGCCGGTAGGGCGATTGCACGCGGTGCTCGCCGCCATTGACGAAGGTGCCGTTGGTCGAGATGTCGCGCAGCCACCAGCCGCCGTCGCGGAAGCGGATCTCGCAATGGCGGCCGGAGACGGCGCGCGACGGGTCCGGCAGCGCCCAGTCGAGATGCTGGTCGCGCCCGATGTCGAGGCCGCGCCCGCCGCTGGTGGTCACGCTGAGCGGGCCGCCATCGGGCAGCGAGGTTTCGTTCTCGATCGTCAGTGTCAGCGCCATCGCGGACGTCCCGTTCCGGCCTGGGTCGAGGTATCAGCGCTTGCCGGCATCGTCTTCAGCCAAACGAATGCATGCTTCGACGCAGGTGCGCAATGCGCCGTCGCGCTCGCGCGCCGGCAGGCGGTTGATCGCGTTGAGCACTGCGATCCGGGCCATCTTCGCGGTCAGGTCCGGGGGCGTCGGGATCGGGTTGCTCTCCGACATGCTGCCGCCGGAATAGCCGGCAGCCCAGGCGACGAAGGTGCCGGGTCGCGCGCTGTCGCCGGCCTGCGCTTGTCGCAGCGCCTCGAAGCGGGTCTTGTCGCCGGGCTCTCGCACCCAGGCTTCGGCGGCGGCAAGGCCGGGGTCCTGCGTGCCGGGTGGCTGCATGGAACGAACCGCCTGGAGCGCCCACCACACCGTCTCGCGCCGGGGCAGTAGGAAGGCGCAGAAGCTCGCTGCCTCCGTCGGCGCCGGACCCCTGACGAGCCGGCCGAGGAAAGCCAGCGGCGGCTCGGTGGTCGGCGCCATCGTGACGGCCTGATGGGCCGAGGGGTAGGTCTCGAACACTTCGCGGGCGGTGCTGAAGCGCAGGCGTGACATGGAGGCTCCGGCCGTTCTGTCGTGATGGGTCTACGTGGTCAGTTGATGTTCACCATCGGGGCGTTGATGACGAGCATGCCATCGCTCTTCACCTCCGTCTTGGCCTGGCTATGGATCGTGATGGTCGGCGATTTGATCTCGATGCTGCCGGGCGTCATCTTGATCGTGCTCTCACCGACCTTGAGATTGATCTCCCGGAGCGCCTCGATGTCGAGCTTGCCGTTCTGGACGTCGAGCTTGTCGTCGCCCTTCTTCAGCGTGGTCTCGCGCGAATAGCCGCCGCCGTCGTAGCGCTCGCCGATATCGCGGGTCTCGATGTTGTTGACCGTGATCTTGTGATCCTTCTCGGTTCGGATCTCCAGGACCTCCTGGTCCTTGCGATCCTCGAACTTGATCTCGTTATAGGTGTCGGAGAAGCCGGCTCCGTCGGTGGATTCCGACTTGAGGCCGGACTGGGTCTTGTTCGCCGGCAATTCGTAGGGCGGCTTGTGCTGGTCGTTGACCACGGCGCCGACGACGAGCGGCAGGTCCGGATTGCCCTCGATATATTCGACGATGACCTCCTGGCCGATGCGGGGAATGATCTGGCCGCCCCAGCCCTTGCCGGCCCACATCTGCGCGACGCGGGTGCGGCAGGAGGTCGAGCCGTCCTCGCGGTCCCAGTGGAAGCGCAGCCAGATCCGGCCATATTCGTCGACGTCGATATCGCCTTCCTCGCCCTTGTTCTTCTCGCCGACGACCTTGGCAGTGTGCGGCCCGTAGACGGTCGGGCGGGGCGTCACGATCGGCGCGCGGAAGCGCTTGTCGCTCTTCTGGAGCTCGTAGGAGCCGTGATAGAGCGCCTCGTCCCGGCGCCCCGAGGAGCGATAGCTCTGGATGCCATAGGCATGGGTCGCGCGGACGACGATGTATTCGCTGTTCTCGGCGCCGGTCGGATGGTCGATGAGCTTCATCAGCGCGCCGGGATAGAGGCTCGCGGCGTCGCCGCCGGCATAGCGGCGGTCGTCTTGCGCCTGCTCGGCTTGCGCCATCACGCGGGCGAAATGCTCGCCCTGGTCGCGCTTGGTGTAGGCGGCCGGGTAGTCGTAGGCCTCGTAGGACTTGGCCTTCGGGAAGCCTTCCTCGGCGCGGGCCGTGAGATCGGATTCCGATTTCTCGAAATCATAGTCCTTGAGCTCGAACTTGCCGGTGCGCAGGCGGCGGATCGTCGACCACTGGGTCAGGTGCTCGACGGCGCTGCGCGGGAAGCGGTTTCCCTGCGGCACGAAGGCGTAGCCTGAGGCGTCGCCCTGGAAGCTCGGCTCGGCCGCGGCCTGGACCTGGTCATGGCCGGAGCGGGAATCGCAGAGCACCAGCTTGTGGTCGCCGTCGCTGTGCTTGAAATAGTAGTAGATGCCGTATTGCTCCATCAGCCGCAGCACTAAATCGAGATCGGTCTCGCGGTACTGAACGCAGTAGTCGATCGGCTGGAGCGTCTCGCTGGTGCGGTCGTCGAAGCTCGCCGAGCCCTCCTTCTTGAAGATCTCCTTGATGATGTCCAAGGCGGTCTTGTTCTTGAAGATCCGGCAGTCTGCACGCTGCGAGAGCAGCCAGAGCCAGGGCTTGAGCGTGAAGCGGTAGATGTAGAGATCATCCTGCTTGCCGAGCCATTGCGCGTCGACCAGCGTGCCGTTCAGGACGCGCTCGCTCTTGTTCTTGAGCGTGAACTTGATCGCGCATTTCTCGCTCATGATGCTTTGCAGGTCGGCATTCTCAGTCTTGCTGGCCGCCTCGACATTATACGTAAATAATTCACTCAAAGCTTCGCCGGCTTCGAACTTTATAATAGTAAATTCGTCTTTCCCCTTTGGTGTCGAGAAAGATGCAGTGCTATTTTCTTGCCTCAGGGCGGATGGCATCAACTGAACCTTTCGATTCGTGCTGCTATTTTTATATTGACGTAGGTTATTTCTGGAGTCATCCTTTCATCCCTAAGTCATCGACCGCCAGATGGCGACACTCAGCGGGAGAGTTCCCATGCGCAAGCAGCCCGGCTTCACTGCCTTTGTCGCCCTGACCGGCGCTTTGGTTCTCTCCACGGCGAACGGGGCGGGGGCGCAGACCTACAAGGCCGACGACATCGTCAAGCATTTCGGGCCGGCCGTGGCGCCGAAGCCCGCCATCACGCGCGGCCTCTGCGTCGGCACGGAAGCCGAATGCGCCAGGGCGGGGCAGGTGGTCGAGCCGGCCAAGCCGGTCAGCGCCTTCGATCTCGTCGTGAAGTTCAAATACAATTCCGACGAGCTGGAGCCCGAGGCGAAGCTCAATCTCGACGAGTTCGCCAAGGCGCTGAAGACGCCGCAGCTCGCGAAGCAGACCTTCATGGTCGAGGGGCATACCGACGCTGCCGGCAGCGCGGCTTACAATCTCAACCTGTCGCAGCGTCGCGCCCAGGCCGTGGTTCGCTACCTCGGCGGGCATGGCGTCAAGGCTTCCAATCTGGTGGCCAAGGGCTATGGGCAGAGCAAGCCGATCGCGGCCGATCCGCTTTCCGGCGACAATCGCCGGGTGGAGACCCGGCTGCGTACCGAGTGAAGCACGATACGAAGTGGCTGCGGCGACCCCGGCCGTGACCGGGCCGCCGCTCCTGCTAGCGCATTTTCGAGCGAAGTGGATGCCGGTTCGCGTGAAGAAAATGCGATAAAACAAAGATTTGGAGCATTTTGGCGCTTCGGGGAAGTGCGGAAATGCTCCCGCGGGGAGAGCGATGGCGGGCCTGAATTTCGCCGAACTGACGAAGCCGATCTCGGCTGAGGAGCCCTGCGGGCCGGATCTCGAAGACGATCTCGATTTCATGAACGCCACGGCGCGGCTCGAGGTCGCGCTGCCGGCCTCGTATTTTCGCCGCGACGATGACGGGCGGCAGATCGCCTTCGACCGGACGAGCATCGAGTTTCCCGCCGCCTTCGCCGAACTCGGCAAGCTCCTGGAGCGCTCGCGCGATCTCAGGGTCTTCGTGCTCGCGGCCAAGCTGACGATCCTCAACCGCGACGTGCCGGGCTTCACTGCCAGCCTCTCAGCCATGGCCGATCTCCTCGGCTCGTACTGGGACGAGATGCATCCCAGGGCGATGGACGGCGATTTCGTGATGCGCGAGGTCGCCCTGCAGGGGCTCGACGAGCTGGCGACGGTGGTGCTGCCGCTGCAGCACGCGCCGCTCTTCGTCAGCCGGCGGATCGGACCGTTCATGTTCCGCAGCCAGCTCGTGGCAAGCGGCGAGACCAAGCTGGTCGACGGCGAGCAGCATCCCGATGCGAGCACGATCCAGGCGGCGCTGGGCGAGGTCGAAGCCGAGGATCTGGTCGCGGTGCTCGGCCGGGTGAATGCGGCGCGGGATGCGCTCGCGCGCCTGCGCGCGACCTGGCTGGAGAAGGTCGGTGTCGATCATCCCCTCGGCTTTCCGCGCCTGGCGACGCTGCTGGACCAGATCGCCGCCTTCCTCGACGCGGCGGTCGCACGGCGCGTCCCGGGCCATCAGGCGACGGGGCCGGAGCTCGTGGCGGCCGCTCCGCAAGGGTCGGCAGCAAACACCGCAACCTTCAGTCCCGGCAGCCTTTCGAGCATCCTCCATGTGAAGGATACGCTGGCTGCCTGCCTCGGCTACTTTCGCAAAACCGAGCCTTCGAGCCCGGCCGTCCTGCTGATCGGGCAGGCGCAGCAGCTGATCGGAAAGTCGTTGATCGAGGTCATCCAGATCATGTTCCCCGACCAGGTCGACAAGGCGGTCTTCGAGATCGGCGACCAGCGCCGGTTCCGGCTGCCGCTGGAGCGGCTGCCCGCGCCGGACGGCTATGAGGCGGAAAGCGAATACGAAACCAGCGGCGACACGGACGAGAGCTACGCCGACAGCGCCGATGAGGCCGAGGACAGCTCCGACGGCGATGCCGAGGCGAGCGAGGAGGCTTCCGACGGGAGCGATGGCGAGGATGTTGTCGTGGAGGCGGCCGAGGAGGCCGTTCCCGCGCCTGCCCCGGGGCCGTCGGCGATCACAATCGGCAGCCGTGCGGATGCGGTCAACGCGATGAGGGCGGTCGCCGCCTTCTATCGCCAGGTCGAACCCTCGCACCCGACGCCGCTCCTGATGGACAAGGCCTGTGCGCTGGCGCAGCATGATTTCATGTCGCTTCTCGGCAACATCCTGCCAGATGTCGTGCCGGTCCCGGAAGTCGATAGCTAGGGAAGTTTTTCGTCATCGCCTTGAACCTCCCGTCACGCTCAAGCGACTATATCGAGGACGGGTGAAAACGGATAGGATGTCACGTTACGTCTGCGTGGCACGAATGCAGAGGGGCACGTCACATGGCTGGAGATTCTGGACAGAAGTTCATCCGCCGCAACAGGCCGCCTCGGGTCCATATCACCTACGAGGACCCGTATAACGCGGAGCAGAAGGTCGAACTGCCTTTCGTCATGGGCGTCATGGCGGATCTGTCGGGCAACGCCTCGGCGGTCGAGAAGAGCGACATCTCGCAGCGCAAGTTCCTCGACTTCGACATGGATAATTTCGATCAGCGCATGGCCGCGATCGAGCCGGCCGTGTCCTTCAACGTGCCCAACAAGCTGGGTGACGACAGCAACGAAAAGCTCTCGGTGGCGCTGAAATTCTCGAAGTTCGACGATTTCAACCCGGCCGCCATCGCCCGCCAGATCCCGGCGACGGGGAAGCTGCTGGAGGCGCGCGAGCAGCTCGCCAACCTGCTGCGCTACATGGATGGCAAGATGGCCGCGAGCGACCAGATCAAGGCGCTGCTGGCCGATCCTCAACTGATGGCGGCGCTGAAGGACAAGCTCGGCAAGGGCGAGCCTTCCGAAGACAAGACGGCGAACTGAGGGCAGGGCGCAGGCCTGCGCCGGCCGCGAAAGCCGGGACCGGTTTTCGCAGGAGCAATATTCCGGATGATCTGAAGCGATCCCGCCCATTTGGGACGGGGGGCAGGGCCTGCAGGCGGTTAAGCGAGCGAGGCGGCAATGGCAGCGGAAGCACAAACCCAACGGCCCGGCGGGGCAGCAGTCGAAACGCGCGAGATCGACGATTTCTCGTCGATCCTGAAGCAGAGTTTCAAGCCGAAGACCGAACGGGCGGCGACCGAGGTCGAGAACGCGGTCGCGACCCTGGTCAACCAGGCGCTGGCGGACCAGACCCTGATCAAGGGCGACGTCATCGACACGATCGAGGAGATGATTGCCCGGCTCGATGCCAAGCTGACCGAGCAGATGAACGAGGTGCTGCACGCACCCGAATACCAGAAGATCGAAAGCGCCTGGCGCGGTCTCAACTATCTCGTCTTCAATTCGGAGACGGATGCGCAGTTGAAGATCAAGGTGATGAACGTCTCCAAGGGCGAGCTTTACCGCAATCTCAAGACCTATCCCGGCGCGCGCTGGGACCAGAGCCCGCTGTTCAAGCAGGTCTACGAGCAGGAATTCGGCCAGCTCGGCGGACAGCCCTTCGGCTGCCTGGTCGGCGACTACCATTTCAGCCATGTCCCGACCGATGTGCAATTGCTGCGCGATCTGTCGAAGGTGGCGGCGGCGGCGCATGCGCCGTTCTTCGCCGGGGCCGACCCGACCCTGATGGGCATGGACACCTGGACGGAGCTGTCGAATCCGCGCGATCTCGGCAAGGTCTTCGACACGCCGGACTACGCGGCCTGGAAGGGCCTGCGCGATGCGGCGGATTCCCGCTATGTCGGCCTGTGCCTGCCGCGCGTGCTGTCGCGGGTGCCTTACGGCGCCAAGTCCGAACCGGTCGAGGAGTTCGCCTTCGAGGAGGATACCGACGGGCACAAGGGCGAGAAATACGCCTGGATGAACGCGGCCTACGCGATGGCGGTCAACATCAACCGCGCCTTCAAGGAATATGGTTGGTGCACGCGCATCCGCGGCGTCCAGTCGGGTGGCGAGGTTCTGAACCTGCCGACGCATACCTTCCCGACGGATGATGGCGGCGTCGACCTGAAATGCCCGACCGAGATCGCGATCAGCGACCGGCGCGAGGCTGAGCTGGCGAAATCCGGCCTGATCCCGCTGATCCATCGCAAGAACACCGACAAGGCCGCCTTCATCGGGGCGCAGTCGCTCTACAAGCCCAAGGCGTTCTCCGGCCCCGACGGGGTTGCGGCGACGGCTTCGGACAACCTGTCGGCGCGGCTGCCCTACATGTTCGCAGTCTCGCGTTTCGCGCACTACCTGAAGTGCATGGTTCGCGACAAGATCGGCTCCTACAAGGAAAAGGAGCCGCTGCGCCGCTGGCTGCAGGAGTGGATCACCGACTATGTCGACGGCGATCCGGTCAATTCCAGCGAAGAGACGAAGGCGCGGCGCCCGCTCTCCGATGCGCGCATCGACGTCTTCGAGGACGAGGAGAACCCTGGCTACTACTCGGCCAAGTTCTATCTGCGGCCGCACTTCCAGCTCGAAGGCATGGATATCGGCCTGAGCCTGGTCTCGCGACTGCCAGCTCCCAAGCAGTGACCGTCACCTGATCCGGTGACGGCGACAACGAGGATCTTTGGCGCGCCGGCCGTGTGAGGGCGGCGCGACAGGAGAAGTGCGTCCACGGCGGGCTCGCATCCGCGTGCCCATGCAATTCCTACCCTGGAGGTAAAAATGGCTAGCGACTTCCTGCTCGAGATCGACGGCATCAAGGGCGAAAGCAAGGACTCCAAGCACAAGGATACGATCGAGGTCGATTCCTTCTCCTGGGGCATCAGCAATGCGGGCTCGCATGCGTCCAATGCGGGCGGCGGCGCCGGCAAGGCGAGCTTCCAGGACGTGCATTTCACGTCCTCGGTCGGCAAGGCCTCGGCCAATCTCGCGCTGTTCTGCGCCACCGGCAAGCACATCAAGAAGGCGGTGCTCTTCGTCCGCAAGCAGGGCGACAAGCAGCAGGACTACTATGTGCTGACGCTGGAGGACCTACTGGTGTCGAGCTATCAGTCCGGCGACGCCGCCGGCGGTTCGAGCATCCCGACCGATCAGTTCTCGCTGAACTACGCCAAGATCAAATACGAGTACAAGGCGCAGAAGGCGGACGGCACCCTCGAGTCGCCGATCACCATGTCGTACGACATCAAGGCCAAGGAAGCGAAGTAAGACGAAGCGTATCGGCTCCGGCCCCGTGCCGGAGCCGATACCTTGCCGGCAGCGTGGCAGATCATGGTCGATCCCGTCTCGAAGAAGCGGCTCAGGCCGCCTTTGATGTTCGCATTCCGGGAGGCGCATCTGGAAAAGGATGCGAAGACCGCGCTCGACCTGAGGGACGAGGGCGGTGAACGCGTGATTGCGCCGCGCCGGGCCGCCCCTCGCGCCGCGATTACCGAGCAGAAGCTGCGCCGCGAGATCGCGCTCGACCTCGATGCGCTCGTCAACACCATCAATCTCGGCTCGTGCCTCGATCTTTCCGGGCTCGACCATGTGCGCCGCTCGGTGCTCAACCACGGCTTTCCGGACCTGACCCGGCTCTCGATCGACGAGCATCGCGTCGATGCCATCCGCGAGGACCTTGCCGATGTGCTGGTCGGCTACGAGCCGCGCCTGATCCGCAAATCGGTCGCCGTCGAGCGCGACGACAGCCTCGACCCGGCCGAGCTGAAAGTCCGTTTCCTCGTTCGCGCCGATCTGAATTGCGAACCGCTCAATATTCCCGTCCAGTTCGTTGCCGATCTCGAGCTGGACACAGGTAAAATCGCCATCAAGGGCCGGTGACGCGATGAACCAGGAGTTTCTCGACCTCTACAATCAGGAACTTCGGCTCTTCATGGAGCACAGCAAGGAGTTTGCCGAGGAATATCCGGGGATCGCCGAGCGGCTCGGCGGGTTGGCCGGCGAGCGCATGGACCCGATGGTCGGTGGCCTGTTGGAGGGCGCGGCCTTCCTCGCCGCGCGCGTCCAGCTGAAGCTCCGGCACGAGTTTCCCGAATTCACCAACAACCTGATCGAGCAGCTGCTGCCGAACTATCTGGCGCCGACGCCCTCGGCGCTGCTGGCCGGCGTGGTGCCGACCTATTCCGATCCGGCGCTCCGCGAGGGCATGCGGATCGCGCGCGGCTCCTATATCGACGCGACCTATCTGGAGCGCGAGCGCCGGGTCGCCTGCCGCTATCGCCTCGGCGGCGATGTCACGCTCTGGCCCTTCGAGATCACGGCAGCGGAGTACATCCCGGCTCCTGGGCCTTTGCAGGCGCTCGGCCTGCGCACCGGCCCGCGGGCATTGTCCGGCCTGCGCATTTCGCTGACCCACCGGATGATGGCCGATCGCGAGCAGGAGCCCTCGGCCGCGCAGGCGCTGAAGAACCCGGCGAGCTGGTTCGCCGGATGTCGAACCCGTGAACTGCCGGTCCATCTGCTCGGCAGCGAGGCCGATGCGGTGGCGCTCTACGAGCAGTTGTTCTCGAACTGCATCGGCATCCACTTTCGCCATCTCGACGAATTCGGCGATCCGGTGGTGACATCGGGCGATGGTTGCCGGCTCGAACAGATCGGCTTCGACGAGGATGAGGCGCTGCTGCCGGCCGATACCCGCGTCTTCCGCGGCTTCGACCTGCTGCGCGAACTGTTCTGGTTCCCGCGCAAGTTCCTGGGTTTCCGGCTGGAAGGGCTCGCCGGCATCATGCCGAAGCTCAAGGCCAAGTCGGTCGACATCATCTTCGTCTTCGACGAGGCGAACACGCGGCTGCCTGCCGCCGTGCGCAAGGAGATGTTCGCGCTCTATGCGGCGCCGGCGATCAACCTGTTCGAGAAGACGGCGGACCGCATCCCGGTCAAGACGAACCAGCACGAGTTCCATGTCGTGCCCGACCGCAGCCGCGCGCTCGACTACGAGCCGCACAGCATCCTCTCGGTCCACGCGCATTATGTCGGCGGGCGGGAGAAACAGCCGGTCCACCCGCTCTATTCCTCGCCGGAGGGCGCCTCGCCGACGCAGGGGCTGCACTTTACGCAGCGCCGCCTGCCGCGCCGCCGCTCCTCGGTCGAGCGCCGGCAGGGCAGGGCTTCAGACTATACGGGCACCGAGATGTTCATCTCGCTGGTCGAGCCGGCCGGTGTGTCTGATACCGCGTCCGTCGCCGAGCTCAGCGTGCGGGCGCTCTGCTCCAACCGGCACCTGACCGAGCATCTGCCGACGGGGCAGGGCGGCGCCGATTTCCGCCTGATCGACAATGTCTCGCTCGACATCGCCTGCCTTGCCGGGCCGACGCCGCCGCGCGAGCCGGTCGTCTCCCAGCTCAAGCTGCGCTCGGAGACCGCGAGCACAGGCGTCGTGACTTGGCGGCTGGTCAATCTGATCAGCCTCAATCATCTCGGCCTCGTCCAGCGCGGCGCCGGCGAGAACGGCGAGGCACTGCGCGAACTGCTCTCGCTCTTTGCCGATCTCGCCGACAGCGCCACCGAGCGGCGTATTCGCGGCATCAAGGGCGTCGACAGCCGCGCCGTGGTGCGCCGCTTTCCGCAGCGGGCGGGGACCGGTGCAGCACGCGGGCTGGAAATCACCGTGCTGCTCGATGAAAAGGCGTTCGAGGGCTCGGGCGTCTTCCTGCTCGGGGCGGTGCTCGATCGCTTCTTCGCCGAATATGCGGCGATGAACCATTTCACCCAGACGGTGATCCGCACCGTCGAGCGCGGCGAAGTCATGCGCTTTCCGCCGCGCGCCGGTGCGAGGCGCATCCTGTGAGCGAGGACGCGGCCACCCCGCTGGAGAAGGCGCCGGACTACCAGGCGCAGCTCGAGGCCGAGCCCTGGCGCTTCGATTTCTATGCGGCGATGCGCCGGCTGGAGCGTAGCTTCCCCGACCGGCCGCGCGTCGGCGACGTCGCCTCGCGCCGCGACGAGTATGTCGCGCTGGGCGAGCAGCCCTATCTCGACTTTCCGGCGTCGAGCATCGCGGAAGCCGATCGCGACGGGCAAGGGCGCCTGCGGCTCTTCGTCAAGTTCCTCGGCCTGCTCGGCCCGCAGGGGCCATTGCCATTGGCGACGACCGAGGAGAGCTATCATTGGACGCTGGCGCGCGACGACGCGTTCCCGCGGTTCCTCGACATCTTCAACCACCGCTTCCTGCAGTTGTTCTACCGGGCCTGGGCGGATTCGCGACCTGTCGCCCAGCATGACCGGCCCGATCTTGACCGTTTCGCCGCGTATATCGGCAGCATGATCGGGGTGGGCTCGAAGCCCTATCTCAAGCGCGACAGCGTGCCCGATGCCGAGAAGCTCGCCCATGCCGGGCTGATCGGCGCGCAGGCGAAATCGGCCTCGCGCCTGCGGCGCTTCCTCGCCGGGCTGTTCAAGGCTGATATCGAGATCGAGCAGTTTACGGGCATGTGGCTGGTCTTCGACCCGGTAGACCGGACGCGGCTCGGTGGTTCGCATTGCACGCTGGGCAGCGACGCGCTGCTGGGCGGCAGCGTCTACAGCGTCGAGGACAAGTTCCGCGTGAAGATCGTTGCTCGCGACCTCGAACAGTTCGCGCGCTTCCTGCCGGATGGCGACCGCTGCGAGCCCCTGGCCGATGCGGTGTTTTTCCATCTCGGCGAGCAGTTCGAATGGGATGTCGAGCTTGCCCTGCCGGTCGGTGCGGTGAAGCCGGTCCGGCTCGGTCAGTCCGGCCATCTCGGCTGGACGAGCTGGATGGCGCCGAACTGGAATGTCGAGGAGGGGGCGCTACGCCGCGACGCCCGCTTCCATCCCGCCGAAAGCCTGCGCCTGAAACGAAGCCGCACTGCCGCTACCGGACACTGAAGGGGACGACCATGGCCGATATCAGCCTCGAAGCCGTCACAGGCAAGCTCAACCGGGTCGGCTACGACACCTTCCTGCAGGCGCTCAGGCAGGCGAAGGGGGCGGGGAATCGCAATGTCGAGCTGGCGCATTGGCTGCTCCAGATCCTGCAGGGTACCTCGAACGACCTGACCCTGACCGCCGATCACTATAAGCTCGACCGGGCCAAGATGCTGATGGAGCTCGGCGGCGTGGTCGAGGGCTTCCGCCGCAACGAGACGGAGATGCCGGGCATCGCCAACCACATTGTCGATATCCTCGACCGTGGCTGGCACTACGCGACCCTGTTCTTCGGGGAGACGCAGATCAGGACCGGCCATCTGCTGGTTGCCGCGCTGAAATCGACCGAACTGCGCCGCGTGCTCTCCGGTCTGTCCAAGGAATTCTCCAAGATTCCGGTCGAGGAACTGGCCGCAGGCTACGGCAAGATCTGGGAAAGCTCGGAAGAAGAAAACCTGCGGCCGATGGACGGATCGGGCCTGCGCGCGGCAGGCACGCCCGGCGCCGAACAGGCCGAAGGGGCGAAGGGCACGACCGCGCTCGACCGCTTCTCGCAGGACCTCACCGTCAAGGCTCGCTCCGGCACGATGGACCCGATCCTCGGCCGCGACGACGAGATCCGGCAGGTCATCGACGTGCTGATGCGGCGGCGCCAGAACAATCCGATCCTCACCGGCGAGGCCGGCGTCGGCAAGACCGCGATCGCGGAAGGCTTCGCCCAGCGCGTCGCTTCGGGCGACGTGCCGCCGCCGCTCCGGGGTGTGCGCGTCTGCGCGCTCGATATCGGCCTGATGCAGGCTGGCGCCTCGATGAAGGGCGAGTTTGAGCAGCGCCTGCGCTCGGTGATCGACGAGGTGCAGTCCTCACCGACGCCGGTGATCCTGTTCATCGACGAGGCGCATACGCTGATCGGTGCCGGCGGGCAGGCCGGCACGGGTGATGCCGCCAACCTGCTGAAGCCCGCTTTGGCGCGCGGCACTTTGCGGACGATCGCGGCGACGACATGGTCGGAATACCGCCAGTATTTCGAGAAGGACCCGGCGCTGACCCGGCGCTTCCAGCCGGTTCAGGTCGATGAACCCGACGTGGCGCGCTGCTGTACGATGCTGCGCGGGTTGATCGGCCCGATGGAGAAGCATCACAAGGTCCGCATCTCGGATGCCGCCATCGTCGCGGCGGTCTCGCTCTCGCATCGCTACATCCCGGCGCGGCAGCTCCCCGACAAGGCGGTGAGCCTGCTCGACACGGCCTGCGCCCGCGTCGCCATCAGCCAGAGCGCGACGCCGGCCGCGATCGAGGATGCGCGGGTCGCGATCTCCTCTCTGGAGCAGGAGAAGGCGGCGCTGACCGCCGATGCCGATCTCGGCACGGATACCACCAAGCGGCTTGGCGAGATCGAGGTCGAGATGGCGGAGAAGGGGGAGAAGCTGACGGGGCTGGAAGGGGCCTGGACGGGTGAACTTAGCATCGTCAAGGAGATCAAGGCGCTCTGGGCCAAGCTCCGCGAGATGGCGCCGCAGTCGACGGCCGATGCCGTCCAACCGGAGGCGACCGAGAATGTCGCGTCCGCGCCGGCCCAAGCCGAAGCTCCGGCGTCCGAGCCAGCCGTCGATCCGGCGGAATCGCGCGCGGCGCTCAACGCCAAATTCGCGGCGCTGAGCGAAGTCGATCCGGCCAACCGGATGATCTACGCCCATGTCGACGAGCAGTCCGTCGCCTCAGTCGTCTCCGACTGGACCGGCATCCCTGTCGGCCGGATGGTCAAGGACGAGATCGAGACCGTGCTCAACCTCGCGGAGACGCTGAACAAGCGCGTCGTCGGGCAGGGCCACGGCATCGGCATGATCGCCAAGCGCATCGAGACCAATCGCGCCAGGCTCGACAATCCCAACAAGCCGATCGGCGTCTTCATGCTCTGCGGCCCCTCCGGCGTCGGCAAGACCGAGACGGCGCTGGCCTTGGCGGAATCGCTCTATGGCGGCGAGCAGAACGTCATCACCATCAATATGAGCGAGTTCCAGGAGGCGCATACCGTCTCGACACTTAAGGGCGCGCCTCCCGGCTATGTCGGCTATGGCGAGGGCGGTCGCTTGACGGAAGCGGTCCGGCGCAAGCCCTATTCGGTGGTGCTGCTCGACGAGGTCGAGAAGGCGCATCCCGACGTGCACGAGCTGTTCTTCCAAGTCTTCGACAAGGGCCAGATGGAGGATGGCACCGGCCGGCGCATCGACTTCAAGAACACGCTGATCATCCTGACCTCGAATGTCGGCACTGACGAGATCATGAGCCTGTCCGCCAATGGCGCGGCCAAGCCCGATCCCGAGGCGATGGCGGTGTCGCTCAGGCCTGCACTGCTGAAGGTTTTTCCGCCGGCGCTGATCGGGCGGCTCGTGACGATCCCCTATTATCCGCTGTCCTCGGACATGCTGGCGGGAATCGTGCGGCTCCAGCTCGGCCGCATCGGCAAGCGTCTGGCCGAGAACCACAAGGCCGCCTTCGTCTATGATGACGCGGTGGTCGAACACATCGTCGGCCAGTGCAACGACCCGGATTCGGGCGGGCGCATGATCGACAACATCATCACCAACTCGATGCTGCCGGCGCTGTCGCGGGCGATCCTCAACCTGCAACTGGAGAAGAAGCCGCTGACCGAGGCGAAGGTTTCGGTCGAGGGGGGGCAATTCGCCTATCAGGTAGCGTGAGGCCTCCAACCCGAGGTGTCCGTCATCCCGGACAAGCTGCGCAGCAGCGCCGATCCGGGATCCATCGTAAAGCTCCCGAGCCCTCGGATGGATCCCGGGTCAAGCCCGGGATGACGGCGCGGTTCGGAGGGCCGACGGCAAGCTTCGAAATTCGCTCAGGCCGCTAGCGCTACTTGCCGCATGAACGCGTCGAGCGCTTCGCTCTCGGCCTTCGAGAGCCGCAGGCCCAGCTTGCCCCGGCGCCAGAGCACGTCCTGCGCCCGGCGCGCCCATTCCGCCTTCATCAGGTAGCGCACCTCGCGCTCGTAGAGATCGGCGCCGAAATGCCGGCCGAGATCGGCGAGGCTCTTCGTATCGCCGAGGATGTCGCGGGCGCGGGTGCCATAGGCGCGGGCGAGCCGCGTCGCGCTGCGCCGTTCGAGCCAGGGGTAGGCTGCGGCAATCTCGCCAACCAGCTTGTCGAAACCGCCGACCGGGAAATCGCCGCCGGGCAAGGCACCGGCAACCGTCCATTCGGCGCGTGCCGCCCAAGGCGCGAGCGGCGCCAGTTTTGCGATCGCGGCCTCGGCGAGGCGGCGATAGGTCGTGATCTTGCCGCCGAAGACGGACAGCAGTGGCGCTTCGCCCTCGGGAGCATCGAGCGTCAGGACGTAATCGCGCGTCGCCTCCTGCGCCTTCGAGGCGCCGTCGTCATAGAGCGGGCGCACGCCGGAATAAGTCCAGACCACCGATTCCGACGTGACGGGCTGGCGGAAATACTCGCTCGCGGCGGCGCAGAGATAGGCGATCTCGTCCGGCGTCGCGACGACCTCGGCGGGGTCGCCGTGATAGTCGCGGTCGGTCGTGCCGATCAGCGTGAAATCCTGCTCGTAGGGGATGGCGAAGATGATGCGCCCGTCCGCGTTCTGGAAGATGTAGCAGCGGTCGTGATCGTAGAGTTTGGGCACGACGATATGGCTGCCCTGGACCATGCGGACGCCGGCCTTGGCATTGGTGTTGATGACACCGTTCAGGACCTCGCCGACCCAGGGGCCGGCGGCGTTGACGAGCGTGCGCGCCCAGACCGTCTGGCGGCCTTCGGGGCCGTCCGCGTCGAGCTGCCACAGGCCGTTCTCGCGACGGGCGGCGGTGACGCGGGTGCGGGTGTGGATCGCGGCGCCGCGCACGGCGGCGTCCATCGCGTTCAGCACGACGAGGCGGGCATCCTCGACCCAGCAATCGGAATATTCGAAGGCCTTGGCCCGGTCGTCCTTCAGCGGTTGGCCGGCGGCGTCATGGGCGAGGTCGAGCGTGCGCGTCGCCGGCAGCAATTTGCGGCCGCCGATATGGTCGTAGAGGAACAGGCCGAGCCGGAGCAGCCAGGCCGGGCGCAGGCCCTTGTGATGCGGCAGCACGAAGCGCAGCGGCCGGATGATATGCGGCGCGATGGCCCAGAGCCGCTCGCGCTCCATCAAGGCCTCGCGCACCAGCCGGAATTTGTAATGCTCGAGATAGCGCAGGCCGCCATGGATCAGCTTGGTCGAGCGCGAGGAGGTGGCGCTGGCGAGATCATCCTTCTCGAACAGGACGACCGAAGCGCCGCGCCCGGCCGCGTCGCGGGCGATGCCGCAGCCATTGATGCCGCCGCCGATGACGGCGAGGTCGTAGGGGATGGCGGGGGCCGTGCCGAAGCCGGCTAAGGGCGAGGTCGTTTCGGAAGCCATGCGCGTCTTCTGGAAGGCTGGAAAAGGCGGATCGGTGGCACCATCCAATCCCGGCCGAGGCGCCGCCACAAGTCCGCTCCTGCGGCGAATACAGGGATGATGTCAATTCAGGCCGCTTGACGCGCGGCCCGCGAGGCCGGAACAGGGCGTCCGGACGGGGCATGGCGGCAGGATGAGCCAGTCGGTGGATCGAAATCACGGGAGCGGCTTTCCGGTACGGGCGGAGGCCGTATTCCGCACGATGCTGGAGTTCGCCGGCGCCGCGATCCTGGCGGCGCTGTTTCTCGTGGTCATGGCGGCCGTCCTGCAGCGCTATCTGTTCGGCGGCGGCTTCGTCTGGTCGGACGAATTGGCGATCTGGCTGCATCTCGCGCTGATCGCGGTCGGCGCGCCGCTTGCCGTCACCGGCACATTGGCGATGCGGCTTGATGTTCTGGTCCGCTTGCTGCCTGCCATACCTCGGCGCGTTGCTTCCATTCTCGCGGATGCCATCGCTTTCCATGGCGCATTCGTGCTGGCGGCCGGCGGGGCGAATGTCGCTTTGCTCGTTGGCGGCCATTCCACCGTGCTCGGCCTGCCGGAGGCCCTGCGCTTCGCCGTCTTTGCCTGCGGGGGCGGGCTGACGATCATAGCGCTTTTTCTGCGCGCCGGGCTGGAGCGGGGCTGGGCCGGCGCGGTGGCGGCGCTGGTGCTCGGCGGTGGTTGCTACGGATTGGCGCAGCTCTCCTTCGATCTCTTTCCGACGCCGAGCCTGGTTGCGGCGCTCGTCGCGGGAGTGGGGCTTCTGCTCGGCGTGCCATTGCCCTTCGCCCTGCTGGCGGGCGTCTCACTGACCGGGCCGTTCGGCGGATTGATGCCGGAGCCGGCGATCGTCCAGACCATGGTCGGTGGCGTCGGGAAGTTCCTGCTGCTGGCAATCCCTTTCTTCCTGCTGGCCGGCGAACTGCTGACAGCGGGCGGGCTCGCCGAACGCCTGATCCGCTTCGCCGCGACGCTGGTCGGGCACTGGCGGGCGGGGCTGGCGCAGACGGCGCTGGTCGCGAGCGTGCTGTTCTCAGGCGCATCAGGGTCCTCGGTCGCGAATGCTGCCTTCGGGGCCAAGGTCATGGCGCCGACCCTGGTGGCGCGCGGCTATCCGCCGGCCAATGCGGCGGCGATCGTCGCCGGCGTGTCGATGCTCGACAACATCATCCCGCCCTCGATCGCCTTCCTGATCCTGGCGAGCGCGACCAATCTTTCGGTTGGCTCGCTTCTGGTCGGCGGTTTCGTCGCAGGCGGCGTGCTGGCGCTGGCCTTGGCGATCGGCATCCATCTCAGTGCGCGCGGCGTCGTCGACGCGGCGCCGAAGGCGAGCGCGGCCGAGCGGGGCAGGGCGCTGATCGGCGCCATCCCCGCGATCGGGCTCGGCATCGTCGTGGTCGTCGGTATCCGCTTCGGCGTGGTGACGGTGACGGAAGCTTCGGCGCTCGCCGTCGCCTATGCCGTCATCGCCTGCCTCGCGCTGCGCAGCCTGAACGGGCGCGGGGTGCTCGCCGCCTTGCGGAAATCGGCAGCGGAGGCTGCGGCGATCGGGTTGCTGATCGGCGCGTCCGCCCCCTTCGCCTTCCTGCTTGCGGTCGACCGGGTCTCCGAGCAGATGGCCGGGCTCGTCACCGCGTTCGGCGCCGGACCTTATGCGGTGATGCTGCTCGCCAATCTCGTGCTGCTGGTCGCCGGGCTCTTCCTCGATATCGGCGCAGCGATCCTGCTGCTGGCACCGCTGCTGCTGCCGGTCGCGGTGGCGGCGGGGCTCGATCCGATCCAGTTCGGCGTGGTGCTCGTCGTCAACCTGATGATCCACGGGCTGACGCCGCCGCTCGGCATCCTCGTCTACGTCGTCAGCGGTATCATGCGCGTGCCCGCCGGGGCGGTCTTCAGAGAGGTGCTGCCGTTGCTGGGCGTATTGCTGGTGGCCCTCATGGTCCTGTCGCTGGGCATGGCTGCGTGGCCCGCGCTTGCGCCGGGGCTCAAGGCGCTGTTCTGATGCGCTCTCCTTCGCCCGGCGCCCGCGCCGTTCCAACGCCTACGCCGTGAGCCGGCCCGGACTTCGATATGATCTTCACCGACATCGCGACGCGGACCTACAATCACGGTTGGCGGCTCGACCCGATCATCCGCAGCCTGCTCGACACCGATTTCTACAAGCTGCTGATGCTGCAGATGATCCGGGCCTTCCACCCGGATGTGCAGGTCACCTTCTCGCTGATCAACCGCTCGAAGCATATTCGCCTCGCCGATATCGTCGACGAGGGCGAGCTCAGGGCGCAGCTCGACCATGCCCGCTCGCTGCGCTTCACCAAGAACGAATTGATCTGGCTCGCCGGTAACAGCTTCTACGGCAAGACGCAGATGTTCTCGCCGGAGTTCATGGCCTGGCTCGCCGATTTCCAGTTGCCGGATTACGACCTTCGCAAGGTCGACGGGCAGTATGAGCTGCATTTCGAGGGACCCTGGACCCACAGCACGATGTGGGAGGTGCCGGCGCTCGCAATCGTCAACGAGCTCAGGGCGCGCCGAGTCATGCTCGGCCAGAAGCGCTTCTCGCTCGACGTGCTCTATGCCCGCGCCAAGGCCAAGATGTGGGACAAGGTCGAGCGGCTGCAGAAGCTGCCGAATCTCAAGCTCTCCGATTTCGGCACGCGCCGCCGCCATGGCCATCTCTGGCAGCGCTGGTGCGTCGAGGCGCTGAAGGAGGGCCTGGGATCGGCCTTCACCGGCACCTCGAACGTGCTCTTGGCGATGGATGCCGATCTGGAGGCGATCGGCACCAATGCTCATGAATTGCCGATGGTGCTGGCGGCGCTCGCCGATTCGGACGAGGAGTTGCTGCGCGCGCCTTACCGCGTGCTCGACGAGTGGCGCCAGGTCTATGGCGGCAACCTGCTGATCGCGCTGCCCGATGCCTTCGGCTCGCAGAGCTTCCTGCGTCATGCGCCCGACTGGGTCGCCGACTGGACCGGCTTCCGCCCCGACAGCGCGCCGCCGATCCCGGCCGGCGAGACCATCATGGCCTGGTGGCGCGAGCATGGGCGCGACCCGCGCGACAAGATGCTGGTCTTCTCAGACGGGCTCGATGTCGATGCGATCGAGCGCGTCTACCATCATTTCGACGGCAAGGTTCGCATGGCCTTCGGCTGGGGCACGGACCTGACCAACGACCTTGTCGGCTGCTCGCCGGACGGCTCGCGCGCGCTCGACCCGATCTCGCTGGTCTGCAAGGTCACCAAGGCGAACGGGCGCCCGGCGGTGAAGCTCTCCGACAACCCCGAGAAGGTCTCTGGCGATCCGGAGATGGTGAAGCGCTACCGGCGGGTGTTCCAGTAAGCCGCTGCGCCGTCGGCTCTATGGCGTGAGGCCGAGGAAGGCGAAGGGCTTTGCCGCCACGAACCTGTCCGTGGCGTCGCCGGCATAGATGTGATCCTGGTCGGTGCCGAGATCGAGTTTGCGCGTCCCGGCGGCCTTCGCGAAATCGATCTTCTTCAGGTCGACCCAGAAGGTGTTCGGCGTCAGCGCCGATTCGAAGAAATAGAGCTTGCGGGCGTGGTCGACGACCGTGCGCCAGCGCGTCGAGGAGATATTGGGTTCCTCCGGTGTGTTCAGCCCGAACGGCACCGAAACGTTGCGGATCACGCTGAAGACGCTGGCGACGGCCCGGTTCGGATCGTCGAATTTCGGGATCGCATTCGCGTAGAAGGAGGCGCGGGCGAAGCGGTCCGCGGCCCGGTTGGTGCCGGGCAGCATCACCGTGCCGCCGATCTGCTTCCAGTATGCGTCGAGGGCGAGCTGTTTGTCGAAGATCGGCGAGTTGGTCATCACCTGGTAGCGGCGGTCGTGGTGGATGACCTGCTTGCCGCCGATGTATTCGACGATGGCGCTGTCGCCCGTCGCGTCGGACATCGAGAGATGCAGCGTCGCCAGCCGGGTCTCGCCCGGCACGGCGTCGGTGATGATCGTGAACGGCTCTTGGCGCAGGGCTTCGACGGCCTCGGCGACCGTGGCGAAATTGTCGAGCACATATTGCGCCCAGGCAGCGATCGTCAGGCCCGGCTTCGAGCCGGCGTCGAACTTCGGGTATTCGGATTCAACGAGCCAGAGCAGGTTGGCGGAAAGCCCGGCCTCGTTGACGCCGTCCGTGGTCGAGATGTCGTAGCCCGAGGCGATGACGCTGCCGTATTTCGCGGTCCAGCGGATCGAGTTCGGTCCGGCTTCGCCGGTTCGCTCGACGCCGCGCGGCATGATCCAGAGATTGGTCGCGACATCGCTTTTCCAGTCCATCGAGCGCGCAGTCACCACCCGTCCGCTCGCGCCGAAATAGACCAGCCGTGTACAGGCTTCGGCAGCTGTTTGTGCGATCAGGGCCGCGGCAAGGGTGAAAGCCGCGACGTGGCCGCCGCGACGACGATTTTCTCGAATCATCTGCTTGTCCTGAGATAGGCGCTTAAAAACGCATGGTCAGGCCGACGGCCGGCCCATGCTGGGTCACGTCCCAGCGGAAGCGGCTTCGCCCGGTAAAGTCGTCGGCAGCATAGTTCTGGTGGATCGCGCGGTAGCCCGCTCGCAAGGTCGTTTCACGGCCGAGCAACAGCATTCGGTAGCCTAGATAGGCCTGCGCGTGGAGGCTGTACTGCGACGCGTCGGTTCCGCCTGCGTCGGCTTCGGCGAACAGGTTCCAGCGATCCGTCAGATCCGCATTGATCCTGAGGCCGACAAAAGGGTCGTACCATCCGGAGGCCTTGCCGAAACCGAAGCCTGGCACACCGACGTCGCCGGAAAGCCTGGTCCAGCGAATGCCGGCGGTCGGTTCGAACGAGAGAGACCGCGGACGACCGAAGACCGTCGTTCCGCCAAGCTCGGTTTCGTACAGCTTGAAGAAGGCGCCGGCCGACAGCCGGGTGGTGGCGACGCCGAGCGAGACTCGATGTGCCAGCAGATGCTTGCTCTGGCTGGTCTCGACATATTGCCCGTCGACATAGAAGCCGAAGCGGCCATTGGTGACCTCGGCATTGCCCATCACGGCGAGGTCGAGTTCGTCGAGGACGTCGGAGAAGGGAATGCCGATGCTCGTGCTGATTCCGGCGAGCGAACCCTTGCCCTTGAGGGAGGCTCCCCAGGCATAGGGGCTGACGAGGAGAGCCCAGTCCCGAGCGGGCTTCGATGGTCGCGCCTGTTCCAGAGCAGCCGCCGGCCCGTTCCATGCCATGCTCAGCAAGGCAACGCCGCGCCAGAAACCCCTCGTTTTTCGCCGAACCATCCTGCCCCCCTCAGTATGATTCCGGGAACTTACCGATGCGGGCGCTTGGCGCAAGCCGGTGAGGGCGGGATAGCTGCCCGTGCCAGCCGGGTGTTTTCGTCGCACGGCTCTCGCGTGCGGGATCGAACGCGACCAATCTTGCGTCGCCGCGCAAAAACCCCTAATGCGACCGCGTTTCTGGGCCCGAAGGGCCGCCTTCGAGGACAAGGGTGTCATGGCCAAAGAGAAGTTTTCGCGGAACAAGCCGCACTGCAACATTGGAACGATTGGTCACGTTGACCATGGCAAGACGTCACTGACGGCTGCGATCACGAAGGTTCTGGCCGAGACGGGCGGCGCTGCGTTCACGGCGTATGACCAGATCGACAAGGCTCCGGAAGAGAAGGCTCGCGGCATCACGATCTCGACGGCTCACGTCGAGTACGAGA